>JALOTG010000114.1 GCA_025458005.1 Thiobacillaceae bacterium
ATTTCAAAACTTCCTGCAGCTTGCCGAAAACCGCCGCCGCGCTAGGATGAGTCTCCCCGATCCCCACACGCAGAACATCATGAAATTCAGCATCGCGCGACTGCCGCGCATCGAATTCGGCCCCGGCGTCGCACACAACCTGCACAACCTTATCGCCCGCTACGGGAAGCGCCTGTTGATCGTCACGGGCGCTCGGTCATTTCAGGATAGTCCGCATTGGCAGGTCTTGCAGAAAGGCCTGCATGACAGGGGGCTGACCTGGGACGCGATAACGATCTCCGGCGAACCGTCGCCCGACCTGGTCGACGAGGGCGTCGCCCGATTCCGCGGGCAGGGCATTGAGGTGGTCCTGGGCATCGGTGGCGGCAGCGCCCTAGATGCCGCCAAGGCCATCGCCGGGTTGCTCCTCCCTGGCAATTCGGTGCGCGATCACCTGGAAGGGGTGGGCCCGGAATTGCCCTATCGCGGGCCGTCCGTGCCGTTCATCGCCGTGCCGACCACCGCCGGGACGGGCTCGGAGGCGACCAAGAACGCAGTGCTCAGCGAGCAGGGCGCGCGGGGCTTCAAGAAATCCTTCCGGGACGAGCAACTGGTGGCCGAATACGCCGTCGTCGATCCGGATCTGGTGGCAAGCTGCCCGCGGTCGGTCCTGGCCGCCAACGGCATGGACGCTTTCACGCAGTTGCTGGAGTCCTATGTGTCGAGCAAGGCCAACCCGATGACAGACGCCTTGGCCTGGTCCGGCCTGGAGGCGGCTCGGGACGGGCTGCTGCCCTGGTACGAGGGCACGCAGGATCCCGCCGACTGCCGCGCCCGCATGGCCTACGCGGCGCTGCTCTCAGGCATCACCCTGGCCCAGGTCGGGCTCGGCTCGGTGCATGGCCTGGCCTCGCCGCTGGGGGCCTTCTTCCCCGTCCCGCACGGTGTGGTGTGCGGCACCCTGGTGGCGGAAGCCACCCGGATCAACGTGGATGCCCTCAGGGATCGCGCCGCCGACGCGCCGGCCCTGAGGAAATACGCCGAGGTGGGGCGCCTGCTGGCCGGCCGGAGGCTCGGTGACAGCGAGGCCATCTGCGCGCTGTTGGAAATCCTGCAGGACTGGACGCTGCGGCTGGAGCTGCCCCGGCTGGCTGCCTACGGCGTCAGCCGCGCGGACTTCCCGCGCATCGTCGCCAACAGCCGGGGCAGCAGCATGAAGACCAATCCCGTCGCGCTGACCGACGCGGAGATCACCCGGGTGCTGGAGGCCAGACTCTAGTCTTCGGCTAATCCGCCGACCACCCTGGCCACGACCTCGGCAGGGAAGCCCCGGCCGATCAGGAATCGGTACTGCCGGGACTTTTCCTTCAGGTCGCCGGCAAGGGCGCCGAACTTCTTCAGCCAGACCGCCCGGCAGGCCGCCAGATCCTGCTCTCTGGCGGTCGCCACCGTGCGGCTGACGAGTGCCTCCGGCACCCCTTTCTCGCGCAGTTCCTGTTTCAGGCGCAGGCTGCCATAGCGCCCCGAACGGGCATGCCCCACGGTCTCGGCATAGCGCGCATCGGACAGCAACCCCTCACGTTCCAGGCCGTCGAGCAACGCGTCGAGATCCTCCCCTTCGGCGTGCGGCGCCAGCTTGCGGGCCAGTTCCGCCCGACCGTGCTCGCGCCTGGCCAGCAGGTTCAGGGCCCGCTCGCGCAGCGTCACGACCGCAGCGCCTTCACTCCTCGATGGACGCGGCCGGGGCGGCGGCACCCTTGACGCCCAGCCTCTCGCGGATCTGGCCCTCGATCTCCTGGGCGATCTCGGCGTGCTCCTTGAGGTACTCGCGGGCGTTGTCCTTGCCCTGGCCGATCTTCTCGCCCTGGTAGGCGTACCAGGCGCCGGACTTGTCGATCAGCTTGTGGTTCACGCCCAGCTCGATGATCTCGCCTTCGCGGGAGATGCCCTGGCCGTAGAGGATGTCGAAGATGGCCTCCTTGAACGGCGGCGAGACCTTGTTCTTGACTACCTTCACGCGCGTCTCGCTGCCGATCACCTCCTCGCCCTTCTTGATCGAGCCGATGCGGCGGATGTCCAGGCGCACGGAGGCGTAGAACTTGAGCGCGTTGCCGCCGGTGGTAGTCTCGGGGTTGCCGAACATGACGCCAATCTTCATGCGGATCTGGTTGATGAAGATGACCAGGGTGTTGGTGCGCTTGATGTTGGCGGTGAGCTTGCGCAGGGCCTGGCTCATGAGCCGCGCCTGCAGGCCGACGTGGGAGTCGCCCATCTCGCCCTCGATCTCGGCCTTCGGCGTCAGGGCCGCCACCGAGTCCACCACGATCACGTCCACCGCGCCGGAGCGCACCAGCATGTCGGCGATCTCCAGGGCCTGCTCGCCGGTGTCCGGCTGGGAGATGAGCAGCTCGGAGACGTTGACCCCCAGCTTCTGCGCATAGCTCGGGTCCAGGGCGTGCTCGGCGTCGATGAAGGCGCAGGTGCCGCCCAGCTTCTGGGCCTCGGCGACCACCTGCAGGGTGAGCGTGGTCTTGCCGGAGGATTCCGGTCCGTAGATCTCCACCACCCGCCCGCGCGGCAGGCCACCCACGCCCAGCGCGACGTCCAGCCCCAGGGAGCCGGTGGAGATGACCTGCAGGTCCTCGGCGACGCTGCCGTCGCCCATGCGCATGATGGAGCCCTTGCCGAACTGCTTCTCGATCTGGGAAAGCGCGGCGCTGAGCGCCTTGGTCTTGTTGTCGTCCATGGATTGGATCCCCTTGTTTCGAACTATCGTTCGATTATGACATAGGAATGGGTGCCCGGCGCAACCGCCGGGGCAGCCCTATTGTAGACGGTCGAGCAACCCTTGCAGCGCCGCCTTGACGGACTGGGCCCGGATCGCCCGCCGGTCGCCGTCGAAATGGCGTACCTCGCTCTCCAGCGGCCTTCCGGCCAGGGCCCAGGCGAAACATACGGTGCCCACCGGCGTCTCGGGACTGCCGCCGGCGGGGCCGGCGATGCCGGAGATGGCGAAGACCGCCCGGGCCTGGCCGCGCGCCAACCCCCCCGCGGCCATCTCTCGCACCGTGGCCTCGCTCACCGCCCCGTGGCGCGCCAGGGTCTCGGCCCGCACGCCCAGCATGTCCTGCTTGGCCGCGTTGCTGTAGGTGACGAAGCCGCGGTCGAACCAGGCGGAGCTGCCCGCCACCGCCGTGATCGCCTGGGCCGCCCAGCCGCCAGTGCACGACTCCGCGGAGGCCAGCATCCAGCCCCGGCGCACGAGCGCCTCGCCCAGCCGGGCAGCCAACTGTTCCAGTTCCTCCTGGCCTAGATCCATGCCTTCGCTCCCATCAGGCAGAGGATCGCATAGCCCGCCGCCAGCACGTCGTCCAGCATCACGCCCAGCCCGCCCTCGACCCGGGCGTCCAGCCAGCCGATGGGATACGGCTTCCAGATGTCGAACAGGCGGAACAGGGCGAAGGCGAGAAGATATCCCCACCAGGTCGGCGGCGCGAAGGGCAGCACCGCCAGGAAGGCGACGATCTCGTCCCAGACGATGCCGCCGTGGTCGGCCACGCCCAATGCCCGTCCGGTTCGCCCGCAGGCCCAGATGCCGATGAGGCCGCCGAGCAGCACCAGGCCCCAGTAGAAGGGAGCGGACAGGCCGACGAGGAGAAAGTACAGCGGCAGGGCAACCAGGGTGCCAAAGGTGCCCGGCGCCTTGGGAGCGAGCCCGGCGCCGAAGCCGAAGGCGAGGAAATGGGCGGGGTGGGCGGCGAGGAAGCGCCAGTCGGGCGGCATGGGCTCAGCCGGCGGCGAAGTGGTCGTAGCCGCGCGCCTCGAACGTGATCGGCGCGCCGTCCGCCCCGCGCAGGACCAACCCCGGCCCGGCGACGATGCGGCCGATGCGCGTCACCGGCACGCCCGCCGCTCGGCCAGCGGCCAGCACGTCGTCCGCGCGTTCAGAGGGCGCGGTGAAGCACAGCTCATAGTCGTCCCCGCCGGCCAGCAGGCAACGGCGGGCGAGGGGGTCGGGCAGGCGGGTCAGCAGGGCGGGATGGGCCGGCAACCGGTCGAAGCGCAGTTCGGCGCCGACGCCGGAGCGTTCCAGGATGTGGCCCAGATCGGCCAGCAGGCCATCCGAGACGTCGATGGCGGCGCTGGCGATACCGAGCAGAGCCTGGCCGAGGGCGATGCGGGGCGTGGGCTGCTCCAGCCGCTCGACGCAGGCCGCCGCCTCGGCTTCGGCCAGGCGAGACTCGCCGCGCAGATGGGCCAGACCCAGGGCGGCGCCGCCCAGCTCGCCGGATACCCAGACCGCGTCGCCCGGCCGCGCCCCGGCCCGGGTGAGGGCCTGGCCGGGCGCCACCTCGCCAAGGATGCTGACGCACAGGGTCAGCGGGCCGCGGGTGGTGTCGCCGCCCACCAGTTCGACGCCGTGCTCGCCGGCGAGCGCGAAGAATCCGTGGCTGAAGGCGGCCAGCCAGTCCTCGTCCGCCTCGGGCAGGGCCACGGCGAGCAGCGCCCAGCGCGGCCGGGCGCCCATCGCCGCCAGGTCGGACAGGTTGACCGCCAGGGTCTTGTAGCCGAGGCCCTCGGCATCCGCGTCGGGCAGGAAGTGCCGGCCGGCCAGCAGCATGTCGGTGGAGATGGCGATCTCCATGCCGGGCGAAGGCGCCAGCAGGGCCGCGTCGTCGCCCACCCCCAGCCGCGCGCCGGGCGAGGCGCGGGTGAAGTGACGGGCGATGAGGTCGAATTCGGACGGCATGGGATCGAGCGGCGACCTCCGCCCCGGTGGCCTCAGCGGCCCGCGGCCTCGATCTCCACCGACCGCAAGACCTTGGCCAGCTTGTCCAGCACGCCGTTGACGTACTTGTGGCCGTCGGTGCCGCCGTAGCGCTTGGCCAGCTCCACCGCCTCGTTGATCGCCACCCGGTAGGGCACGTCCAGGCTGTGCGCGAGCTCGTAGGCGCCGATCAGCAGGATGGCATGCTCGATGGGCGAGAGCTGGGCGGCGGGTCGGTCCAGGTGGTGCGCCAGGGCCTCGTCGAGGCGCCCCGCCTCCTTCAGCACGCCTTCCAGCAGGCCCTGGAAATGCGGGGCGTTGGCCTGGACATAGTCCTCGTCCTCCTCGGCGTGCGCCAGCAGGCGGGCGAGATCGCCGCCGGCCAGCTGCCACTGGTACAGGGCGCGCAACGCCAGTTCGCGCGACATGCGCCGGCTGCCGCGGCTCTTGCCGCCAGCCTTGGCCGACGCCATCACAGGCTCTTCAGCAGGCGCACCATCTCGATGGCGCACAGGGCGGCGTCGCGGCCCTTCTCGGACATGCGGTGGGTGGCCTGGTGGTCGGTGTTGGTGGTGAGCACGCCGTTGGCGATGGGCACGTCGGTGTCCAGGATGACGCGGGTGATGCCCGTCGCCATCTCGTTGGAGACGATCTCGAAGTGGTAGGTCTCGCCGCGGATCACAGCGCCCAGGGCGATCAGGGCGTCAAACCTGCCGGACTGGGCCATCCGCTTCAGCACCAGGGGCAGCTCCAGGGCGCCGGGCACGGTGACGATGACCATGTCCGACTCCTTCACCCCCCGCTTGGTCAGGGTCGCCGTGGCGGCGGCCAGCAGGCCCTCGCCGACGTCCTGGTTGAAGCGGCTCATGGCGATGCCGATCCTGAGGCCGGTGCCGTCCAGGTTGGGTTCGATCTCCAGGATGTTGTCGTAGCGGGCCATCTCATTCTCCCTCTTGGGCTGGGTAGTAGCCCGTCACTTCCAGGCCGAAGCCGTCCATGGCGGGCATCTTGCGGGGGGTGGCGAGCAGGCGCATCCGGCCGACCCCCAGGTCGCGCAGGATCTGGGCGCCGATGCCGTAGTTGCGCAGGTCGAACTTGCGCGCCGGCGGCGGCGCATCCGCCGGCAGCGCGCGTCCGGCGAGGTCCTCGGCCGACTCGGGCCGGTGCAGCAGGACGACGGCGCCCTGGCCGGCCTCGGCGATCAGGCGCAGGGCCTCCGGCACGCTGTAGGCGTGTCCGGTGGACGGCACCTCCAGCACGTCGAGCAGGGATACCGGCTCGTGCACCCGCACCAGGGTCTCCCGCGCCGGGGCGATCTCGCCGCGGGTCAGGGCCAGGTGGGTGGCGCGGGTGACCTTGTCGCGGTAGACCACCAGCCGGAAGAGGCCGTGGGGCGTCTCCAGGTCCCGCTCGCCGGCGCGCTCGACCAGGCTCTCGTGGGCGGCCCGGTAGTGGATCAGGTCGGCGATGGTGCCGATCTTCAGGCCGTGCTCGCGGGCGTATTCCATCAGGTCCGGCAGCCGCGCCATGGTGCCGTCCTCCTTGAGGATCTCGCAGATCACCGCCGCCGGCGTGAGATCGGCCAGGGCCGCCAGGTCGCAGCCCGCCTCGGTGTGCCCGGCGCGCACCAGCACGCCGCCGTCCTGGGCGCGCAGCGGGAAGATGTGGCCGGGCTGGATGATGTCGCTCGGCCGCGCGTGCCTGGCCACAGCCGCCTGCACGGTGCGGGCGCGGTCGTGGGCGGAGATGCCGGTGGTCACGCCTTCCGCCGCCTCGATGGACACGGTGAAGGCGGTGCCGTGCGGCGTCTGGTTGTCGCGCACCATCATGCTCAGGCCGAGTTGGCGGCAGCGCGCGTCGGTCAGGGTCAGGCAGATCAGCCCCCGGCCATGCTTGGCCATGAAGTTGATGGCCTCGGGCGTGACATGCTCGGCGGCCATCACCAGGTCGCCCTCGTTCTCGCGGTCCTCCTCGTCGACCAGGATGACCATGCGGCCGGCGCGGATCTCGGCGATGATTTCTTCGATGGGGGTCAGGCTCATGTCGGTGTTGCCCTCAGTCCTTGTCCGTGGCGTTGGCGTAGGCGAGCAGGCGCTCCGCGTAGCGGGCCAGCATGTCCGCCTCCAGATTGACCCGGCTGCCCGGCCGGAGTTGCCCGAGCATGGTCTCCTTCAGGGTGTGCGGGATGAGGTTGATGGAGAACTCGCCCTCGTGCACGCGGTTGACGGTCAGGGAGACGCCCATCAAGGCGATCGAGCCCTTGGCCGCGATGTAGCGCTCCAGGTCACGCGGGGCGCGGATGTCCAGGCGCATGCTGTCGCCGACCGGGTCGAAGCGCAGCACCTCGCCGACGCCGTCGACATGGCCGGAGACCAGGTGCCCGCCCAGGCGGTCGGACACCCGCAGCGCCTTCTCCAGGTTGACGGCCTCGCCGGGGGCGAAGCCGACGGTGCAGGAGAAGGTCTCGAGCGAGACGTCCACCCCGAAGTGGTCCGCGCCCCGCTCCACCACCGTGAGGCACACGCCATTGCAGGCGATGGAGTCGCCGAGGGCGACGTCGGTGAGGTCCAGCCCGGCGGCGGCGATGTCGATCCGGGCGTCGCCGCCGGCGCTTTCCACCAGGTGGCTGACGCGGCCGACGGCCTGAATGATGCCTGTGAACATGGTAATTGCCTGCTGAACAAAGACGGCCGAATCGTGTTCCGGCCGGACAAAGGCTAGCATTTTAGGGGTTTGGGTGGAGCAAGGGAAATGCGTGCCTTGAAAGCGTCCAGCAAAGCTGGTTTCCGCGCCGCTGCCATGTGTGGAGACGAAGACGCCCGATGTATCACGCCGGGCTCTCGAACCTGTAGCGCGGCCCCCGCTCCTTGACCCCGTCCAGAAAGCGCCCGATCTCTTCGGAGTGTGTCCGAACACCCTTTAGCCAATAGCCTCAGGAGATGGCTGCCCGAATGCGCAAGCGGAAAACCGTAACGCACGCCGCGCCGATTCCGCGCCATGGACTGCAGCTCCAGCTCGGTGGCGACGAACACATCGCCTAGCCGGTAGAACTCGACGAACCTGCCGACCTCTAGGAACAGCACATCCCGGGGAAAACAACGCCGGAAATGCCGGTACTGCCAGGCCACGCCGCGCAGGCCTGGTGGGGCCGTGTCCTTGCGCCTCAGCGTGCCCCTCGCCAGGTCCGTGCCGAAGTATTCGCCGAGAAACGGGAAATCGCGCAGCAAGCCCTGATGCAGCCTGAAGCTGTCGGCCAGCTTGACGTGCCCCAGATACGAGGCCAGCACCTCATTCAGGTCATCGCGCAACTTGAGCAGTTGCGGCAACCGCTCCCGCGCCGCGTTGGCGCGGATCACCTGCTGGATCACCTCGCGGCTGGCCTGGCGCAACTCGGTGCCAAGCAACTATTTGTGATAACGCGAAAACCCCGCCACCACCTGCTCGAAGTGCACCGCCGCATCCAGTGCGGCTTTGTAGATGGGCAGGTGTTCGTAGCGGGCCAAGGTTAGAAATGGGTGTAAGAACATTCGACAAACCGCAGGGGGTTTATCCCCGGCAGGGGGCTACCGCCCCCTGCACCCCCGAAAGGGCCGAAGCACACCAAGCGCCGCATCACCCACGCCGCCGCCGCGCCGCCCAGCCCACCAAGCCCAGGCCGGCCAACAGCAGCGCATAGGTCTCCGGCTCCGGGATGGGGGCGGCGACATCGCCGGGACGAACCGCCCACGCGTAGAAGTCGTAGTCCTTGCTGATCACGCCCTGGTAGCCGTGGTGGGTGTAGAAGTTCCAAGCGCTGTAGGGATACCGCGCGTACTCCAGTCCGGACCAGTAGACGAAGTTTTGCAGGTTATCGATCAGTCCGACATCGTTCTGGCCGAATGAGGAAAAGTCCGTGCCGTTGTAGGTGCCATTGCCGAAGATGCCCCAGTTGGGGTTGTGGCTGCCGTCCGGGTTGGAATAACCCGTCAGGCCCAGGTTGACGTAGTACATGTAGGCCAGCTCGGCGTTGGGGCTGGTGATGTTGTGTCCGACGTCCGTGCTGCCATTATGGCTTGGTGAGTATTGGAAGGTCGTGCCGTTGACCGGCCCGAGCGTGGGCAGGCGCCAATCGTCCCAATAGACACCGCGCACGTTGTCGTAATAGCTGAGATTGGCGGCCCAGGCCACGGCCTGAGCCCAGATCATTTTTCCGTCGGCATCGTAGCCGCTGGTCTTGGCGTAGTTGGCGTCCTGCAGCCAGGTGACGTTCAGCACGTCGTCATAGATCAGCCCGCCGCCGCGGTCGTGCAGGGCGGCCTGCGCGCCGCCGGATGCGGCGAGGCCGGCAAGCAGGGCAAGAATGAGGGGTTTAGTTTTCATGGTGAGCTCCCAGTGTGGTGGTCCGGGCCTGTCCCGGACTTTCAGGTGATCCTA
>JALOTG010000115.1 GCA_025458005.1 Thiobacillaceae bacterium
GCCGCGGTCGAACTGCATGCCCTCGACGACGTCGAGTTCGTTCTCCAGACCCGAGCTGTCCTCAACCGTGATCACGCCTTCCTTGCCGACCTTGTCCATGGCGCTGGCGATGATGTCGCCGATGGAGGTGTCGGCGTTGGCGGAGATGGCGCCGACCTGGGCGATCTCCTTGGAGGTGGTGCAGGGCTTGGAGAGCTTCTTCAGCTCTTCCGTCACCGCAATGACCGCCCGGTCGATGCCACGCTTGAGGTCCATCGGGTTCATGCCGGCGGCAACGAACTTCATGCCCTCGTTGACGATGGACTGGGCCAGCACGGTGGCGGTGGTGGTGCCGTCACCGGCCACGTCGGAGGTCTTGGAGGCGACTTCCTTGACCATCTGCGCGCCCATGTTCTCGAACTTGTCCTTCAGCTCGATCTCCTTGGCCACCGACACGCCGTCCTTGGTCACGGTGGGGGCGCCGAAGGAGCGGTCCAGCACCACGTTGCGGCCTTTCGGGCCCAGGGTCACCTTGACCGCGTCGGCCAGGATGTTGACGCCGGCCACCATGCGGTGACGGGCGGAATCGCCGAAGCGAACGTCTTTAGCTGCCATGTTCAGAATCTCCTAGTTCGTGTCGGATGCGCCGTCTTACTTCTCGACGACGCCCATGATGTCTTCCTCGCGCATGACGAGCAGCTCCTCGCCCTCGACCTTGACGGTCTGGCCGGAATACTTGCCGAACAGGACGCGGTCGCCCACCTTGAGGTCCATGGCGATCAGGTCGCCCCGGTCGTTGCGCTTGCCGGGGCCGACGGCGACGACCTCGCCCTGGTCGGGCTTCTCGGCGGCGGTGTCGGGGATGACGATGCCGGAGGCCGTCTTGCGCTCTTCTTCCATGCGCTTGACGATCACGCGGTCATGCAAGGGACGAATCTTCATCTATGTCCTCCTGGTAACGGATCTGGGGTTCACTCAACGCTCGGCCGCGGCATGCTGTTAGCACTCGTGCCCGGCGAGTGCCAGATGATAGGGACGAGGTTGGCCGCTTTCAAGGCCGAGGAGGAAAAATTTTTGCGCCCCGTCGCTCACCGGGGCCGGGCCGGATCAGGCCAGCCAGGACTCCACCTTGCGGCGATCGGGCACGCCGCCGGCATGCACCACCTGGCCGTCGATCACCACGCCCGGGGTGGACAGGACGCCGTAGCCGAGGATGGCGGCCATGTCCTCCACCTTCTCCAGCTCCACCGCCACGCCCTGGGCGGCGGCGACCGACCTGATCAGCTCGTAGGTGGTGTTGCAGTTGCGGCAGCCGGGGCCGAGGACCTTGATGTGTTTCATGGATGTCTCCTGGGTAAGCGCTGAACAATTCCGTCATCGCTCGACACGGAGTGTCGTGGCGATCCATCACATACCGATTTCATGGGGCTCATGGATTGCTTCCCGCCACGGCCCCGAGGGCCTCGCGGCTGAAGGCCGACCTGCTCGCAATGACGAACTCGGATGGTTTCGGCGTTTCCCTAGCAGCAGGACTGGCCGGATTTGGTGGGGGTGCAGCAGGCGCCCGCCTCGGCCACCGGGATGGCGAGCGGCTTGCCCTTCGGCACGCGCGGCTTGGCCGGGTCCGGGGCGCTACGGGCCGGCGGCGGGGCGGCCAGGAGGGCGGCGGCCTGCTCGTCGAAGCGGCTGTCCAGGGACTGGCCGGCCTCGTCGCGGAGGTGCCGGGCGATGTCGACCACGGCGTGGATGTGCGCCTCCGGCACGCCCAGCCCGCGCAGCTTTTCCACCTGGCAGAGGCCCTGCTTGGGGTGGTTGGCGGCGATGTTGGCGGCCAGGGCCACCAGGGAGACGATGGCGGCGTGCAGCGGAGGCGCGTCGTCGGCGGCGGGGCGCGCGGTCCTGCCGCCCGGCTTGACGGCCTCGATCGTGGCCGACACGACATAGTCCTCGACGCCGCGGCCGGGGATCACATCATCTGCGTGCCAGTCGCGGATGAACTCCCGGCTCTCGTCCTTCGGCGCGATGCGGATGCCGACGAAGCCGGCGGCGGCCAGCAGGCCTTGCAGCTCGTCGATCAACGCCGTGCCGCCGATACAGCAGCTGTGCAGGTGCGCGTCGCGGCGCAGGGCCTCGGGCAGCTCGGCGGTGGCCACCACGTCGCTGATCGCCAGCCGGCCGCCGGGCTTCAGCACCCGGAAGGCCTCGCGGAAGACGCGCGCCTTGTCCGGCGACAGGTTGACGACGCAGTTGGACAGGATCACGTCCACGCTCGCGTCGGCCACCGGCAGGGCCTCGATCTCGCCGAGGCGGAATTCGACCTTGCCTTGGCCGCCCACCTCGGCGGCGAGGCGCCCGGCGTTGGCGCGCGCCCTGGCAACCATGTCCGGCGTCATGTCCACCCCGATCACCCGGCCACCCTCGCCCACCGCGCGGGCGGCGAGGAAGGCGTCGAAGCCGGCGCCGCTGCCCAGGTCGAGCACCGTCTCGCCGGGCTGGAGGGCGGCGATGGCCCGCGGGTTGCCGCAGCCCAGGCCCAGGTCGGCCCCCTCGGGCAGACCGGCGAGTTCCTCCGGCGCGTAGCCGAGGCGCTCGGCGGCGATCGCGGCTGGCCCTGGGGCGCAGCAGCCGCCCGCCTCGCCGCGGGCGACCGCGCCGTAGACCTCGCGCACCCGGCCGCGCAGGGCATCCTGTTCGTTCTCGTTCATGACACGCTCCTCAGGGCATTGAGGCCGACGCCCACCAGCACGAAGGCGACGGCGAGATAGCCGGCGAAGACCCCCAGCAGGGGCCATTTGACCACGCGGCGCAGGATCAGCATCTCCGGCAGGGACAGGGCCACCACGGCCATCATGAAGGCGAGCACGGTGCCGACCGGCACGCCCTTGCCGAGCAGGGCCTCGGCCACCGGGATGATGCCCACGGCATCGGAGTACATGGGGATGCCGGCCAGCACGGCGACGACCACCGACAGCACGCTGCCGTCGCCGGCGATGCGGGCCACGAAGTCGGCCGGCACGTAGCCGTGGATGAAGGCGCCGATGCCCACCCCGATCAGGACGAACTTCCAGATCCGGCCGACGATCTGGCGCACCTCGTTCCAGGCGTAGTCGTGCCGGGCGCGCAGGCCGCCGTTGCCCGGGTCGGCGAGGATGGCCTCGCCCATGCGGATCTTCCAGACGTAGTCCTCCACCCAGCGTTCCAGCCGGAAGGCCTGCAGCACGTAGCCGCCGACGAAGGCGATGGTCAGCCCGGTGAGGACGTAGATCGCCGTCATCTGCCAGCCCACCACGCCGGCCAGCACCACCACCGCCACCTGGTTGACCATCGGGCTGGCGATCAGGAAGGACAGGGTCACGCCGAGCGGGATGCCGGCCTCGACGAAGCCGATGAAGAGGGGAATGGAGGAGCAGGAGCAGAAGGGGGTCACCGCCCCCAGGCCCACCGCCGTGAGCCGGGCGCCAGGGCCCGAACGGCCCTTCATCATCGCCCGCACCCGCTCCGGCGTGAGCAGGGCGCGCAGCCAGCCCATCAGGTAGATCACCGTGGTCAGCAGCACCAGGATCTTCGCCACGTCCATGACGAAGAAGTGCAGGGCGGCGCCGGCCGGGCTGCCCTCCAGGCCGAGCCAGCGGTAGGCGACCAGATCGCCGAGGGCGTCAAACACGGGCGATGCCCCGCTCGTACCAGCCGCGGCTGCGATTGACCACCTTCACCACCAGCAGCATCACTGGCACCTCGATCAGCACCCCCACCACGGTGGCAAGCGCCGCGCCCGACTCGAAGCCGAACAGGGAGATGGCCGCCGCCACCGCCAGCTCGAAGAAGTTGGACGCGCCGATCAGGGCCGAGGGGCAGGCCACGCTGTGCTTCTCGCCGACGCGGCGGTTGAGCCAGTAGGCCAGCGCCGAGTTGAAGAACACCTGGATCAGGATGGGCACCGCCAGCAGGGCGATGATCAGCGGCTGTTTCAGGATCGCCTCGCCCTGGAAGGCGAACAGCAGCACCAGGGTGGCGAGCAGGGCCAGGATGGAGGCGTGCCCGAGCGTGGCGAGCGTCGCGTCGAACTTCGCCTGCCCTTGCTTCAACAGGTGCTTGCGCCAGGCCTGGGCGAGGATCACCGGGATGACGATATACAGCACCACCGAGGCGAACAGCGTGTCCCAGGGCACGACGATCGCCGACAGCCCGAGCAGCAGCCCGACGATGGGCGCGAAGGCGAAGATCATGATGGTGTCGTTCAACGCCACCTGGCTGAGGGTGAAATAGGGGTCGCCATTGGACAGGCGGCTCCAGACGAAGACCATGGCGGTGCAGGGCGCCGCGGCCAGCAGGATGAGGCCGGCGACGTAGCTGTCCAGCTGCTCGGCCGGGAGGTAGGGGGCGAACCAGTGGCGGATGAACAGCCAGGCCAGCAGGGCCATGGAGAAGGGCTTCACCGCCCAGTTCACGAACAGGGTAACGCCGATGCCGCGCCAATGTTCCTTCACCTGATGCAGGGCGCCGAAGTCGATCTTCATCAGCATGGGGATGATCATCACCCAGATGAGCAGGCCGACCGGAAGGTTGACCTGAGCCACCTCCATGCGGCCGAGGGCCTGGAAGGGCGCCGGGAAGAGCTGCCCCAGAGCGACGCCGGCGACGATGCACAGCGCCACCCACAGGCTCAGCCAGCGCTCGAACAGGCTCATCGGCGCCGGGTTTGCCAAACCCGCCGCGCGCCTGGCGGCGACCTCGCATTGGACGCTCACGGCTGGCTGTCCTTGCCGATCGCATCCAGCTGTTTCTGCAGGGACAGGCGGTCGAGGGAGGCGAGGGGCAGGTTGGCGAACAGTCCGATGCGGTTCTGCAACTGGTGGAAGGCCTGGAAGAAGGCCCTCCGTATCTGCTCCTCGCTGCCTTCCACCTCGGCCGGGTCGGGTATGCCCCAATGGGCGGTCATGGGCTGTCCTGGCCAGACCGGGCAGACCTCGCCGGCGGCGCGGTCGCAGACGGTGAAGACGAAGTCCAGGTCCGGGGCGCCCGGCCGGGCGAACTCCGCCCAGTCCTTGGAGCGCAGGCCCGCGGTCGGCAGGTGGTTCTTCTCCAGCAGCTGCAGGGCGTGGGGATTGACCCGGCCGGCCGGATGGCTGCCGGCGCTGTAGGCCCGGAAGCGGCCTTGCCCCATGCTGTTGAGAAGGACCTCGGCCATGATGGAACGGGCCGAGTTGCCGGTGCACAGGAACAGCACGTTGTAGGGTTTGTCGCTCATCGCATCCTCCAAGTCGGGCAGGTTGTCCTAAAGGCCGAGTGCGTCGCGCACCGCCGGCACCAGCCGGGCGCGGATATCGTCGCGCACGGTCAGGAAGCTCTCCAGCGGCTCGCCGTGGGGGTCGTGGAAAGGCAGGTGGATGGCGGGCACCGGGCGGGGGAACACCGGGCAACTCTCCCGTGCGTTGTCGCACACCGTCACCACCAGGTCGATCGCCTCGTTCATCACCGCGTCGACGTCCTTGGGATAAAGGCCCTCGGTGGACAGGCCCGCGTCCTTCAGGGCGGCGAGGGCGCCGTCGGCCACCTTGGGCTGCGGCCGGGTGCCGGCGGACAGGGCGCGCGTCTGGCCGGCCAGATCATGGTTGAGGATCACCTCGGCCATCTGGGAACGGCAGGAGTTGCCGGTGCAGAGGACGAGGACGGTCTTGGGGGCGGGGGCATTCACGCTTGCTTCTCCTTGATGAATTCAACGGTTGGGGGGATGTCGGGCGCGCAGGCGCCGGGGGCGCAGACGGCGCGGTCGCCGCCGCAGCAGTTCTCGCTCAGGTAGTCGATCAGCCCGTGCATGGCGGCGAAGTCGGCCACGTAGCGCACGTAGCGGCCCTCCTGACGCGAGGCGACCAGGCCGCCGTGGGACAGGGACTTGAGGTGGAAGGACAGGGTGGCGGCGGGAATCGCCAGCGCCTCGGCGATCTGCCCCACCACCATGCCCGCCGGTCCGGCCTGGACGAGCAGGCGGTAGATGGTCAGGCGGCTTTCCTGGGCGAGTGCGGCGAGGGCCTGGACAGCGAAGGCGGAGTCCATTTCCATAATTCCACAAACATCGAAACGATACGGACTATACCCCTGGCCGCCCGGCCGGCGCAAGCCGCCGCGACTCGCTGCTATCCTTCGGGCTCCACCAGACACGCACCGCCATGCACAACGAGGACTGGATCGCCCGCGGCCGCGCCGCCCTGTGGCACCCCTGCACGCAGATGAAGCAGCTGGAGGCGGCCCCGCCCCTGCCCGTCGCGCGCGGCGAGGGGCCGTGGCTGATCGACTACGAGGGGCGGCGCTACCTGGACGCCATCTCCTCCTGGTGGGTGAACCTGTTCGGTCATGCCGAGCCGCGCATCAACGCGGCCCTCGTCGACCAGCTCACCCGCATCGAGCACGTCATCCTGGCCGGCTGCACCCACGCCCCGGTGGTGGAGCTCTCGGAGCGGCTGGCCGCGCTCACCGGCCTGGGCCACGCCTTCTACGGCTCGGACGGCGCCAGCGCCACCGAGATCGCGCTGAAGATGAGCTTCCACTGCTGGAAGAACCTCGGCCGGCCGGAGAAGACCGGCTTCGTGAGCCTGGCCCACGGCTACCACGGCGAGACCCTGGGCGCGCTGTCGGTGACCGACGTGGCCCTGTTCAAGGACACCTACGCGCCGCTGCTGCGCCACACCCGCCAGGTCATGAGCCCGGACTGGCGCCAGGCCGGAGTGGACCAACAATCGGGTGAAACGGCCGAGGACGTCGCCCGGCGCGCCGCCGCCGACCTGGAGGCCCATCTCGCCGCGCACGCCGGCACCACCGCCGCCGTGATCCTGGAGCCCCTGGTGCAGGGCGCCGCCGGCATGGCCATGTACCACCCTCTCTATCTGACCCTGGCGCGTGAGTTGTGCGACCGTTTCGAGGTGCACCTCATCGCCGACGAGATCGCCGTCGGCTTCGGGCGCACCGGCACCATGTTCGCCTGCGAGCAGGCGCCGCCCCCTTCTCCAGGACGCGAGAAAGGGGCCGGGGGAGGCGGCGATGCGAGCCGCGTCGCCGACATCGCCGACTTCCTCTGCCTGTCCAAGGGCCTCACCGGCGGTTACCTGCCGCTGTCCTGCGTGCTGACCACGGACCGGGTCTACCAGGCCTTCTGGGACGACGAGACGGCGCGCGGCTTCCTGCACTCCCACTCCTACACCGGCAACCCGCTCGCCTGCCGGGCCGCCCTGGCGGTGCTGGACATCTTCGAGCAGGACGGCGTGCTGGCCGCCAACTGCATCCGGGCCGCGCGCTTCACCGACATCCTGCAAGGGGTGGCCGCCCACCCGCGCGTCCGCCACTTCCGCCACGCCGGCATGATCTGGGCCTTCGACGTGGCCGGGGCACCACCGGGCTTCGCCCGCGACTTCCACCGGCGCGCCCTGGCGCGGGGCGTCTTCCTCCGCCCCATCGGCGCCACGGTCTACTACATGCCGCCCTATGTGGTCGGCGAAGAGGAGATGGCCCTGCTGGCGGCGGTCACCCAGGAACTGCTCGATCAGGCCTGAGGAGAGGCGACTCCGCCATTGCGAGGCCTGCTCCGGTCCGGACTTGACCGCACACGGAACATGAACCGTATGCGTGAAGGAAGGCGAGACGCCCGGCCCTGTCCTGGATCGCCACGGCGCCGCGCGCCTCGCGATGACGGCATTGCCAGGGGGCGCAGCCGACGTGGCAATCCGGGGCCGTCCTCTGCGGAGGCCGGGGCCGGCTAATTGATCTTGAGGTAGAAATAGACCGCCACGTTGACCGGCCGGGTCTCGGCCGCCGTGGCCGCACCCGTCACCCGCGTCACGCTCGCCAGGGGCGCCTCGCCCGCCCGCTTGGTCCAGCCTTGCCGGTCGCCCTGCTCGCCCCAGCCATGCGCCCTGGCGTCCGTGGCATGACCGTGCTCCCGTAGCGCGTCCTTCTGCACGTCCCCGGCCTGGCGGCCCGGGTCGGGGTCCGCCCCGCCGTCCACGTTCATGCCGCGCAGGAACATGCCGCGCAGATCCGGCGCATTGCCCTGGCCGGACAGCTGACCGTAGCGGGAGATGGTCACGTCCCGCCCGTCGGCCAGCGCCCAGCGGCTCCGGCCCGGATCGAACACGGACGGATCCGGATCCCCCACCGCCTGGGCAAACCGGCTCGGCATCAGCATGGAGGGCACGATGCTGCCGATGGGGAGATTCCTGATCAGTTGCAGGTCGGAAATGCTCCTCAACTCCTCCTTGACCTTGATCGCCTCCGGCGCCGACACGGCGATGGTGCCGTAGGTGGTGATCAACGCCACCGCCACGGCGCTGACGGCGCTGATGGCGGCAATCAGGACCGTGCTCTTGGCTTGTTGGGGCATGGCACTCTCCTTTCTTGCGGGAAAGATTCGCCCGCTGCAAATCCGAGTCGATGCCGGGGAGACTTTATTACGAATAGGCACAGCGAACGACTCCCCATGTGCCGTGTCATGCCAATTCTTACTGAACGCCTTGATTCATGTCTCTTGTCAACTTATCCACAGCGAGCATCAATTCGTCCCAATGCGACTGAGGGAATCTGGCTGCCGGGTTGAATTCGATCTTTTGGAGACTAGTCATAATCTCACGAGTCAAAGCAACTGCCTCCGGCTTTTGCGGCACCTCTTTTATTTGAAGCCATACTGCAATGAGCAGGGCCCCTTCGATCTGATATACCACTCGTCCGTAAGCCTGTTGCAAGGTGGCACGGGCCGCCTTCGGATCTCCATCGGCATGCTGGGCCAATGCCAGATAGGCGAGGCTCAGGCCATGACGGGGATTACACGCCAGATTCTCCCTCGCAACCTCTATGGCCTTGGCCGCGGCGTCGGAGCCCTGAACAATATGGCCCTGACGCAGCAGGAAATCGACATGGTAACTGCCCAGCGGCAACAGGCATGGCAGAGCCTTGCGCGCCTCATCGAACTGCGTATCCGCTTCCTTGAACAGCTTCCCGTCCAGCTCTGAATTACCTGTTCCGTTGTCACCCAATCGTGCATCGAAGATGCGGGCCATGATCAGGTGGGGTTGCGCCACATTGGGCCTTAGTATGGACAGCCAATGTGCAATCGCCACATGATGTGCATGTGGCAGGAATCGTGAAATCACGTAATCTCCCACATGCGTGAAAAGC
>JALOTG010000116.1 GCA_025458005.1 Thiobacillaceae bacterium
GATCCAGGAGGTCAGCGCCGATCTGGCCGAATCCTTCGGCCTGGACAAGCCCAAGGGCGCCCTGGTGGCCGAGGTGGAGACCGGCAGCCCGGCAGCCAAGGCTGGCGTCGAGGTGTCGGACATCATCCTCAGGTTCGATGGGCGCGAGGTGGAGAGCTCCATCGACCTGCCGCGCATGGTGGGCGCCACCAAGCCCGGCACCAGGTCCACCCTCACCCTGTGGCGCAAGGGCGCCATCAAGGAGGTCGCGGTGGTGGTGGGCGAGATGCCGTCCGAGCAGACCGCCGCCGCCCCGGAGAAGAAGACCAACCGCGCCGGCCTGGTGGTGAGCGAGCTGAGCAAGGAACAGAAACGCCAACTCAACATCGAGTCGGGCGTGCTGGTGGAGGACGTCACCGGCGCCGCCGCCCGTGCCGGGGTGCGTCCGGGCGACGTGATCCTGGCGGTGAACAACCGCGAGGTGGCGAGCGCCGAGGAGCTGTCCGCCCAGATCAGCGACAGCAAGCGCAAGAGCGTTGCCCTGCTGGTCAAGCGCGGCGAGGGCTCCATCTACATCCCGTTGCGGCTGGATTGATCACGCTGACCCTCCACGGCCGACCCGGCTGTCATCTGTGCGATGACATGCGGGCCGGCCTGGTGCCGCTCCAGGACGAACTCGGCTTCCGGCTGGAGGAGGTCGACGTGGACGCGGACCCCGAACTCGCCCGGATTTATGGTCATCGGGTGCCGGTGCTGGTGCGGGACGGGGTCGAGATCTGCCACTATTTCCTCGACACTGACGCCTTGCGCCTCGGCCTGAGCCAGGCGTGATCGCCGGGTGGGTGGCCGCGCCGCCCACCGCCCCTCCCTGCTTCCCCCGCCTGTTGCATGGCCGGCGCGACTTGACGCGGCGGCGGCGGCAAGGGCAAGGTTCCGGCCGGGAGAGGGCACAATGCGCATCGACAAGGACAAGACGGCCGTTACGCTGGGGCTGGCCGGACTGCTGATATTCGTGCTGCTGGTCATCGTCGGCGACCGCAGCCTGCGAGTGGTGGTGGAAGTGACCGAGGGACGCAAGTCGACCCGGGAGGTCCTGGTCGCCACGCAGGCCCTGATGACCCTGCTCGTCGACGCGGAGACCAGTCAGCGCGGCTATCTCCTCACCGGAGACGAGGCCTACCTGTGGCCCTACCGCGCCGCCGCCAGCGAGGTCGGCCGGCAGGTCCGCCAGCTTCGCCGGCGGCTCGCGGGCCTGGGCCACCCCGCCGCGTCCCTCGCGCGCCTCGACGCGTTGGTCGCCCGACGCCTGGAGCTGGCCGCCGGGAACATCCGGCTGCGCCGCGAGGCGGGCGCCGCGTATCGCGTCGATCGGGCGCGGCTGGACGAGGGCAAGCGGGTGATGGATGCCCTGCGCGCCGAGGTTGGTCTCCTGGAGGCGAGCCTGCGCGCCGAAATCGCCCGCCGCGACCGCCGGGTGCGCGATGTGCAGCGGCGGGCACGACACGCGGAATGGCTGATGGGGGCGGGCGGCGCCCTGCTGATCGGCTCGGCCTTCTTCATGCAGGCGCGCGAGCGACGCCGGCGCCGGCGCGCGGAGGCGGGCCTGGTGGCGGCCGCCACCGCGGCGGCCGAGGCCCGCCAGCAGGCGGAAACGCAGCGGCGCGTGGCGACCATCCTGGAAAGCACCACCGACGGTTTCATCGCCCTGGATCGCGACTGGCGCTATACCTATGTCAACAGCCATGCCGCCCGTCTGCTGGGTCGCGCCGACCTGGTCGGCAAGCGGTTCCTGGAGGTCTGGCCCGAGGCCGCGGACGAGCCCTTCTTCCAGACCTACCGGCGGGTCATGACGGACCGCCGGCCGGAGCAGCTGGAGGACCGCTACATGGGCTGGGAGCGCTGGTTCGAGAACCACGTCTACCCGACCGACGAAGGCATCGCCATCTATTTTCAGGAGATTACCGAGCGCAAGCGGGCCGAGCTGGCCCTGGCGGAGTCGGAGCGCTTCCGGCGCGAGCTGTTCGACAGCCTGCCCCTGGGGCTCGCCCTGTGCCGCATGGACGGCGCGCTGGTGGAGGTGAACCCGGCCTTCGCGGCCATCCTGGGGCGCACGGTCGAGGATACCCTCGGGCTCACCTACTGGCAGGTCACCCCGGAACGCTACGCCGACCAGGAGCGGGCCCTGCTCGCCAGCCTGGCGGCCACCGGGTGCTACGGCCCCTACGAGAAGACCTACCTGCGCGCCGACGGGCGGGAGGTGCCGGTGCGTTTGTACGGCCTCGTCGTCGAGCGCGCCGGCGAGCCCTACATCTGGTCCAGCGTGGAGGACATCACCGACGAGCACCGCGCGCGGCAGGCCCTGGAGGACTCCCAGACGCAGCTGCGGCGCTATGCCCGCGAGCTGGACCGCAGTGTCGAGCAGGAGCGGCGCAGGCTGGCGCGCGAGGTGCACGACCAGCTCGGCCAGTTGCTCACCGTGATGAAGCTCAGGCTGGCCGGACGCCCGGCCGGCGAGCCGCTGCGCGTCGAGCTGGACCCGCTGCTGGACCGCTCCGTGGAGGTCGCGCGCCGCATCTCAGCGGACCTGCGCCCGCCCATGCTCGACGACCTGGGCCTCGGCGCCGCCCTGGGCCAGCTCGCCGAGGGTCTGCTGGCGCCGGTCGGGATGGTGGTGCGCGTGGCGCTGGCGGACGACCACCGCCTGCCCCCGGAGCAGGCCACCCAGCTCTACCGCATCGCCCAGGAGGCGCTCACCAACGTCCTGCGCCACGCCGCGGCGCGGCGGCTGGAGATCACCGGCCATGTCGCGGGCGACGCCTACGTGCTGGCCATCGTCGACGACGGTCGCGGCTTCGCCCCCGGCGCGGGGCGGGCTGGTGCCCTGGGCCTGCTGGGCATGCGGGAGCGCGCCGAACTGGCCGGCGGCGTCTGCCGCGTCGAGTCGCGGCCCGGCGGCGGCACGCGCGTGGAGGCGAGCCTGCCGCTCGCCCCGCGGCAGACTGAAGACGCGCCGGGCGTGCCCGCCGGGAGGAATAACGAGTGGAAAGCGGAGGAACCCCCATGCGCATCCTGATCGTCGATGACCACCCCATCCTGCGCGCCGGCGTGCGCCAGCTGATCCTGGCGCGCTGGCCGCGGGCCGAGGTGCCGGAAGCGGGCAGCCTGGCGCAGGCCGGCGAACGCGTCGCCGAGGGTGTCCCGGCCGCCATCGTGCTCGACCTCGCCCTGCCCGACGCCCAGGGCATGGAGGGTTTGGTCAGGCTGCGCCGGCTGGCCCCGGCCAGCCCCATCCTGATCCTCAGCATGCACGCCGAGGTGGCCTACGCCGATCGGGCCCTGCGCATGGGCGCGGCCGGCTACCTGGCCAAGGACCGCGCCGGCGACGAGCTGGTGGCCGCCCTGGAGCGCCTGCTGGCCGGTGGCCGCTACATCACCGCCAGCCTCGCCGAGCGCCTCGCCGACCTGGTCGCCGGGCGCGTGCCGGACGCCCCGCCGCACGAGGCCCTGTCCGTCCAGGAACACCGCGTCATGCTGCTGCTCGCCGCCGGCCGCAGCGTGGGCGAGGCGGCGGAGACCATGCATCTGTCGGTCAAGACGGTGAGCACCTATCGCGGCCGCATCCTGGAGAAGATGGGCCTCAGGAGCAACGCCGACCTCACCCGCTACTGCCTGAGCAACGGCCTGCTGCGGGACTGACCCCCGCATGGGCGGCGCGTGTAGGACACACACCGACATCGGGACGCGCTCCCGTCCGATAACCCGCATCGCCCCGCGCCGATACCGGTCAGCCGGCCCGACGCCGAAACTTCAGGCATCTATGGGGGTTTCGGAAAGGCAGGCAGGTCATGCGCATCTACATCGTCGAGGACTCGGATCTGGTGCTGGGCACCCTCAAGCACATGCTGGCCGGCCTGCCGGGCGTCCGCGTGGTGGGCAACGCGGCGACCGAGGAGGCCGCCGTCACCGGCATCCTGAAGCACCGCCCGGACCTGGCCCTGCTTGATCTCGCCCTGGCCGCCGGCAGCGGGCTGAACGTGCTGCGCCGGGTGCGCGCGGCGGGCTGCGGGGCGCGCGCCCTGGTGCTCAGCAACCATGCCGACGGGCCCTATCGCGAGGCCTGCCTGGCGGCCGGCGCCGAGGCGGTGTACGACAAGGTGCGCGACGCGCAGGCAATGCTGGACCAGCTGCGCGCCTGGCTGCCGCCGCAGCCGACCAACGAGGGCAAGCGGCTCCAGGCGCTGCGGCGGCTGAAGATCCTCGACACCCCGCAGGAGGAGGTGTTCGACGAGATCACCCGGTTGGCCGCCCGGCTGCTCGAAGTGCCGGTCGCCCTCATCAGCCTGGTGGACGAGAACCGGCAGTGGTTCAAGTCGCGCGTCGGCATCGCGGCCACCGAAACCTCCCGCGCGGTCTCCTTCTGCGGCCACGCCATCAACCAGGCCGAGCTGTTCGTGGTGGAAGACGCCAGTCGCGACCCCCGCTTCGCCGACAACCCCCTGGTGCGTGGACCCGAGCAGGTGCGCTTCTACGCGGGCATGCCGCTGGTGCTGCCGGGCGGGGAGGCCATCGGCACGCTCTGCGTCATCGACCAGGAGCCGCGCAGCCTCGGCGAGGTGCAGCGCCAGGCCCTGACGGTGCTCGCCCGCCAGGTGGTGACGGAGCTGGAATTGCGCGGCCGGGTGGCGGAACTGGAACAGGAGGTGGAGCGCCGTCGCGCCGCCGAGGTGCGCATCATGCACCTGGCCACCCGCGACCCCCTCACCGGCCTGCCCAACCGGGCCGCTCTCATGGACCGCCTCAGCCAGGCGATCAAGGTCGCCCAGCGCGATGCTCACCCGATGGCCTTCATGTTCCTCGACCTGGACCGCTTCAAGCTGATCAACGACTCCCTCGGCCACCAGGTCGGCGACGCCCTGTTGCAACAGGTGGGCGAGCGGCTCGCCACCCTGTTGCGCGACTCGGACACGGTGGCCCGCCTGGGCGGCGACGAGTTCGCCGTGGTGCTGCCGCGGCTGGAAGGCCTGGAGGACGCCTGCCGGGTGGCGGAGAAGATCATCGCCGCCGTCAACGCCCCGATGACCCTGCAGGGGCGCGAGCTGCGCGTGGACTGCAGCGTCGGCGTGGCCATCTACCCCGAGCACGGGCGCGGCGACGAGGCGCTGGTGCGGCACGCCGACCTGGCCATGTACCACGCCAAGGCGAGCGGCTCCAACCAGTACCGGGTCTATGCCGCGGAGATGAACGCCGCCGCCGTGGAGCGCCTGACCCTGGAATGCGACCTGCGCCAGGCCCTCATCCGGCGGGAATTCGTCCTGCACTACCAGCCCCAGATCGGCCTGCAGGGCGAGGGCGTGAGTGGCGTCGAGGCCCTGGTGCGCTGGGTGCATCCGGAGCATGGGCTGGTGCCGCCCATGAAGTTCATCCCCCTGGCCGAGGAGACCGGCCTGATCTGGGACCTGGGGCGCTATGTCATCGACGAGGCCCTGCGCCAGATGGCCGTCTGGCTACCGCGTCGGGACTGCCCGCCGCGCATGGCGGTGAACGTCTCGCCGGCGCAGCTGAGGCCCGAACTGGCGGATCTGCTGCGCGCCGCCGGGCGGGCCCACGGCGTTCCGCTCGATCGGGTCGAGGTGGAGATCACCGAGAGCGCCCTGGCCAGCGATGGTCCCCAGGTCCTGGAACTGCTCGCTAACCTGCGCGGCCTGGGCGTGAGCATCGCCGTGGACGACTTCGGGGTCGGCTATTCTTCCCTGGCGCTGCTGCGGCGGCTGCCGCTGAATACCCTCAAGATCGACCGGGCCTTCGTCGACGAGGTGGCCTTCAACCATCAGGACGCCACCATCGTCCAGTCCATCCTGTCGATGGGGCGGGGACTCAACCTGCGCGTGGTGGCGGAAGGGGTGGAGGATGACCAGCAGCGCGTCGCCTTGCGGGTGATGGGCTGCGACGACGCCCAGGGCTACCACTACAGCCGGCCTTTGCCGGCGGACGAGTTCGCGGCCTGGATGGCGTCGCGGGTATCCGACAGGCCGGCCAATGCCCTCGGTTTCGGGTAAAATCCGCGCCATCCATATGCATGCCGAGGCGCCCAAGGCGCCTCGGCCATTTTTGATGCGCCACATCCGCAACTTTTCCATCATCGCCCACATCGATCACGGCAAGTCGACCCTGGCCGACCGCATCATCCACCTGTGCGGCGGGCTGTCGGACCGCGAGATGGAGGAGCAGGTGCTCGACTCGATGGACCTGGAGCGCGAGCGGGGCATCACCATCAAGGCCCAGACCGCGGCCCTGCGCTACAAGGCGCGCGATGGCCAGGAGTACCAGCTCAACCTGATCGACACGCCGGGCCACGTCGACTTCTCCTACGAGGTCTCGCGTTCCCTGTCCGCCTGCGAGGGCGCGCTGCTGGTGGTGGACGCCTCGCAGGGCGTGGAGGCGCAGACCGTGGCGAACTGCTACACCGCCATCGAGCTGGGGGTGGAGGTGGTGCCGGTGCTGAACAAGATCGACCTGCCCTCGGCGGAGCCGGAGCGGGTGATCCAGGAGATCGAGGACATCGTCGGCATCCCCGCCGAGGACGCGGTGCGCTGCTCGGCGAAGACCGGCCTGGGCATCGAGGACGTGCTGGAGGCGGTGGTGGCGCGCATCCCGCCGCCCCAGGGCGACCCGGACGCGCCGCTCAAGGCGCTCATCACCGATTCCTGGTTCGACAACTACGTCGGCGTGGTGATGCTGGTGCGGGTGGTGGACGGCAGCCTCAAGCCCAAGGACCGCATCCGCCTGATGGCCAACGGCGACGAGTACCTCTGCGAGCAGGTCGGCGTGTTCACCCCCAAGTCGGTGCAGCGCCCGGAACTCGCCGCCGGCCAGGTGGGCTTCGTCATCGCCGGCATCAAGGAACTGGCCAGCGCCAAGGTGGGCGACACCCTCACCACGGTGGCCAACCCGGCCGCCGCCCCCCTGCCCGGCTTCAAGGAGATCAAGTCGCAGGTGTTCGCCGGCCTCTACCCGGTCGATGCCCACGAGTACGACCAGCTGCGCGACGCGCTCACCAAGCTGCAGCTCAACGACGCCAGCCTGCACTTCGAGCCGGAGACCTCCCAGGCCCTGGGCTTCGGCTTCCGCTGCGGCTTCCTGGGCCTGTTGCACATGGACATCGTGCAGGAGCGCCTGGAGCGCGAATACGGTCAGAACCTGATCACCACCGCGCCCACCGTCGAGTACGAGGTGGTGCTGCGCGACGGCACGGTGCAGCTGCTGGAGAACCCCTCCAAGCTGCCCGAGACGGGCAAGATCGAGGCGATCCGCGAGCCCATCATCACCGCCACCATCCTGGTGCCGGAGGAATACCTCGGCAACGTCATGACCCTGTGCAACCAGAAGCGCGGCGTGCAGCGCGACATGAAGTACATGGGTCATCAGGTCATGCTGCACTACGAGCTGCCGCTGAACGAGGTGGTGATGGACTTCTTCGACAAACTGAAGTCCACCAGCCGGGGCTATGCCTCGCTCGACTACGAGTTCAAGGAGTTCCGCCCCGACGACCTGGTGAAGCTGGATGTGCTGGTCAACGGCGAGCGGGTGGACGCCCTGTCCCTCATCGTGCACCGCTCCACCTCCCAGTACCGGGGACGCGAGCTGGTGGCCAGGATGCGCCAGTTGATCCCCCGCCAGATGTTCGACGTCGCGGTGCAGGCGGCCATCGGCTCGCACATCATCGCCCGCGAGACGGTCAAGGCCCTGCGCAAGAACGTGCTGGCCAAGTGCTACGGCGGCGATATCACCCGCAAGCGCAAGCTCCTGGAGAAACAGAAGGAAGGCAAGAAGCGCATGAAGCAGGTGGGCAACGTGGAAATCCCGCAGGAGGCCTTCCTGGCCATCCTGCAGGTGGGAGAGAAATAGTGAACGCACTCAAGTACGTCTTCTGGGCGCTGGTGGTGCTGGGCCTGGTGCTGGTCTACAAGAGCGCCATCGGCTTCGCCCTGTTCCTGTTCCTGCTGCTGGCGCTGACCGGCGCCATCTGGCTGCTGGACATCGCCGTGTTGCGCAGGACGCGCGGCGCGGACGAACCCGAGCCGGTGGTGGTGGACTACGCGCGCAGCTTCTTTCCGGTCATCCTGATCGTCTTCCTGCTGCGCTCCTTCCTGGTCGAGCCGTTCAAGATCCCCTCCGGCTCCATGCTGCCGACCCTGGAGATCGGCGACTTCATCCTGGTCAACAAGTACGAGTACGGCATCCGCCTGCCCATCCTCAACAAGAAGATCATCGACGTCGGCGAGCCCAGGCGGGGCGACGTGATGGTGTTCCGCTATCCCAAGGATCCCGCCCTGGACTACATCAAGCGGGTCATCGGCCTGCCCGGCGACACGGTGGAATACCGCGACAAGCAGCTCATCATCAACGGCCAGCCGGTGGCCCTGGAACGGGCCGGCCAGTACGAGTACGTCGCCGGCGGCCTCAACTACGTCAACGGCCAGACCTACTGGGAGAAGCTGGGCGAGCACAAGCACGTCGCCATGGTGGTGCAGGACCTGCCGCCGGTGCTGCTGCACCAGGTGGACGGGGATTTCCCGCACCGCGACAGCTGCACCTACAATGAAACGGGTTTCCGCTGCCGGGTTCCGGCCGGTCATTACTTCATGCTCGGCGACAACCGGGACGCCAGCAACGATTCCCGCTACTGGGGCTTCGTGCCGGATCGCAACATCGTCGGCCGGGCCTTCCTGATCTGGCTGAACTTCAGCGACCTGGGCCGGGTCGGGCGGTCCATCGAATAGACGGAGGAGCGATGATCAAGACTCAACGCGGTCTCACCCTCACGGGTCTGCTGTTCTTTTCCCTGCTGGTCATTTTCCTCGCCTACCTGGCTTCCCGCCTGCTGCCGCCGTTCCTGGACTACTGGGCGGTCAAGCGGGCGGTGGCGCAGATGGTGGCCGATCCGGCCCTGATGGGGCAACCCGAGGCGGCCTACCGGGACGCCTTCCAGAAGCGCCTGCGCATCAGCGACATCAAGGACGTGGAGCGGCGCGACCTGGTCCTGGAAAAGGACAAGGGCGGCGCGCGCCTGGTGGTCGACTGGACGGTGCGCAGGCCCTTCATCGGCCCGGTGAACCTGTGCATGGACTTCCA
>JALOTG010000011.1 GCA_025458005.1 Thiobacillaceae bacterium
AGGTGGCCGTCGGGGAAGGCGCCGCCCACCGCGTCGTCCTCGCGGTGCGGGAAGACGCGCAGGTTGTAGCGCCCCTCCAGGTGGCGGGCGAGCTTGTCCAGCCAGGCGCCGGGGTGGATGGTCTGCACGGTCTGGCCGAGGTCGGCGAAGCGCTCCGCGGTGGTCAGGGTCACCGCCTCGTCGCCGCGGTAGTCCAGCTCCAGGGAGGAGAGGTTGCCGGCGTAGCGGAAGCGCGCCTGGTAGCCGTCCGGGTCGCGCCATTCGGCCGACCAGCCCTTCTTCTCGAACCTGAAGCTGTCGGGGACCAGGTCGCCCAGCAGCAGGCGGTCGGGCAGGTCGGCGGCGGACTTCACCTCGGCCGGGGCGAGCACGGGCAGGGTGTAGGGCCGCTCGATGGCGGGCAGCTTCAGGAGCTTGGGGAAGGCGGGGGCGGTGTCGGAAGGCGGGGTCTCGGCCATGGGTGTGTGCGGGTGAGGTTGGGTTCGGGGGAGGCCGCGCGCCGGCGCGGTGCAAATGCGTTGAACCTAGAAACGGCAGTTGGACGCGCCGGATGGTGCGTTCGGGCGGGTGGCTGGCGCGAAGCAACGACGCCGCGGGCCGGGGCCCGCAAGGAGGCGCGACAAAGCCAGACGCCCGCCCGGACGTGCCAGCGGGTGCGTAGCGGCTTCATCCAACGGGCGCCCCCCGACCGAAGGCACAATCTTCAGTGTTCATGGGACTTTCCAATGGCTTATGAGCGGTCAATTGCCGTTTCTGGGTTGAATATGGGGCGCGATGCGCCGCCTGCAAGGGGGCCCCGGAGGAGGCGCGCCGGCGGGCCGCCGCATTCGCGCCGCGAGCGGCGCGCCTACCTGGCAGTCCTGGCCGTGTAGGACAATGGAGGCTATCGTTCGCGAGGAAATCCATGCGCATGCCGCTGTTCGGAAGCCCCCCCTCTGCCCGACCCCACGCGCCCGATGCGCGTCCGGCCCCCGGCGAGGCCGTGTTCCGCGCCCAGGGGCTGACCAAGGTCTACCGCATGGGCGAGGTCCAGGTGCAGGCCCTGCGCGGCATCGACCTTGAGCTGGTCGCCGGCGAGCTGGTGGTGCTGCTGGGCCCCTCCGGCAGCGGCAAGTCCACCCTGCTCAACATCCTCGGCGGCCTGGACGTGCCCACCGAGGGCGAGGTCTGGTACCTGGACCACAAGCTCACCGGCGCCACCGAGCGCGACCTGACCCTGTTCCGCCGCCAGCACGTCGGCTTCGTGTTCCAGTTCTACAACCTGATCCCCAGCCTGACCGCGCGGGAGAACGTGGCGGCGGTGACCGAGATCGCCGAGGCGCCGATGGCGCCGGAGGAAGCCCTGCGGCTGGTCGGCCTGGGCGAGCGCCTGGACCACTTCCCGGCCCAGATGTCCGGCGGCGAGCAGCAGCGCGTGGCCATCGCCCGCGCCATCGCCAAGAACCCCGCCGTGCTGCTGTGCGACGAGCCGACCGGGGCGCTCGACTCGCAGACCGGGGTGGTGGTGCTGGAGGCGCTGGAGATGGTCAACCGCGAACTGGGCACGCTCACCGTGCTGATCACCCACAACGTCGGCATCGCCGAGATGGCCGACCGGGTGATCCGGCTGTCGGACGGGCACATCGCCGAGATCCGCGCGAACCCCACGAAGAAGGCGGCGCGCGAGCTGAGCTGGTGAATCGGCCGTGCGCGCATGCCTCAACCGGCGCCGCGCCGCGTAGGGCGCGGCTAGGGCCGGCACACCCCCTCGCGGATGGCGTAGCGGGCCAGCATGACCCGGTCGTGGATGCCCAGCTTGGCCATCAGGTTGCCGCAATGCTGTTCGACGGTCTTCACGCTGGTGGCGGTGATGCGGGCGATCTCCTTCTTCGACAGGCCGCGCGCGACATAGTCCAGGATCTCCAGTTCGCGCCGCGTCAGGGTATCGAGCGGAGTGCGAAGCGGGACCAGGTCGCCGCGCAGGCCGACGGCCTGCAGCCGCTCGCGGATCTGGGGCGAGAAATAGGATTGCCCGCCGGCGACCGCGCGGATCGCGCGCAACAGGTCGGGCAGAGTCTCGCTCTTGCTGGCGTAGCCGCAGGCGCGCGCGTCCATGGCCCGCTGGATGTTGCGGTCGCTGTGGATGCCGCTGAGGAACATCACGCGCAGGCCGGGGTGAGTCTCGCGCAGCCGCTCCACCCCCTCGAACACGCACAGGCCGGGCATCTCGATGTCCAGCACGGCCAGGTCCAGTTCCACGCCCTGGCTCAGCGCGATGGCCGCGTCCATGTCGGCGGCGGCCACCACCACGCGCAGGTCGGGCTCGGCGTCGATCTGGCGCCTGAGCATGTCGCGCACCATGGCATGGTCGTCGACCAGCAGCAGCTTCGCGGGCGAATTCATCATCGCGGCCTGGGTTATCGGGATCGTGGTCACCGCCACATGCCTCAATGGCGCAACCGGCGCGGCCGGAGACCTTGATTTAAGGATAAGCGCAGGCCGGCAAAACGCCAGGCGCCAAAAACAAACGGCCCGCGCGGGGCGGGCCGGGGATCCGCGGGCGCCGGGGCCCGCGGGCAGGGCGAGGACGCGGATCAGGCGCCGAGGATGGCGTCCACCACGTCCTGGGAGACCACCTGGGCCACGTAGGGCTCGCCGGTGAGGGCGGTGATGTTGCTGGCGAAGGCGCGCAGGTGGTTGTAGGAGCCGTTCAGCAGGTTGGCGTAGACCTTGTCGATGTTGCTCAGGCGGGAGGTGGCCATCGCCGCCTGCAGGTCCTCGATGTCGGTCTCCTCGATGATGCCGCCGACCAGCAGGGCGTCGAGGGCGGATTGCTTGCCGCGCGCGATCAGCTCGTCGTAGAGCGCCTGCAGCTCGGCGTTGACGAACTCGCCCACCAGCTTGCCCGCGGTCGGGTCGGGCAGCTTGTAGGTGTTGAGCAGGTTGAGGATGGCGTCCATGTGCTGCTGCTCGGAGACGGCGATGTTGGCGAACACCGGCGTGCCCCAGATGTCGTGCAGGGTCAGGTAGACGTCGCGGGCGAGCTTTTCCTCCTCGCGCATGAAGATCAGGTCGTTCTTCTCCTCGGTGGTGAGGGTGGTCGTGGTGGTGCTGGTGCGGCGGGCGGCGGCGGCGTCGCCGGGCAGCAGCAGGGGGCTCACCGCCAGCGCGGCGCCCAGGGTCAGCATTTCCCGGCGAGTCAGATTTTTCTCGAACATCGTTTCACTCCTTGAGTCGTTGAAATGGTGGGCCCCGTCCGCCAGGCACATGCCATGGCCCCCAGCGGGCATCCCGCCCGTGACAGGGACGAGGCCAGGATAGCCATGCCATAAAGAGGGTGATATCGGGTGTTTTCCCTATGCGCCGGAAGGCGTGGCGGGCCGAAAACACGCGGCCTGCTCGGCACGACAGACAGGCAGCGGGATCGGCGCGGGATGGCGCCTGAGTCCGGTCGTGGCAAGGGCGCCCCCCCTGTGTGGCGTCCGCGTCGATAGCCTCTATCCTGAAAAAAGGAGGGATTTCTCCTGTTTTTCCATGGAGGACCATCATGAAGCGGCATCCATCTTCCCTGCTCGGCGTCGTCGCCCTCGCCTTGCTGACATCCCAGGCCCATGGCGCGCCGGCCGCCAGCGCCACGGCCGACCTCAGCGTTTCCTGGCAAGTCTGGCAGGACACCAATCTCAATGGCACCCAGGATGCCGGCGAACAGGCCGACAGCAGCGGCCTATGGTCCGGATGGCAGTTGAACACCGACCGCAGCGGGTCGATCGGCGCTGGCAGCTTCTACCAGGATCTGGGTTCGGGCTCGGGCTACCAGCTGCTGAGCGACATCGATGTCGCCACCGGAAGCAGCATCGCCCAGGGCAGCGCCTACGCCGGCGTGCAGGGCGCCGTCAACGGGGTGAGCGTGCACGCCCAGTCGCAGGTCATCGCCGGGGAGGCCGGCGCCGACGCCGACCGGTTCGGCGCGGCGGCAGGTGTCTACAACCTCATTTTTGGCCCGCAAAGCCTGGGGGCGTTCACCACCCCGACGGGCAGCGCGGACCCGCCGCTCTATCTGTCCCTGCTCATCGACAGCTACAGCCTGACCCAGGCCATCGTTTGTCCTCCCGCCGGTTTCTGCCAGGCCAGCGGGTCGGTGCGCGTCAACGTCAGCGGCAGCGGCAGGGACCCGGACACCGGGGAGTACCGTACCTTCATCTTCGCCGAGGATCTGTTCATGAAATGGGGCATGGTGACCATCTACGAGGAACAGCCCGGCGGGTCCGGCAGCGGCATCGCCCTGGCGGACCTCCAGCTCTATCCGATACTGGACGCGGGCGTATACCTGGATTCGGTCACCTGGAACTTCAGCATCGAGGCCGGCACCTACACCGTGGCCCCGGGCGTCCCTGAACCCGGAACCCACGCCCTGATGCTGGCCGGCCTCGGCCTGCTGGGCCTCGCCGCGCGACGGCGCCGGGCGGTCTGAGCGTCGCCGCCCCGGGCGCGTGGCGCCGGCCCCGGAGCGACATCGGTCATGGCCGCGCGGGGGACGAGGGCCTAGATTGAAGCATGACGCCCCTGAACCTGAAGCTCCTGCGCGACCTCTGGCACCTGCGCGGCCAGGCGCTGGCCATCGCGGCGGTGATCATGGGCGGGGTGGCCACCCTGGTGATGTCGCTGTCCACCTACGACTCCCTGGTCATCACCCGCGACCGCTTCTATGGCGACTACCGCCTCGCCGAGGTGTTCGCCAATCTCAAGCGCGCCCCCGAGTCGGTGGCCGGCCGGCTGGCCGCCATTCCCGGCGTGCGCGAGGTGGAGACGCGGGTGGTGGCCGGGGTGAAGCTGGAGGTGGCGGGCTTCACGGACCCCATCACCGGGCTGCTGCTGTCCCTGCCCGACAGCGGCGAGCCCCTGCTCAACGCCCTGCACCTGAAGCGGGGGCGCGCGCCGCGGCCCTACAGCCAGGACGAGGCGGTGGTCTCCGACACCTTCGCCGAGGCCCACCGGCTCCAGCCGGGCGACCGCCTGGCGGCCATCATCCAGGGCAAGCGCAAGGTCCTGACCGTGGTCGGCGTGGCGGTGTCGCCGGAGTACGTCTACCAGATCGCGCCGGGCGCCATGTTCCCGGACTTCAAGCGCTACGGGGTGCTGTGGATGGGCCGCAACGCCCTGGCCGCCGCCTACGACATGGAGGGGGCGTTCAACGACGCGAGCTTCGCCCTGGCCCCCGGCACCCCGGTCCAGGACGTCATCGATCGCGTCGACCAGGTGCTCGGCCGCTATGGCGGCACCGGGGCCTACGGCCGCAAGGACCAGTTCTCCAACCGCTTCCTCAGCGAGGAGCTCAAGCAGCTCAGGACCACCGCCACCATCTTCCCGGCCATCTTCCTGGGCGTGGCCGCCTTCCTGCTCAACGTGGTGGTGAGCCGGCTGATCGCCCTGCAGCGCGAGCAGGTCGCCATCCTCAAGGCGTTCGGCTACGGCCACCTGGTGATCGGCTGGCACTACGTGAAGCTGGTCATGTTGATGGCCCTGCTCGGGGTGGCCGCCGGCGTGGCCCTGGGCGCCTGGTTCGGCACGGGGCTGTCGAACGTGTACATGGAGACCACCTTCCGCTTCCCCTACCTGGACTATCGCCTGGAGCCGGGGGTGATCGTGATCGCGGCGGCGGTGAGCCTGGCGGCGGCGGTGAGCGGCACCCTGTTCGCCGTCGGCCGCGCCATCCGCCTGCCGCCCGCCGAGGGCATGCGCGCCGAGACGCCGATGGTCTACCGCGCCACCCTGTTCGAGCGAGCGGTGCTCAAACTGGGACTGCAGCGCTGGATCGGCCAGCCCTCGCGCATGATCCTGCGCCACATCGAGCGGCGCCCGCTGAAGTCGCTGCTCACCGTGCTGGGCATCGCCTGCGCCTGCGGGCTGATGATGGTGGGCAACTACCAGAAGGGGGCGATCGACTTCATGGTCGACGTGCAGTTCCGCCTGGCGGCGCGCGAGGACCTGGCGGTGAGCTTCATCGAGCCCACCTCGGGGCGCGCCCTGCACGAGCTGCGCGCGCTGCCCGGCGTGCGCCACGTGGAGGGCTTCCGCGACGTGGTGGCCAACCTGCGCTTCCAGCACCGTGTCTATCGCCATGCCCTGTACGGCATCCAGCCGGACGGCGAGCTGCACCGCTCCCTGGACCACCGCCTGCGCCCCGTCCAGCTGCCGCCGGACGGCGTGGTGCTGACCGACCACCTGGCCAGGAACATCCTCGGCGTGAAGCCCGGCGACCTGCTCACCGTGGAGATCCTGGAGCAGAACCGGCCGGTGCGGCAGGTGCCGGTGCTGGGCATCACCAAGCAGTACCTGGGGGTGTCCGCCTACATGCGCCAGGACGCCCTGAACGCCCTGATGCGCGAGGGCAACGTGGTGTCCGGGGCCTATCTGGCCCACGACGCCTCGGAGCGCCAGCGGCTCTACGACAGCCTGCACGAGCGGCCGCGGGTGCTCGGGCTGGTGGCCAACGCCTCGGCGGTGCAGAGCTTTTACGACACCATCGGCGAGTTCGTGCTGTTCTACAACCTGGTGGCCACCGTCCTGGCCGGCTCGATAGGCTTCGGCGTGGTCTACAACAGCGCCCGCATCGCCCTGTCGGAACGCGGCCGGGAACTGGCCAGCCTCAGGGTGCTGGGCTTCACCCACGGCGAGATCGGCTACATCCTGCTCGGCGAGCTGGCGCTGCTGACGCTGATCGCCATCCCGGTCGGCTTCCTGGTCGGCATCGGCCTGTGCGGCGTGCTGGTGCTGGCCTTCGAGACCGACCTCTATCGCCTGCCCCTGCTCATCCTGCCCAGCAACTACGCCCTGGGCGCCACGGTGGTGGTGGCCTCCGCCCTGGTCTCCGGCGGGCTGATCTGGCGTCGCCTCGGCCGGCTGGACCTGATCGGGGTGCTGAAGACGCGGGAATGACCGGGACGGGGTTAGGATAGCGGCATGCGACGCGGACCGATCGGATTCCTGCTCGCCGGCCTGCTGGTGGCGGCCGGCATCGTCTACGGCTTCCTGCCCCGCCCCGTGCCGGTCGACGCCGTCGCCGCCCGGACCGGACCCCTGGCGGTGAGCGTGGAGGAGGAAGGCAAGACGCGGGTGATGGACCGCTACGTGATCGCCGCCCCCATGGCCGGCTACGCGCGGCGCATCGACCTGGAGGTGGGCGACGCGGTGGCGCGCGGTCAGGTGGTGGCGGTGCTGGAGCCGACCCGCTCGGTCGCCCTGGACCCGCGCACCCGTGCCCAGTCCGACGCCCGGGTGAAGGCCGCCGAGGCGGCCCTGGCGGCGGCCGGCGAGGCGGCCCGGGCGGCCGCCGCCGACGCCCGGCTGGCCGAGCAGGAGCTGACGCGCGCCGAGCGGCTCGGCCAGGCCGAGTTCCTCTCCCGCCAGGCGGTGGACGAGGCCCGCACCCGGCTCGAACGCGCCCGGGCCGCCCGCCAGGCCGCCGAGCACCAGGTCGGCGTGGCGCGCTACGAGCGCGACAGCGCCCGCGCCGCCCTGGCCCATGCCACCGCCCTGCAGGCCGGCGCCCCGGCCGAGACCCTCAGCCTGCGCGCCCCCGTGGAGGCCCGCGTTCTGGCGGTGCCGCGCGAGAGCGAGGGCCCCGTGCAGGCCGGCCAGCCCCTGCTGGAGATCGGCAACCCCGACCGCCTGGAGGTGGAGGTGGAGGTGCTGTCCACCTCGGCGGTGCGCATCGCCGCCGGCACCCGCGTGGTGCTGGACCGCTGGGGCGGCGAGCGGCCCCTGGAGGGCGTCGTGCGCACCGTGGAGCCGGCCGGCTACACGAAGGTCTCCGCCCTGGGGGTGGAGGAACAGCGCGTGCGGGTGATCGTCGACTTCGCCTCGCCCCGCGAGGCCTGGCAAAGGCTGGGCGACGGCTACCGGGTGGAGGCGGCGTTCGTCGTCTGGGAGGGCGCCGACGTCCTGCAGGTTCCCGCCAGCGCCCTGTTCCGCCAGGACGCCGGCTGGGCGGCGTACCGCGTCGACGCCGGCCGGGCCCGCCTCGCCCCGGTCCAGGTCGGCCAGCGCAGCGGGTTGCGCGCGCAGATCCTGTCCGGCCTCAAGGCGGGCGACCGGGTCATCGCCCATCCCGACGACCGGGTGCGCGACGGGGCGAGGGTGAAGCCCCGCGACGAGCCATGAGCGTCGTCGACCACCCGGGCAATGGTCGCGGCAAGGGCGCCCAGCCCCATGTCCTGCGCCACATCCTGATCGGCTTCTTCACCCTGGCGCCGCTCTGGGTGACCTGGCTGGTGCTGGACTTCCTGTTCAGCCTGCTGGCCAGGACCGGCGCCCCCCTCCTGCGCGGCGCGGCGCGGGTCCTGCGGCCCTTCTCCGAGACCCTGGCCGACTGGCTGCTCAATCCCACCGTCCAGTATCTGCTCGCCGCCCTCGTCACCCTCGCCGGGCTCTACGCGGTGGGGCTGCTCACCTCCCTGGTGCTGGGCCGCCGGATGATCGCCTTCCTGGAGCGGCAGGTCGGCCGTCTGCCCCTGGTGCAGACCATCTACGGGGCCACCAAGCGCTTTCTTGAAACCCTGCGCCAGCCACCGGTCGCCGGTCAGCGGGTGGTGTTGATCAGCTTCCCCTCGCCGGAGATGAAGGCATTGGGCCTCGTCACCAAGGTGATGCGGGACCCCGACACGGGCCGCGAGCTGGCCGCGGTCTACGTGCCCACCTCCCCCAACCCAACCTCCGGCTACATCGAGATCGTGCCCCTGGACGAGGTGGTGCAGACCGACTGGAGCATGGAGGAGGCGATGACCTTCGTCATGACCGGCGGCACCAACGCCCCCGAGACGGTGCGCTTCGCCCGGCCGCCGCGGGATCCGCCGGCGTGAGGGGACATGCCCTACGGGTCGCGGCGGGACCTTGCGGGGGCACCCCCGGCGACATCGGGCCCTTGAGGCCGGCCGGGAACCCCTGATGGCCAGGCAAGGTCGACCCTGAACAGGCGGCCCCGCTGACCCCCTGGCCGCCGGTCCGGAGAGGAATCCGCAATGAGCGAACACGCGTCCCCCTCGCCGCCCTGGCACGCCCGCCCCGCCGCCGAGGTCCTCGCCGAGCTCGACAGCAGTCGCCAGGGCCTGAGCGCCGCCGAGGTCGACGCCCGCCGGGAACGCCGCGGCCGCAACCTGCTGCCGCCGCCGAAGCGGCGCGGGCCCCTGATGCGCTTCCTGCTCCAGTTCCACAACGTGCTGATCCACGTGCTGCTGGCTGCCGCCGCCGTCACCGCCGCGCTGGGCCACTGGGTGGACAGCGGCGTGATCCTCGGCGTGGTGGTGATCAACGCCTACATCGGCTTCCTCCAGGAAGGCAAGGCCGAGCGCGCCCTGGAGGCGATCCGCGGCATGCTGTCGCCGCGCGCCCAGGTGCTGCGCGACGGCCGCCGCCAGGAGATCGACGCCGCCGAGCTGGTGCCCGGCGACATCGTCTACCTGGCCTCCGGCGACCGGGTGCCGGCCGACCTGCGCCTGATCGAGATCAAGAGCCTGAAGATCGAGGAGGCGGCGCTGACCGGCGAATCGGTGGCGGTGGAAAAGCGCGTCGAGCCGGCGGCGGCGTCGGCGCCGTTGGGCGACCGCTTCTCCATGGCCTGGTCCGGCACCCTGGTCACCTACGGCCAGGGCACGGGCGTGGTGGTGGCCACCGGGGCGGGCACCGAGATCGGCCGCATCAGCCGCCTGCTCGCCGAGGTCGAGACGCTGGCCACGCCCCTGCTGCGCCAGATGGCGGAGTTCGGCCGCTGGCTGACCTGGGCCATCCTGGCCATCGCCGCCTTCGCCTTCGCCTTCGGCACCCTGGCGCGCGGCTACACCGCCGGCGAGATGTTCCTGGCCGCCGTGGGCCTGGCGGTGGCGGCCATCCCGGAGGGGCTGCCGGCCATCCTCACCATCACCCTGGCCATCGGCGTCCAGGCCATGGCGCGGCGCAACGCCATCGTCCGCCGCCTGCCGGCGGTGGAGGCGCTCGGCTCGGTGACGGTGATCTGCTCGGACAAGACCGGCACCCTGACCAAGAACGAGATGACCGTGCAGGAGGTGCTCACCGCCGGCGGCGTGTTCCAGGTCTCCGGCACCGGCTACGCCCCGGACGGCGGCTTCAGCGTGGACGGCGCGGCGGTCTCCGCCGAGTCCCACCCGGAGCTCCTCGACATCGCCCGCCTGGCCCTGCTCTGCAACGACGCCAGCCTGACCCGGGAGGGCGACGAATGGCGCCTGGCCGGCGACCCCACCGAGGGGGCGCTGGTCACCCTGGGCCTCAAGGCGGGCCTGGAGCCCGGCTTCGAGGCGGAGGCCCTGCCGCGTACCGACGTCATCCCGTTCGAGTCCGAGCACCGCTTCATGGCCACCTTGCACCACGACCACGCCGGCCACGGCTTCGTCCTCCTCAAGGGGGCACCGGAACGGGTCCTCGAACTCTGCGGCCGGCAGCGCCAGGCCGGCGAGGACCGCCCCCTCGACCCGAGACGCTGGCATGCCGCCCTGGACGCGGCGGCCGGCCGCGGCATGCGCCTGCTCGCACTGGCGATCCGGTTAGCCGACGGCGAGCGGCGGGCGCTCGCCTTCGCCGACGTCGAGGCGGGCGGCTTCACCCTGCTGGCGGTGCTGGGCCTGGCCGACCCGCCCCGCGAGGAGGCCATCCGCGCCGTGGCGCAGTGCCGCGCCGCCGGCATCCGGGTGAAGATGATCACCGGCGACCACGCCGCCACGGCGCGCGCCATCGGCGAGGCGCTCGGGCTCGGCGAGCCAGTGCGCGCCCTCGGCGGCGCCGACATCGAGGCCCTGGACGACGCCGCCCTGCGCCGGGCGGTGGCGGAGACCGAGGTGTTCGCCCGCGCCAGCCCGGAGCACAAGCTGCGCCTGGTGGCGGCCCTGCAGGCGGAAGGACAGGCGGTGGCGATGACCGGCGACGGGGTCAACGACGCCCCCGCCCTGAAGCGCGCCGACGTCGGCGTGGCCATGGGCCGCAAGGGCACCGAGGCGGCCAAGGAGGCGGCCGAGATCGTGCTGGCCGACGACAACTTCGCCTCCATCGCCGCCGCCGTGGAGGAAGGCCGCGCCATCTACGACAACATCCGCAAGTCCATCGTCTTCATCCTGCCCACCAACGGCGGCCAGGCGGCCGTGCTGATCGCCGCCATCGTCCTCGGCCTGGCGCAGCTGCCCATCACTCCGGTGCAGATCCTCTGGGTGAACATGGTCACCGCCGTCACCCTGGCCCTGGCCCTGGCCTTCGAGCCGGCCGAGGCGGACATCATGCGGCGGCCGCCGCGCGACCCCGGGGAACCCCTGCTCAACCGCTTCATGTTCTGGCGCGTGGCCTTCGTCTCCGCCCTGCTGGTGGCCGGCAGCCTGGGGATCTTCCTCTGGCAACAGGGACGCGGCGCCCCGATCGAGGTGGCGCGCACGGCGGCGGTCAACCTGGTCCTGATCGGCGAGGTGTTCTACCTGTTCAACTGCCGCCGACTCACCGCCCCGGTGCTGTCCTGGGACGGCCTCGCCGGCAGCCGCTACGTCCTGCTGGCCATCGCCATCCTGCTCGTGCTGCAACTCGCCTTCACCTACTGGCCGGTGATGCACGCCCTGTTTCACACCGCCCCCCTGGACGCGGCGGCCTGGGGGCTGATTCTGGCCTTCGGCGTCAGCGTGCTGCTCGCGGTGGAGGCGGAAAAGGCCGCGCTGCGACGCTGGATGGCGCGGACCCGGACATGACGCATCGCCGGCGCCCCGCCCTGCGGCGCTGGCGCCGGACGCGCTTCGCCGGGCCAGGAGGCGGCCGGTATGACGGGACCGGCAGGTAGAATGCGCGCATGGAGCTGATCAACCAGTTCGTGCTGGCCGGCGCTGCCCTGCTGCTGCTGGCCATCCTGGCCAGCGCCCTGTCCTACCGCATCGGCATGCCCCTGCTGCTGGTGTTCCTGGCGGTGGGCATGCTGGCCGGAGAGGACGGGCCGGGCGGCATCGTCTTCAACGACTACGGCGTCGCCTATACCGTCGGCAGCGTGGCACTGGCCGTCATCCTGCTCGACGGCGGCCTCAACACCCGCGCCGACACCTTCCGCGCCGGCCTGCGCCCGGCCTTCGTGCTCGCCACCGCCGGGGTGCTGATCACCTGCGTCATCACCGGCCTCATCGCCGCCTGGATGCTGGATATCGAACCCCTCATCGGGCTCCTGATCGGGGCGGTGGTGGGCTCCACCGACGCCGCCGCGGTGTTTGCCCTGCTGCACGCCAAGGGGCTCGCCCTGAAGCAGCGGGTCTCCGCCACCCTGGAGATCGAGTCCGGCAGCAACGACCCCATGGCGGTGTTCCTCACCATCGCCCTGCTGGAGCTGCTGCGCTCCGGGGCGAGCCTGCCCGGCTGGGAGACGCTGGGCCTGTTCGGCATGCAGATGGGCCTGGGGCTCGCGGCCGGCATCGGCGGCGGCCACCTGCTGGTCTGGCTGACCAACCACCTGCCCCTGGAACGCGGCATGTATCCGATGCTGGTGCTGGCCGGCGGCCTGGCCCTCTACGGCCTCACCACGGTCCTCGGCGGCAGCGGCTTCCTGGCCATCTACCTGGCCGGGGTGGTGTTCGGCAACCGCAAGGCGCGCGACGCGGCCAACATCCTGCAGGTCCACAACGGCCTGGCCTGGCTGGCCCAGATCGGCATGTTCCTGATGCTGGGCCTGCTGGCCACCCCCAGCCATCTTCTCGAGCACGCGCCGGCGGCCCTGGCCATCGCCCTGGCCCTGATCTTCGTCGCCCGCCCGGTGGCGGTCTGGCTGTGCCTGCTGCCCTTTCGCTTCCCCTGGCGCGAGCAGGCGTTCATCGCCTGGGTGGGGCTGCGCGGGGCGGTGCCCATCATCCTGGCCCTGTTCCCCCTGCTGGCCGGGGTACCGGACGCCGGCCTGGTGCTGGAGGTGGCCTTCTTCGTGGTGCTGATCTCGCTCACCGTGCAGGGCTGGACCATCCCGCCCCTCGCCCGGCTACTGAGGCTGGAGGTGCCGCCGCCGCCGGCGGCGGACGAGCGGCTCGATCTGGCCGCCAGGATGGGCAGCGACCATGTCATCCTGGGTTACCGCCTGGGCCCGGGTGCCGCCGCGGTCGGCCGGGCCGCCGGCGAACTGCGCCTGCCCGAGGAGGCCAGGCCAGTCACTGTGATCCGGCAGGGCGCCGCGCTCTCGCCGGAGGCCGCCGGCCATCTGGCTGCGGACGACTGGCTCTATCTGCTGGCGAGGGAGTCGGACAGCGCCGCCCTCGGCGACCTGCTCGCCGCCGCCCCTGCGCCGGCCTATCTCGAGAAGCGGCAGTTCTACGGCGACTTCGTGGTGCGCGGCGAGGCCCGCATGGGGGACCTCGCCGCGCAGTACGGACTGCCCCTGCCCGCGGGCCTGGAGGAGCAGAGCCTGGAGTCCTTCCTGCGTGCCCGCCTGCCCCGCTTGCCGGTGGCCGGCGACCGTCACCGGCTGGGCAACATGGAGTTCGTGGTACGGGAGGTGGAGGCGGGACGCATCACCCGGGTGGGCCTGCGCATCCCCACCCACCTGCGCTGAACGCGCGCGCCGGGTCCGCATTGCCGGGCGCGGCGAAGCGGGCCATCATGCGCCTGAACCTCCGGCACCAACGGATCGATCCATGCACGGACCCTTCGGGGAATTCGCCCTGCTCCTGATCATCGCCGCCGCGGTCGGCGCGCTGGCCCTGCGCCTGAGGCAGCCGGTGCTGATCGCCTACATCGCGGTGGGCATCCTGGTCGGGCCGGCCGTCCTAGGCCTCGTCCAGGCCCACGACCAGATCGACTTGCTGGCCCAGGTCGGCGTGGCGGTGCTGCTGTTCCTGGTCGGCCTGAAGCTGGACCTGCAGCACGTCCGCCACATCGGCCCGGTGGCCCTGGCCACCGGCCTGGGCCAGCTTGCCTTCACCATCCTGTTCGGCTTCCTGATCATCCTGGCCCTGGGCAAGGGCATGATGGAGGCCCTCTACGTGGCGGTGGCGCTGACCTTCTCCAGCACCATCATCATCGTCAAGCTGCTCTCCGACAAGCGCGAGCTGGACAGCCTGCACGGCCGCATCGCGGTGGGCTTCCTGATCGTGCAGGACATCGCCGTGGTGATCGCCATGATGGCCATGAGCGCCCTGCGCGGCGCCGGCGAGGCGGAGCCCTGGCAGGTGGCGGTCTCCCTGCTCGCGCGGGTGTCGCTGGCAGTCCTGTCCCTGTTCGTCCTCATGCGCTATCTGCTGCCCCCCCTGGTGCGGGTGATGGCCCGCTCCCAGGAGCTGCTGCTCATCTTCGCCATCGCCTGGGGCACGGGGCTGGCGGCCCTGGGGGAATGGGTGGGCTTCTCCAAGGAGGCGGGCGCCTTCCTGGCTGGCTTCTCGCTGGCCTCGACGTCCTATCGGGAGGCCATCGGCGCGCGGCTCACCGGCATCCGCGACTTCCTCATCCTGTTCTTCTTCATCGACCTGGGCGCCAAGCTGGACTTCTCCACCCTGGGCGAGGAGGCATGGCCGGCGGCGGTCCTGTCGGCCTTCGTGCTGATCGGCAACCCGCTCATCGTCATGGCCATCATGGGCTGGATGGGCTACCGCAAGCGCACCGGCTTCCTGGCCGGGCTCACGGTGGCCCAGATCAGCGAGTTCTCCATCGTCTTCGTGGCCATGGGCATCAGCCTCGGCCACGTGGGCGTGGCGGCCCTCGGCCTCACCACCCTGGTGGGGGTGGTCACCATCGCCCTGTCCACCTACCTGATCCTCTACTCCCACCCCCTCTACGAACGGCTGGCCCCCTGGCTCGGCGTGTTCGAGCGGCGGCGCCCGCACCGGGAGCTGGCGGTGGAGCGCCAGGCCCACGGCGTCGAGCGTCCGGACGTGGTGGTCTTCGGCCTGGGCCGCTATGGCGAGCGGCTGGCCCGCCGGCTGAGGGCAACGGGCCTGACCGTGCTGGGCGTGGAGTTCGACCCGGAGCTGGTGCGCCGGCTGCGCCGCGAGGGCCTTACCGTGCGCTTCGGCGACGGCCAGGATTCGGATTTCCTGGAGAGCCTGCCGCTGGAGGGGGTGCCCTGGGCGGTAAGCACCCTGCCCGACCTGCAATCCAACCGGGCGCTCCTGCACGCCCTGGCCGAGCGGCGCTTCGCCGGCGAGATCGCCGTGGTGGCGCGGGACGAGGCCCAGGGCACGGCGCTCAAGCGGGCCGGTGCCCCCACCGTCCTGTATCCCTTTCGCGACGCGGTGGATTTCACCGCCGAGCACCTCGCCGACCTCATCCGTCCTGGAAAGGAGACGCCATGAAGCCCCTGGCCCGCGTCCTTGCCGCCACCGACCTGTCCGCCCCGGCCCGCCACGCGGTGGCGCGCGCCTTCCGCCTCGCCGCCGAGACCGGCGCCGAGCTGACCCTGCTGCACGTGTTGAGCCAGACCGCCATGGATCAGCTGCGCGCCCTGCTGGGCGCCTCTTCCGCGACGGTGGAGCAGCGCCTGGTGGACGCGGCGAGGGCGCATCTCGCCACCCTGGCGGCGGAGCTCGGCCAGGCCCACCGGGTCTCCGCCGGCACGCGGATCATCGCCGGCCGGGTCTTGAGCGCCATCCTGGAAGAGGCCGATGCCCTGGACGCCGGCCTCCTGGTCGTCGGCGCGCGCGGCGAGGACTTTCTCGGCCGGCTGCTGCTGGGCACCACCGCCGAGCGCCTGCTGCGCCGCACCCTGCGGCCCATGCTGGTGGTGAAGCAGCCCCCCCGCGAGGCCTACCGTCGGGTGCTGGTGCCGGTGGACTTCTCGCCCTTCGCCCTGCGCGCCCTGGGACTCGCCCGCGCCGTCGCCCCCGGCGCGGAGCTGGTCCTGTTCCACGCCTACGAGGCCCCCTTCGAGTCCAAGCTGCGCTTCGCCGGGGTGGAGGAGGAGACCCTCAACCGTTACCTGATCGCCGCCCGCGCGGAGGCCCTGGCCAGACTGCGGGCGCTGGCCGAGGAGGCGGGACTGAAGCCCGGCGAGGCACGCCTGGACGTGCGGCACGGCGATGCCGCCCGCGTCATCGTCACCCAGGAGCAGGAACTGGACTGCGACCTCACCGTCCTGGGCAAGCACGGCCAGGGGATGATGGAGGAACTCTTGCTGGGCAGCGTGACCAAGCACATCCTGGCGGAGTCCATGGGCGACGTGCTGGTGGTCTGCGGCTGAGCCGGACGCCATGGCATACTGCACTCCCTGTCACGCATGAGGAGAACCGCCATGCCCAGACAGTTTTTTTCCGCCGCCGCGTTCTGCGCCCTGCTGGCGTTGCCAGCCTGGGCCGACCCGCCGGCCGGCTACGGCTTCGCCGACTTCGACACCGGCCTCCAGCGCGCCCAGGCCGAGAACAAGCCGATCTTCCTGTACTTCGGCCGCTACGGCTGCGCCTGGTGCGAGCACACCAACCGGAAGACCTTCAGCGACCCGGACATCAAGGCCCTCTACGGCCAGCACTACAGCCTGGTCTACGTCGACGCGGAGGGCGGCAAGCGCCTGCGCCTGCCCAGCGGCGAGCGGATCACCGAGGCCCAGCTGGGCACCCGCCTGGGCGCCTACGCCACGCCCCTGTTCGTCTACATGACCCCGCAGGGCAAGCTCATCATGAAGATCCCCGGCTTCAAGACCGTTCAGGACTTCAAGGACTACGACCGCTACGTGCGCGGCGGCCACCACGAGCGACAGAGCCTGCTGGAGTTTCTGGGGGCCAAGCCATGAAGCGCGGATCGGCGCGCCTGCTGGCGGTCGCCGGCCTCGCCCTCGCCGTCGCCGCGCGGGCCGAGTGGCGTTTCGACGCGGCGGTCGACGTGACGCCGGCGGCCAGCGGCGCCTTCCACCACCTTGAGGCCTCCGGGCGCGCCGCCCTGGCGGTGTCCGGCGGGCGCGTCGCGGTGGTCTGGGAGGACAGCCGCACGGGCCGGCCGACCTGCTACCTGGGCATCCGGGACGGCGCGGGCGCCTTCCGGGAACTCGCCTACGGCCACGGCGAGTGCTACGCGCCGGCCGTCGCGGCCCTGCCGGACGGCCGCTTCGCCCTGATCTGGGAGGACGAGACGGGGGTGAACGCCGCCCTGGCCGGCCCGGCGGGCATCGGTTCCGTCCGCAACCTGTCGGCCCAGGGCGGCCAGGGCCACCTGGCCCGGCACCCGAGGCTGGGGCTGCACGCAGCCTGGTCAAGCCCGGACGGGCGCTGGCGACGGGTGTTCCGGGCCCGGCTGGAGGCAGGCGCCGAGGGCGGCCTGCGGGCATCCGAGGCGCGCCCCGCCGATCCCGCGCCGGCGAGGGACGACCAGATGTACCCGGTCCTGGCAGCCACCGACTCGGCCCTGACCCTGGCCTGGGAGGACCGCCGGCATGGCCACACCGTCATCCATGCCAGCGTCAGCCACGACGGCCAGGCCTGGTCGCCGCCCCTGCGCGTGAGCCGCAACCCCACCGGCCGGATCAACGGCGACCTGGGCCGCGGCACCGGCGCCATGCGCCCGGCCCTGGCCGCCCTGGGAGGTGATCGCCTGGCCGCGGTATGGCTGGACAAGCGCGACTTCCTGTCCGGCTACGACGTCTACGCCGCCCTGAGCCCCGACGGCGGCGCGAGCTTCGGGCCCGACCTCAAGGTCCAGGACAGCTTCGGCGACGCCATCGCCCAGTGGCACGCCGCCGCCGCCGGCAACGGGCGGGGCGCCCTGGCGGTCGCCTGGGACGACGAGCGGGACGGCACCCCGGACGTCTGGCTGAGCTGGCTCACCCCCGCTGGCGCGTTCGCCGACAACGTCGCCCCGCCCCCCGCGAGCGGGCCCGGCGCCCAGACCGACCCGGCCATCGCCCTGGACGAGGCGGGCAACCTGCACCTGGCCTGGGTGGAGCGGGTCGACGAGCGCACCAGCCGCGTCCGCTACGCCCTGGGCGGGAAGATTCCCTGACCCGTCCCTGGCCTGCCCGCGCGGGCCGGATCGCTCAGGGTCGCCGCCTGTGCGTTGACTTTGAGCGTGGGGCCTGATACTTAGCGAAGCAGACCGACGCCAGGCGCGGGCCTGCGGTTCAATCCGGTCACTTTCATGGAGGAGGACACCATGAGCAACGCCCTCGCGATCCCGACAGCCCTGGCCCTGGCCCTGACCGCGCCGCCCACCCTGGCCGTTACCCTGGCGCAAAGCAGCTTCGACCTGGACGCAGATGGCTGGACGGCGCTGACCCTGAACGATGCCTCCGACAGCTGGTCCCTCCTCAGCAGCGGCCTTGCCGTCGGCTTCACGAGCAGTGACGGCATGCCGCCGGGCGCCATCACCTTCCATGACCCAGACAACGGCTGGTCGTATTTCAGCGCGCCCGCGAAGTTCCTGGGCAATCAGGGCGCCGCCCTGGGCGGGGAGTTGAGGTTCCATACCCGCACGGTCAACCGGAGCGGGGTCACCGGGCCCGCCGACGAAGCGGACGTGGTGCTGCGGGGAGCGGGCCTCACCCTGGCGGCCAACCTCCTCGATCCCGCGCCGGATGCCTGGACGCCGGTGACGGTGTCCCTGTCCGCCGGGGCCTGGCGCGTCTCCAACACCTTTTCCGGAGCCTACGCCAGCGAGGCGCAGATCGCGGCCGTGCTCGCCGATCTTGACGCGCTGTGGATCAATGCCGAGCACTTCACCCCGGTGGTGGAAACCATCGGGCTGGACAGCGTCCTGCTCACCTCGCCCATCCCTGAACCCGGTGTCCTGGCCATGCTGCTGGGCGGCCTCGGGGTGTTGACGCTGCGCTGCCGGCGCCGCCGCGGCAACGACTGAGCGGTTGCGGCCCGCGTAGGCGCGGGCCGGCATACACGCCTCCCTTCCGGACCGGCGGTCTTCGCGCCGGCGACTAGAATTGGGGCCCCGCCCTTACGAGACCCTGCCATGACCGACCAGCTCGCCGCCCTCGACCAGGTCCAGTCCACCGCCATCGACCTGGCCTTCAAGTTCGGGCCCAAGCTCTTCGTCGCCCTGCTCATTCTCCTCGCCGGCTACTTCGTCGGCCGCTGGGTGGGGCGGCTGATGGAAAACATGCTGGGCAAGTTCCATCTGGATCCCCCGGTCACCCAGCTGCTGGTGCGCATCGTCCGTCTGCTGGTGCTGGGCCTGTTCCTGATCCTCGCCCTGCAGAACCTGGGCGTGGAACTGCTGCCCCTGATCGCCGGCCTGGGCGTGGCGGGGGCCGGCATCGCCCTGGCCATGCAGGGGGTGCTGTCCAACATCGTGGCGGGACTGACCATCATCTTCAGCCGCCCCTTCCGCGTCGGCGAGTACATCGCCATCGTCGGCGAGGAGGGCCGCGTCGAGGAGATCAGCCTGTTCACCACCGTGCTGAGCCACCCGGACCTGTCGCGGGTGGTCATCCCCAACCGCAAGATCGTCGGCGAGATCCTGCACAACTACGGCGCCATCCGGCAGGTCAGCGTGACGGTGGGGGTGGCCTACGACACGGACGTCGGCCGGGCGCTGGCGGTCATCGACGAGGTGCTGCGCGCCAATCCGCGCATCCTGCGCGAGCCCGCGCCGGTGATCGGGGTGACCGCCCTGGCCGATTCCTCTGTGCAGATCGCGGTGAAGCCCTGGGTCGGCGTGCCGGACTTCAGCCCGGCCACCGGCGAGGTCAATCAGGCCCTCCTGGAGGCCTTCCGCGCCGGCGGCATCGCCATCCCCTTCCCGCAGCGCGAGGTGCGGCTGATCGGGGCGGCCTGACGGGCGTCCTACCGGGCGAGCGAGCCGAACACCTTCTTGAGCAGGTCCGTGCCGCGCGCCAGGGGATCCTGGCGGATGCGCTTCTCCTCCTCGGCCACCATCCTGAACAGTCCATCGAGCGCCTTCCCGGTCACGTAGCCGTCCAGGTCGGTGCTGTCCTGGCCGAGGAACATGGCGTAGGGGCCGGCCTTCTGCAGCAGCGACTTGTAGGCCGAGGTGACGCCCGCCTGGTCGGTGGCGCGCTGGATGACGGGCAGGAACTTCTCCTTCAGCTGCGCCTCGCTGGTCCGGCGGAAGTACTGGGTGGCGGCGTCGTCCGGGCCCTTCAGGATGCCGCGCGCGTCCTCCAGGCTCATCTTCGCCAGGCTGTCGGCGAAGATCGCCGCCGCCTCCGGGGCGGCCCGCTCCGCCGCGTGGTTGAGGGTGGCGACGAACTGGTCGGCGTACTTGTCCTGCTTCAGGGCGCGCAACGCCTTCTCCACCTTCTGCAGCCCCTCCGGCATGGGGATCTTCACCTTCAGGTTGTTCAGGTAGCCGCCCTCCTGGCCGAGCTGGGCGACCGCCTGGCGGGTGCCCTGGGCGAGGGCCTCCCTGAGGCCGCGGATCACCTCCTCGTCGGTCAGCGCGCTGGCCGCCTGGCCGGTGGCGGGGGCGACCTGCAGATCCTGGGCCCGCTTGAGCAGGTCGCCCAGCCAGTCGGCGCGGGCGGGGCCGACCGCCGTCCCGCCCAGGAGGGCGAGCACGATCAGGGCGGGAAGGCGGGGTTTCAGTTTCAGTGGGGATTTCATGCCATGGACCTCCTGCAAAACATGCCGATCGGGCAGCCTGCGACGCGACAAGTCAGGGCGACTTGGCTACCCTGAAACTAGTCGAGAACCTTCCGCCTGCAAAGGAGTTCGTCATGAAATTGCCCACCCCCTTGCCCCTCGCCCTGGGCGCCGCCCTCCTGCTGGGCGGCTGCGAGGTCATGCCCCCCCGCCATGGCGAGGTGGTGGTGCGCGACCGGGACGCCAGCGTGCGCGTCGTGTTCAGCGACCAGGACCGGGCCCTGATCCGGGACTACTACGAGGAACGCCAGCGCAGGTTGCCGCCCGGCCTGGCCAAGAAGGGCAAGATCCCGCCCGGCCACGCCAAGCGCTACGAGCGCGGCGCGCCCATCCCTCAGGGCGTGCCCTACCGCGCCCTGCCCGGCGACCTGGAACGGCGCCTCGACCGGCTGCCAGACGGCTACGTCCGCGTGATTCTCGACACCGACATCTACATCATGAACACCCGCACCCGGGTGGTCCTCGACATCGTCCGCGACATCGTCGATGATTGATCGGGCCGGACCGGGACGGTTACCATGCGTCGCGACGTGGCCGTCACGTCGACGACTCAAGCTGGCGACAGTCCGCGGCCGCCACCAACCACCAACAACCCTCGGGGAGACACATCCATGAAAGCCCTTGCCCTGTCCGCCGCCGTCCTGGCCGGCGCCCTGTCGCCGGCCCAGGCCGCCACCTACGTCATCGATCCGGCCCAGAGCTACGTGAAGGCCTATGCGCCGGCCTGGGAACGGGTGGCCGACCAGCCTGGCGGCGGGTTCATCATCTTCGGCTCCCTCGACGCCACTGACAGCGCCGAACCCCAGCAGACCTTCCACTGGCAGCTGAACTGGACACAGCAGACCTATGGCCTGTCCGGTTCCTTCGAGCTTGATAGGCTGCCCCACGCCTGGCAGCCGGGGCGTGCCCTGCTCCTCGTCATCAATGACGACCTGGCCACCGACGCGCCCGGCCACGCCCAGTTCTCGTTGCCCGCCTATTTCGCCCAGTATGGCCAGGACGTGGGCTACAGCAGCCACCCCTGCTTCGAAAGCGATTTCGGCGCGGGCCCCAACGACCATTCCTCCTGCAGCGGCGGCTCGATCGGCCTCACCCGGGGCGACGCGGGCAACCTGCAGGGCGGCGCGCTGACGGTCCAGGGCGCGCAATCCGCACCGTTTTTCCTATTCTTCGGTTCCCAGTTCCCGGACAGCCCCGAGCCCCCCGCCGACGTCGACTACGGCCCCGTCCAGGGCCTGTTCGAATACCAGATGGTGGCCGTCTCCGCCGTGCCCGAGCCGGCGGCCGCCGGCCTGATGCTGGCCGGCCTCGGCCTGCTGGCCCTGCGGCGGCGTAGCGCCTGACCGCCATGTCGGCCGCGCCCTCCCCCGGCGCGGCCCAGGGCGCGCGCCGGCGACCACCGCCGGCGAATACAATAGCGGCTTCGATTCGGAAGCCCGCCCATGAACACCGAGAACGCACCCGCCGCGACCGATGACGGCCCGCTCGCCGTCTCCATCGTCATCCCCATCTACAACGAGTACGACAACCTGCCCGACCTGGTCGAGCAGGTGGAGCGCGCCATGCGGCCGGCGGCGGTGGCCTGGGAGCTGATCTGCATCGACGACGGCTCGCGCGACGGCTCCGACCGCCTGCTCGCCGAGCTGGCCGAGTCGCGGCCGTGGCTCAGGCCGCTGTTCCTGAACCGCAACTACGGCCAGTCCACCGCCATGCAGGCGGGCTTCGACGCCGCCCACGGGGCGACCCTGATCACCCTGGACGGCGACCTGCAGAACGACCCGGCGGACATCCCCCGCCTGCTCCGGGAGCTCGACGCCCACCCGGAGATCGACATCCTGTCCGGCTGGCGCAAGGACCGCCAGGACAAGACCTGGTCGCGCAAGATCCCGTCCAAGATCGCCAACCGCCTCATTTCCAAGGTCACCGGCGTGCGCCTGCACGACTACGGCTGCTCGCTCAAGCTCTACCGGCGCGAGGCCCTGCGCCACGTCAAGATCTACGGCGAGCTGCACCGCTTCATCCCGGCCCTGGCCGGGCAGTTCGGCGCCCGGGTCATGGAGCTGCCGGTGAACCACCGGGCGCGCACGCGCGGCCAGTCCAAGTACGGCATCGACCGCACCGTGCGCGTGCTGCTCGACCTGCTCTGGGTGAAGTTCCTGCTGCGATTCCTGCACCGGCCCATGCACGCCTTCGGCGGCGCCGGCGCGGCCATGCTGCTGGCGGGCTTCCTGATCCTGCTGGTGCTCAGCTTCGAGAAGCTCTTTCTGGGCGCGCACATCGGCGGCCGGCCCCTGCTGCTGCTGGGCGTGATGCTCTCGCTGATGGGCGTGCAGTTCCTCGGCATGGGCCTGATCGGCGAGATGCTCACCCGCATCTACCACGAGCCTGGCGGCGGCCAGCAATACGTGCTGAGGGAGGCGCCGCGTCCCCCGCGCGGGCGCTGAGGGGCCGGTACTGAGGGGCGGACGCTGATGGCATCGGCGATGGGGCGGGTCGCGCCCGACCTGCGTGCCCGGCTGCTCCTGGCCCTGCTGGCCCTGACCGCCTGGCGCCTGGCCACCGCCTGGCACCGGGAGCTGGAGCTCTACGCCGACGAGGCGCAGTACTGGTCCTGGTCCCTGGACCCGGACTGGGGCTACTACTCCAAGCCGCCCATGGTGGCCTGGCTGATCCGGCTCGGCACCGCGCTGTTCGGCGACGGTGAGCTGGGGGTGCGGGCGGCCACCTTCCTGATCTGGCCGCTCACCGCCTGGGCGCTGTTCCTGCTCGCGCGCCGCCTGTTCCGGGGCGAGGCCCACGCCGAGCGGTCGGCCTTCTGGGCGGCGCTGCTCTTCGCCACCCTGCCCATGACCAGCCTCGGCTCCTGGCTGATCACCAGCGACGGGCCGCTGCTGCTGTTCTGGACCCTGAGCCTCTACTTCCTGGCCGGGGCGCTGCGCGACGACCGCTGGCGGGACTGGCTGCTGGCCGGGGCGGCCGCCGGCCTGGGCATGATGAGCAAGTACAGCATGGTGTTCCTGCTCCCCGCCCTGGCGGTCCATATCGCCCTCTCGCCGCAGCGCCACGGGCTGCTGCGTTCGCCGAAGCCCTACGCGGCGGCTGGGCTCGCGCTGCTGATGGTGGCGCCCAACATCGCCTGGAACGCCGCCCACCAGTTCGTCAGCTACCGCCACACCGCGGAGATCTCCCAGCTGGACGGCGCCTGGCTGCATCCCGACGCCTTCCTGGAGTTCCTCGCCGCCCAGTTCGGCGTGTTCGGGCCGCTCACCGCCCTGGGACTGCTGCTGCTGGCCCTGCGCCCGCGCGCCCTGCTCGCCGACGAGCGCCTGCGCTTCCTGGCCGCCTTCAGCCTGGTGCCCCTGGCCGCCTTCCTCGCCCTGTCCCTGCTGTCGCGCGCCTTCGCCAACTGGGCCGCGTTCGCCTATGTCGCCGGCGCCGCCCTGGTGGCGGTCGGGTGGGTGATGCGCGACCGGCGCGGCTGGCTGGTCGCCGCCCTGGCGTTCAACCTGGCCCTCGGCGCGGCGCTCTACCATTACCACGACATGGCCCGCGCCCTCGGCATCGAGCTGACCGGCCGGACCGACCCCTATGCCCGCGTCGCCGGCTACCGCGCCCTCGGCGAGGAGACGCGCCGCCTGCTCGCCGCCCACCCCGGCGCCCGGCTGCTGGGCGACGACCGCAAGACCTTCGCCGCCCTCCTCTACTACGCCCGGCCCCTGAGCCGGGAGGCCGCCTACCTCAATCCGGGCGGCGTCATCGACGACCACTACGCCCTCACCGCCGACGTGCGACGGCGGCCCGAGGGCGAGTTCATCCTGGTCAGCCGCGACGCCACGCGGGAGCAGCTGTCGGCCTGGTTCGCCGAGGTCCGCCCCCTGGCGGCCCTCCACATACCCATCCACCGCGACCGGGCGCTGGACTACCAGGCCTGGTGGGCACGGGATTTCCTGGGATACTGATCGGCCATGAAATGCCTCGCCATCGTGCTGTTGCCGCCTGCCCTGCTGGCCGCCCTGTTCCTCGCCTTTCCCGACCTCGATCTCCGGGCCGCCCGCCTGCTCCTGGCACCGGACGGGACCTTCCTGCTCAGCGACAACGCCTTCATCGACAGCGTTCGGCAGCAGTTCGTCGGCCTGCTGGCCCTGGGCCTGTTCCTCGGTGGCGTGCTGGCCTGGCTGGCGTCCTGGTGGCCCGGCGCCCCATTGCGGCTGCGCGCGCTGCGCCGCGCCGCCGCCTTCGTCGCCCTGGTCCAGCTGCTGGGCCCCGGCCTGCTGGTGAACGTGGTGTTCAAGGACCAATGGGGGCGTGCCCGACCGCACCAGGTGCAGGCGTTCGGCGGCGAACTGCGCTTCACCCCCGCCTGGCAGCCGAGCGACCAGTGCCACAAGAACTGCTCCTTCGTCAGCGGCGACGCCTCGGTGGGCTTCGGCCTGATCGCCCTGGCCTGGGTGACGCGGCGGCGCGGCGCCTGGTTCGCCGCGGGCCTGGCCGTCGGCGCCGCCCTCGGCGTCATGCGCATGGCCCAGGGCAGCCACTTCCTCAGCGACGTGATCTTCTCCTTCTACGCCGTGTGGTTCGTGGCCTGGGCATTGGCCCGCTGGCTGCTGCCGGTGGCCCGGCCCCGCCCCTGGCTGCACGCCGAAGGGGGGATGCCGCGGGCCCGAGCCTGAGGCTATGATCCCGGCTGGGCCCCCTCCCCGCCCCCCGCCCAGGGCATCCGCAGGCGCCTCAAGACCCGACGGTGGGCCGCCGCCGCCCTGGCCGTCCTCGCCCCGCCCGTCCTGGCCGAAAACAGCGGCGAGGCGACCGCCGCCGCCGATCCGAACCGGCCCTTCCTGATCGTCAATGGGTCGGTCATCCCCATCTCCCACGCCGATCTGGTGCGGCGCGACCAGGCCGCGCGCGGCGAGCGCGAGCAGGTGGCCAGCGACGCGGAGGTTCGTGACATCCTGGCGAATATCGAGGTGCTGGCCCAGGCGGCCGAGGCCAAGGGGCTCGACAAGCGCCCGGACGTGCAGGCCCTGCTGGCGCTGCAGCGCAAGGAGGTGCTGGTCCGGTTGGTCCAGGACGATTTCCTCGGCAGCCACGTCATCGACGACGCCCGCGTCCGGGCCGAATATGACAAGGCCAAGGCCGAGGCGGGCGGCAACGAATACCTGGCCCGTCACATCCTGGTGGACGACGAGACGCTGGCCCGGGATCTCAGCGCCCGGCTGGGGGCGAAGGACGCCCCCCCCTTCGAGGAACTGGCCCGCCAGCACTCCCGGGATTCCTCCGCGGAGGACGGCGGCAGCCTGGGCTGGCTGGTGCCCGGCAACGTGGTGCCGGAATTCGCCCAGGCCCTGGTCGCCCTGGAGAAGGGGGCCTACACCACTCTCCCGGTGCGCAGTCCGTTCGGCTGGCACATCATCCTGCTGGAGGACAAGCGCGCCCTCGAATTCCCCGACTACGACAGGGTGAAGGCCGAGATCGCCCGGCAGCTGATGCAGCAGGACTTCCGCCGGCACGTGGAGGCACTGCGCCGCGCCGCCAGAGTGGAGGTCCCGGCCCCGTGAAGACCGCGTGGCGCATCCGTGCCGGGATGCTAAGTTGAATAGGCGGCTACGACAGCGTGGTAAATGGTCGTATGACATGCCGTGAATCAACATAATCGCTAGGAGATGACCATGCGTTACCTACTGATGACGCTCATGCTGGGCCTCGCCACCCTGAACGGCGCCCCCGCCCGGGCGGCGGAACCAGCCGCGGACCTGGACAAGGCCCGCGCGGAGATCCGCCAGACGGCGCAGAACACCCTGACGGCCCTGTTCAAGGCCAGGCCTTCGGTCGAGCAGGCCCTGCCGAAGGCGCCAGGCTTCGCGGTGTTCACCAACTACGGCCTCACCGTGCTGTATCTCGGCGGCGGGGTGGGCAAGGGCGTTGCGGTGAACAACATCAGCAAGAAGCAGACCTTCATGCGCATGGTGGAGGCCCAGGCCGGGTTGGGGCTGGGCGTGAAGAAGTATCAGGTGGTGTTCATCTTCGAGACCGAGGACGCCCTCAACCGCTTCGTCGAAAAAGGCTGGGAGTTCGGCGGGCAGATCACGGGGGCGGCGAAGGCCGCGGAAACGGGCGGCGCCTACCAGGACGCCTTCCGGGTCGGTGAAGGCGTCCTGATGTATCAGCTCACGGATACCGGGCTGGCCGCCGAGCTGACCCTCACCGGCACCAAGTACTTCAAGGACAGCGAGCTGAACTGAAACCCGGTCGACCCGCGCCGTGCCCGGCCGCCCGAGGCACGGCCCACCGCGCGACCGGAGCGGCGGCTGATATTCGAACGCGGGCAGACCGATTCCCCCGCCCGCATCCGCCCATCCGAGTTCGCGTCCCCCGTGCTCCGTCCCCGTCGCCACTTCCTCGCCGCCACCGGCGCCCTCGCCGCCGGTGCGGTGCTGCCCGGCTGCGGCGACGGCATGGGCGCGCGCCAGTACGCCACGGCGGTGCGGGAGACCTGGCGTCACACCAGGCCGATGCCCACCGAGACGGCGCCGCTCTATCGGGAACTGGTGCGCTACGCCACCCTGGCGCCGTCCAGCCACAACACCCAGT
>JALOTG010000287.1 GCA_025458005.1 Thiobacillaceae bacterium
GGGGCGCTACAACCTGCGCGTCTTCCCGCACCGCGAGGACGACGCGGTGGGCGGTGCCTTCCCCGACGGCCACCTCCTCTGCCTGGTCATGCCGGTGGCGGCCGAGCGCCTGATGGATCTCTTCGAACTGCACAAGCGCCTGCAGAAGGACGCCGCCATCCGCACCGGCATCGACGCCTACCTGCGTCTCGGTTTCAGCGTGGTGAACTACCTGGAGGGCCGCAACCCGCCCATGCTCGCCCACCCCGCCGGCCTCGTGCTGCACCACGTCAACGCCCTGGGCACGCCCGCCGCCGAGATGCCCGTGCGCGAGGAGGACGAGGAGGGGCTGGCGGCCTGGACCCTGCGCCGCAGCCACTACCTCTACGTCGCCCACCTGCACCTGCGCGAGGCCGCCCGCTTCGCCGCCCGCCTGGCCGAGGCCGGCCTGCTCGGCGCGGCGGACGGCGGCGAGGGCTATCCGCGCGGGCCGGAGTTCGCCGCCGCCCTGCTGCCGTTCGGCTACGAGTACGCCGCGCAGAACGCCTACTGGTTCGACAAGGACCGCCGCCGGCGCATGTTCTACCCCAGCTTCGCCGATGCGGACGACCGCAACGCCCTGGGCGCCGTTCAGGGCGGTGCCGGCGGCGACCTGTGGACGAAGGCCCTGATCCGCGACGCCATGAAGCTCTCCGAGCAGTTCAAGGCCGACACCGCGCGCGGCTTCGCCGAGGGCCTGGCCGTCGGCATGGGCCGGCCCGAGGCGGGCGAGCTGCACTGAGCCGTCCTCTTGGCGTAGGAGGCCCGTTCGCGGGCCGAACGCTGATCCGGATTGCCGCGTCGGCTGCGCCGCCTCGCAAAGACGTCATCGCGAGGCGCGCAGCGCCGTGGCGATCCAGGGAATGCCAGGAGGAATCGTGCCCCATTGATCACCCGGTTCATGGTCCGTGGACGGTTCCGGCCAGGCCGGAACAGGAGGCAGGCAAAGACGTCATCGCCGAGGCCCGCCGGGCCGCGCCGATCCAGGCACGCGTTCCCCTTCAATCATCGGGGGGGCTGGCCAACAGGCCATGAATGGTTAGACTTCCCTCACTCCTGCCCCTTCACTCCTCACCGTATTCGTCATGATCAAGCTCGGCGTCAACATCGACCACGTGGCCACCCTGCGCCAGGCCCGCGGCACCCCCTATCCCAGTCCCGTGCAGGCCGCGCTGCTGGCCGAATCCGCCGGCGCCGACAGCATCACCCTGCACCTGCGCGAGGACCGCCGCCACATCCAGGACGACGACGTGCGCATCCTGCGCCGCATCCTCGCCACGCGCATGAACCTGGAGATGGCGGTCACCGACGAGATGGTCGGCATCGCCCTGGACGTCCTGCCCCAGGACGTCTGCCTGGTGCCCGAGCGGCGCCAGGAGCTGACCACCGAGGGCGGCCTCGACGTGACGGCCCACTACGACCGGGTCGCCGACGCCTGCGGCCGGCTCGGCGCGGCCGGCATCCGGGTGTCCCTGTTCATCGACGCCGAGACCCGCCAGCTGGAGGCCGCGAGGCGCGCCGGCGCCCCGGCGGTGGAGATCCACACCGGCCGCTACGCCGACGCCCGGACCCCGCACGCGGCCGCCGAGGAACTGGCGCGCATCCGCGCGGCGGTGGAGGCGGGCCTGGGCCTCGGCCTGCAGGTCAACGCCGGCCACGGCCTGCACTACCACAACGTCCAGGCCGTGGCGGCCATCCCCGGCGTGGCGGAGCTCAACATCGGCCACGCCATCGTCGCCCAGGCCCTCTTCGTCGGCTGGGAAAAGGCCGTCAGCGAGATGAAGCGGCTGATGGTGGAGGCGGCGGGGGGGTGAGGGGGCCGAGTGTCCGGCACACACCGACCTTTCCCGAATAGCGGCCACACACCGGTCGGGAGGCCGGTTTCAATCGCGGCGTGAAATGGAAATCCACGAGCACTACTGGAAATTGTCGGAAATGGAGGAGCGCTACAACGCGAGCGCGGGCGGCATCCGGGCACTGGCATCTGCCTGGATACTGGCGGCCCTCGGCGCAAGCGGCGCGCTACTGGTGGGCCATGATCCGGCCAGTTGGCCCTTGCCCCTCGGCTTCCTGATCATCGTGGTCATGACGCTGGGCGTCATCGGCATGGTGACCCTTTGGGTCATGGATCAACTCGTCTTCCACAGACTCCTGTCATCGGTGTTTGTGGTCGGGTTGAAGATCGAGAAGGACAACCCTGACATTCCACCGCTTCGCTCCATGATGATGAAAACGCAGGAGGGGCTGGGCACGCATCGTTGGGAAAGGCTGTTCTATCTGGGGCCGACGCTGGTATTCGCGGTCATCTCCCTGGTGGTGCTGGTGGGCGGATGGGAAAGCCTTTTCAGCAGCAGCGAAGGGCGGTTTGCCACCTACAGTCGTCAGATCGGCGTCGTCTTCGTGCTGCTGCAGTGCTTCGCCATCGGCTGGGTGATTGCCAAGCTGCCGGTCATGGGCTTGCGGGCACGCGCGGCACACTTCCAGGATCCGGAGTTCGCCGAACTGTTTCCAAAGGAAGATGGCATCAGCCGATTCGAGACGGTCATCGCCCGCTTCCGGTCGAAGCCGGGCGACGAGGATGCAGACAAGCCGCATGAAATGGAGAAGCACGCGCAGGGTGGCTGAGCCGCGGGCATCCCCCGCCGCAGGACACACGGCGGCGAACGCCATGCCTGACCGGTTCGGCGCATACGCCCCGGTTTCCCGGACCGCACTTACATCAATCATCAGGAGGTCATCATGTCGCATGCCGCCATTCGTCACCCTTACCGCTTCACCGGGCTGAAGGTCCTGCTGCTTGCCCTGCTGGCGCTGGTCTGGCTCCTCCAGACGGCACCGGCTCGGGCCGCCGAGGACGACACCTATGACCAGGAATCCGTCCTGCAGGCGGCGGTGGAATTCTTCGGCCAGACCACCGAGGGCCTGGCCAAGGTGATCGAGAAGGCCTT
>JALOTG010000117.1 GCA_025458005.1 Thiobacillaceae bacterium
GACCCGTGTGTCGCGCCGTAGCAGCGCCAGCGTCTCGAAGCCCGCCCGCTCGTAGAGCCGGATCGCCGCGGCGTTGTCCGCGCGCACCATCAGGTAGACGATCTCGATGATCGCCTGGGCCCGGGCCCGGGCCAGGGCGGCGTCGAGCACCCGGCGCCCCAGCCCGTGGCCGCGCGCCAGCGGCGCCACCCCCAGGCTGAGGTCGGCGGTGTGGCCGAGCCGGGCCGGCGCGCGCGGCCGCAGGATCACGTAGGCGACCGGCCTGCCGTCGACCTCCGCCGCCAGCGCGACGGCCCCCGGCAGGCGGCGCAGGGCGGCCAGGTCCGCCGCGAACGCGGCGAGGTCGGGGTACTTTTCCGCCAGGGTCTCGCTCATCGCCTCGGCCGACGCGTAGACATCCTGGAACAGTGCGTAGAGGTCCGCCGTTGGATAGCGTCCGAAGTCCTTGATGGCGGCGTTCATCGCTGGCATTTCAGCATCTGTCGGCGGAGCAGCCAACCCAGGGCAGGGTTGTGCCACTCGGGTGTCTGCGCCCTGCGCTCGGTGAAGGTCGGCTCCGAGCCCGCCCAGATGACGGGTCCCTGGGCGGCGATCCGCGCGTCGTGTCGGCGGACGGCCGCGTCGAAGTCCTCAGTCGGCGGCATCGATGCGCACCTCGGCGCGCAGGGTGGCGTGCGCCGCGCCGAGAAAGCCGCCCTCGATGGGGGCCGCGTCCTCGGCCCGGGCGGCGGCGGCCACTGCCACGTGATGGCCCGCCACCGCCCGGCCATGGGTGGGATCGAAGCCGCGCCAGCCGGCGCCGGGCAGGTAGACCTCGGCCCACGCGTGCATGTAGCGGCGCGGATGGTAGCCGCCGGACTGATAGCCGCTGACGAAGCGGGCGGCGAGGCCCTGGCTACGGCAGGCCGCCACGAACAGCACGGCCAGGTCGCGACAGGCGCCCCGGCCGCGGCGCAGCGTCTCCTCGGGCGCATGGGCCTGGCCGGTGTCACGGATCTCCTGGTCGATCTGGCGGTGCAGTTGGTCGTTCAGACGGTGCACGAATTCATGCGCGTCCGCGGACGCCTCGCGCAGCCCGCGGGCCAATGCCAGCACACTGGGCGCCTGCGGGCCCGATGCTGTCCAGGGGGCCAGGCGCGGCTCCAGGTCGGGGGCGTACAGCCCGTCCCAGGGGGCGGGATCGGGCAGGTAGTCGTAGGGGTCGGCGCGCCGGGTGTCGACCTCGAAACTGCTGGTGACCACCAGGCGGGTCGCCTCGCCCCGGAACCAGACGCGGGTGACCAGGTTGCCCTCGGCGTCCAGGCAGTCGCTGCGGCCGGCGGGTTGCGGATCGATCTCCAGCGTGAAGTCCAGCAGCTCCGCCCCGCCGTCGCAGCGGGGCCGCAGCCGCAACCAGTGGGGGGCCAGGCGGACCGGCCGGCTGTAGGTGTAGGTCGAGGCATGGCTGACCCGGATATGCATCGCTATGACTCCCAGGACCGCGCCGAAGCCGGGCAGCGCCCAGCGCTGGCGCGGCTTTTGCGAACTCAACCCGGACCGCGGCGCAGGTCCAGTGTGTGGGGATACTCCCCCGCCGGATCCTCGTCCGGCGGCGCCATGGGCCCAATGCGCGTGCCGTCGGGGTGGAAGCGGGACAGCACGTCCACCCACGGCGGCGGGGTGAAGCTGCCGGCGGTGTGGCCCCACGGGTTGAAGCGGTTGTGGCGGCGGGCCTCGGCCTCGTAGGCGTTGACCGGCAACTGCTCGTAGTGGCGCCCGCCCGGATGCATGACGTGGTAGGTGCAGCCGGCCACGCTGCGGTTGTTCCAGGTATCCACCAAGTCGAAGACCAGGGGCGCATGCACGCCGATGGTGGGGTGCAGGGCCGAGGGCGGCTGCCAGGCCCGGAAGCGCACGCCACCCACGGATTCGCCGTGCACGCCGGTCGCCCGCATGGGCACCCGGCGCCCGTTGCAGGCCACGACAAAGCGGCCGTCCGTGGCGCCCGTGAGCTTGACCTGCAGCCGCTCCACCGAGGAATCCACGAAGCGGGCGGTACCCAGGCGGGTGGTTTCCTCCCCCAGCACCGGCCAGGGCTCGATGGCGGCGCGCAGTTCCAGCTCCAGGTCGCCGACCCGCAGGGTGCCGTAGCGCGGGAAGCGGAACTCCAGGAAGGCGCCGAACCACTCGGGCTGGAAGGGGTAGCCGGCGGCGTTGAGCTCGCCGATGACCTCCCCGAGGTCCGCCCACAGGTGGTGCGGCAGCATCCAGCGGTCGTGCAGAGCCGTGCCCCAGCGCACCAGCGGCTTGGCATAGGGCTCATTCCAGAAGCGGGCAACGAGGGCGCGCAGCAGCAGCATCTGCGCCAGGCTCATGCGCGCGTGGGGCGGCATCTCGTAGGCGCGGAACTCCACCAGGCCCTGGCGCCCCGAGGGGCTGTCCGGGGAATAGAGCTTGTCGATGCAGAACTCCGTGCGGTGGGTGTTGCCGGTGATGTCGGTGAGCAGGTTGCGGAACAGGCGGTCGACGATCCAGGGCTGGGGCGTGCCGCCGGGCGGCACCTGGCTGATGGCGATCTCCAGTTCGTAGAGGGACTCCGGCCGCCCCTCGTCGGCGCGCGGCGCCTGGCAGGTGGGGCCGACGAACAGGCCGGAGAACAGATAGGACAGGCTGGGGTGATGCTGCCAGTAGGTGATCAGGCTGGCCAGCAGGTCGGGCCGGCGCAGGAAGGGGCTGTCGGCCGGGGTGGCGCCGCCCAGGGTGACGTGGTTGCCCCCGCCGGTGCCGGTGTGCCGGCCGTCGAGCATGAACTTCTCGGTGCCCAGACGGGCGAGCCGGGCCTCCTCGTACAGGACCACGGTGCGTTCCACCATCTCGTCCCAGCCGCGGGCGGGATGGATGTTGACCTCGATGACGCCGGGGTCGGGGGTCACCATGAGCTTTTCCAGTCGGCCGTCGTTGGGCGGCGGGTAGCCCTCCACCGCCACCGGCAGCTGCAGGGCCGCGGCCGTGTGCTCCACCGCGGCGATCACCTCCAGGGCGTGCTCCAGGCGGTGGAGCGGCGGCAGGAAGACGTGCAGGCAGCCGCCCCGCGCCTCGACGCACACCGCGGTGTGGGGCACCTCCATTGTCGTCCGACGCCGGTCGGCAGGGGGCTTGTCGGCAAAGGGCTGCTGCCTGACCTCAGGGTGCCATTCCGGTTCCCGGTCGAATTGGGCATAGCGGGCGGCGACCTCCCCGGCGTAATCCGCCAAGGGCTCGATGGGCGCGAAGGGGTCGGTCTCCGGCTCCAGTTCGCGTTCCTCCTCGGCCTGCCAGGGCAGGGACTGGAGGGGCAGGCGCAGACCCATGGGAGAGTCGCCGGGGACGAGGTAGAGGCGTTCGCGGCGGAATTCCCAGGCGGCCGAGTGCCAGGCACCCGTGCCCCAGTCCCAGGCCAGGGGCAGGACGAAGCCCGTCGGCGTATCCAGGCCCCGGGACAGTCTGTCGGCCAGGCTTCTGCGTTCTGACGGGTCCTTCAGCCCAGCCTGGGCCGGATCGATATTCAAGGGAACCTCGGCCTCCTGCCGCAGGTAGTGCAGGGCATCCTCGTAGGCGGCCATGACATGGTGGGGAAACAGGCCAAGACCGCAGGCGAGGGTCTCGGCGAACTGCCTGGCCTCCTTCACGCCGTGGCCATAGTCACGGCAGGCCTCGGCCAGCCAGCGGTCGTCCTGCCAGACCGGCACGCCATCGTTGCGCCAGAACACCCCCAAGGCCCAGCGCGGCAGCGGCTCGCCGGGATACCACTTGCCCTGCGCACTGTGCAGCAGCGCCCCGGTGGCGAAACGCTGCTTGAGCCGGCGCACCAGCACCTCGGCGCGCTCCCTTTTGTGCTCTCCCAGGGCGGCCGTGTTCCATTCCGATGCATCCATGTCGTCGATGGACACGAAGGTGGGCTCGCCGCCCATGGTCAGGCGCACGTCCATCGCCGCCAGCCGCTCGTCCACCAGCCGGCCGAGGGCCTGGATGTGGGCCCATTGCTCGTCGGTGTAAGGCTTGGTGACGCGCGGATCTTCCCTGATACGTGTCACCTCGTTGTGGTAGCTGAAGCTCACCTCGCATTGGTCGGTCGCCCCGGTGATGGGCGCGGCGGACAGGGGGTGGGGCGAACAGGCGAGCGGGATGTGGCCCTCGCCGGCGAACAGCCCCGAGGTGGGGTCGAGGCCGATCCAGCCGGCGCCGGGCACGTAGACCTCGGCCCAGGCGTGCAGGTCGGTGAAGTCCCGCTCCGGCCCGGACGGGCCGTCCAGGCTCTTCTCGTCGGCGCTGAGCTGCACCAGGTAGCCGGACACGAAGCGGGCGGCCAGACCCAGGTGGCGCAGGATCTGCACCAGCAGCCAGCCGGTGTCGCGGCAGGAGCCGAGCGCCCGGCCCAGGGTCTCCTCGCAGGTCTGCACGCCGGGATCCAGGCGGATGGTGTAGGCGATAGCCCGTTGCAGCCGCATGTTGAGCGCGACCAGGAAGTCCACGGTGTTCTTGCGGCCGCGGTCGATGCCGGCGACATAGTCGGCGAGCAGGGGGCCGGTGGGCTCCACCTCCAGGTAGGGCGCCAGCTCCTGCCTGAGCCCCGCCTCGTAGGCAAAGGGCCAGTGCTCGGCATACTCCTCCATGAAAAAATCGAACGGATTGATCACCGTCATGTCGGCGATCACCTCCACGTCCACCGAGAACTCCCGGGTCTTTTCCTGGAACACCAGGCGGGCGAGATAGTTGCCGAACGGGTCCTGCTGCCAGTTGATGAAGTGCTTTTCCGGCTTGATCGTCAGGCTGTAGGCCAGGATGGGGGTGCGGCTGTGGGGCGCCGGCCGCAGCCGCACCACATGGGGACTCAGGGCGACCGGCCGGTCGTAGCGGTAGCGGGTGGCGTGGCGGATGGCGACGTGGATGGACATGCGGGCCTTGGCGTGGAGAGATCCACTGCAGTCAAGCAATGTTCGTGCCCGTACCGGCGCCCCGGTCGCCGAGAGCCGCGCGAACAGCCGCGGGGAGAGCCGACTCTGGGGTTCGGCCCGGGGCTCGGACTGGAGTCCGGCCCGAGCCGCGATAACGACCCCGCTGGACCCTGGACCCGCGTCCGCCTAGGGCTTGGCATGCAGGGGCCGCACCCGGCCGGACGCGTCGCCGTCTTCCAGCGGGTCTTCCCAGGGGAAGCGGGGCAGGTTCTCCAGGGCCGACATCAGGCCCGCGTTCCACTTCTCGGACAGCTCGCGGGCGAACGGGTCCTCGTCGGTGAGGCTGAAGCGGCGGCCCTGGCCGAGGCTGTCGCGCTCGTAGAGGAGCAGCTCGATGGGCGGCCCGACGGTGACGTTGCTGCGGCAGGTGGAGTTCATCGACACCAGGGCGCAGCGGGCGGCCCGCTCCAGGTCCAGGTCGCGCTTGATGACCCGGTCCAGGATCGGCTTGCCGTACTTGATCTCGCCGACCTGCAGGAAGGGGTGCTCGCTGGATTCGTGGATGCAGTTGCCCTGCGGGTAAACCAGGAAGATCTCCGGCGGCGCGTCGCCGATCTGGCCGCCGAAGATGAAGGTGGCCTCGAAGCTGGTGTTGGCGGTGTCCCGGCTGGCGTGGGTCTTCTGCACCTGGGTGCTGACCAGGCCCAGGTAGTCGGCTGCCTCGTGCATCGAGCCCACCGTCAGCAGGTTGGGCACCAGGCCGGCGGGGATGTCGCCCTTGAGCTTCTTCACCACCGCCTGGGTGGTGGCCAGGTTGCCGGCGGAGAGCAGCACGAAGGTGCGTTCGCCGGGCCAGACGAAGGTGTGCATCTTGGAATAGACGCTCACGTTGTCGGTGCCGGCGTTGGTCCGCGAATCGGAGCAGAACACCAGCCCCTCGTTGACGTTGATGGCTAGGCAGTAGGTCATGACGCGCCAGGGGGAATCGGATCAAGGGCCATTCTAACCGCTCGCGTCCGGATGACCACCCCGAGGTCCGGCAAGAGGATCTGGCTTGCTTCTTGCTAAAGCTCCTCCATAGCCGGCCTTGATGGCGGACTGGAGGCGGTGACCATCATGCGGATCGAACTGAGAGACTACGAGCGCAACGAGGCCTACGACGAACTGATCGATGCGGCCGGACAGCCCCGGCCGGCCGCCCGTGCCCTGTTCGACTACCTGGGCCGCATCGACGCGGCCGAGCTGGAGGCGCGTCGCCAGGCGGTGGATGCCGCCATCATGGCCATGGGCATCACCTTCACCGTCTACAGCGACGGCGCCAACATCGACCGCGCCTGGCCGTTCGACCTGATCCCGCGCGTCATGTCGCGCAGGGAGTGGGAGCGCATCGAGGCCGGCTTGAAGCAGCGCCTCACCGCCCTGAACCTGTTCATCGACGACCTCTACAACGCGCAGCGCATCGTCAAGGACCGCGTCTTCCCGCTGGAAGTGCTGGAGGGATCGAGGAATTTCCGCGAGCAGTGCCGCGGCATCACGCCCCGTTTTGGGGTGTGGGCCCACATCTGCGGCACCGATCTGGTGCGCGACCGCGACGGCACGGTCTACGTCCTGGAGGACAACCTGCGCGTGCCCTCCGGCGTGTCCTACATGCTGGAGAACCGCCAGCTGATGAAGCGGCTGTTCCCGGAGGTGTTCGAGGCCTCCTCCATCCTGCCGGTGGACGACTACCCGATCCAGCTCCACGACACCCTGGCCGCCCTGTCGCCGCGCGACACCGACCGGCCGGTGGTGGCGGTGCTGACGCCGGGCATCTTCAACTCGGCCTATTTCGAGCACAGCTACCTGGCGCAGCAGATGGGCGCCTTCCTGGTGGAGGGCTCGGACCTGGTGGTGCAGGACGACGACTGCGTCTACATGAAGACCATCAGCGGCCTGCGCCGGGTGGACGTGATCTATCGCCGCATCGACGACGACTTCCTCGACCCGGAGGCCTTCCGCCCTGATTCCGCGCTCGGCGTGCCGGGGCTGATGCGCGCCTGGCGGGCGGGCAGGGTGGGCATCGCCAACGCCCCCGGCGCCGGGGTGGCGGACGACAAGGTGGTGTACGCCTTCGTGCCGAAGATCATCAAGTACTACCTGGACCAGGACCCGATCATCCCCAACGTGCCCAGCTGGCTGTGCATGTACGACGACCAGCGCGACCACGTGCTGGCCCACCTGGACGAGCTGGTGGTGAAACCCGCCAACGAGTCCGGCGGCTACGGCATGCTGATCGGCCCGCGCGCCACCGCGTCGGAGCGGGACAAGTTCGCCGCCCTGATCCGCGAGAACCCGCGCAACTACATGGCGCAGCCCACCCTGACCATCTCCACCGCCCCCACCCTGGTCAACAACCACCTGGCGCCGCGCCACCTCGACCTGCGCCCGTTCGTGCTGCAATCGAGCCGGCTCCACGCCACCACCGGCGGGCTGACCCGGGTGGCCTTGCGCGAGGGCTCCCTGGTGGTGAACTCCTCCCAGGGCGGCGGCAGCAAGGACACCTGGATCGTGGACACGGAGGAATAACCATGCTCTCCCGCGTCGCCGAAAGCCTCTACTGGATGGCCCGCTACCTGGAGCGGGCGGAGAACACCGCCCGACTGATCAACAGCACCACCCAGGTGCTGCTCGACCTGCCGCGCGGCGCCTCGTTCGGCTGGGACGTGCTGATCAAGGTGGCCGGCCTGGACGCCCTCTACCACCAGCACCACACCGAGCTGGACGAGCACCACATCATGCGCTTCCTGATCCAGGACGAGCGCAACCCGAGCGCCATCGTCTCCTGCATCGGCTACGCGCGGGAGAACAGCCGCACCTTCCGCGAGGTGCTGCCGATGGAGTTCTGGGAGCGCATCAACGCGCTCCACCTGTACATCCAGCGCAACGCCGCCAAGACCACCCTGGGCCGCACCGAGCGCTACCAGGTGCTCAACGAGATCATCCTGCGCCGGCAGTCCATCGTCGGCCTGCTGATGGGGTCCATGAGCCACGACATCGCCTACCAGTTCATCAAGCTGGGCCGCAACATCGAGCGGGCGGACATGACCACCCGCATCCTCGACGTCAACTCCGCCGTGCTGCTGCCGCGCGACAGCGCCGCCTCCGGCCCGGCCCTGGAGCGACTGTGGATGGGCACCCTGACCGGGCTGTCCGCCTACCAGATGTACCGCCGCCACGTTGGCGTGCACGTGCGCGGCCGCGAGGTGGCCGACTTCCTGCTCAGAGACCCGCACTTCCCGCGCAGCGTCAACCACTGCCTGGGCGAGATCGAGACCTGCCTGTCGGTGCTGCCCCGCCAGGCGACCTGCATCCAGGCCTCGCGCCAGGCCTGGCGGCGGCTGGAGAGCACCCAGCTCAAGGAGATGGCGCCGGTGGTGCTGCACGAATACCTGGACCAGATCCAGGCCGACCTGGGCGTCATCCACGACACGATCGCCCGGCAGTATTTCCACCTGCACCAGAACCTGCCGCAACCCGCCGGCCAGACCACGAACCCGTCCACGCAATCGCAATCATGACCGTCACCACCTCCCTGGGTTTCCCCCGCTACGGCGACAAGCAGAACTCCGACTTCTTCGAGGAATACCTGGTCAAGCTGCTCGAGGAGCGCGACAAGGCCGGCCTCACCCGCGCCATCCGCCAGATCGACGCGCTGATGATCACCGTCGAGCCGGGCAACTCCATCGCCTACGTCGGCGAGCTGTGCCTGATGACCCCCTACCACTACCTGGTCACCCTGGAGTCGCAGGACCACGACACCCACGTCCTGCGCATCGACATGAACGCGCCGGACATCCTGGTGCGCGAGGTGAAGGACGCCAACACGCGCGGCATCTTCCGCAGCCTCAACGAGGTCTATCCGATCGGCGCGCACAAGCCCAACTCGCGCTACATGGGCGAGGTGTTCCGCGTCACCGACCTGCACGACGTGGTGGAGATGCAGAAGTCGCGCGACATCCGTTTCTTCAACCAGGACCAGATCCGCAGGCTGGAACTGCCCGGCAACATGGCGGTGGTGAAGCCCAGTCCCTACACGCACAACATCGTCGGCTACTGGGAACGCCCCGAGCACGACATGCGCGTCTACGCCCTCGGCTGGAGCT
>JALOTG010000118.1 GCA_025458005.1 Thiobacillaceae bacterium
CTGGTGGTGAGACCCCATTGCTGAATGCGTTTGTGGATCGGTCGGAAGGTGACCACCGACCCCACCTGGGAAACCCGCTCGAAAGCTGGCGAGGAATCGTTCGAACTGTAAAAAAACAGGGCCATGTCCCACCCATCCTTTAAATACGACAGACGGGTGCCATAGGCGGAATCGTCCAGACCCTTGGGCTGATCTTCCGAGAGGATGTTGGCGGTGATGCCGGGCGGCGGCATGAAAGGATAGAACTCCGCTCCGGGCTTGCCGATCTCGTTGTAAGTCATGTGGGGGATCCACACCAGCTCGCCGTGGAAATCCCCCTTGAAGTACTCCGCCCGGGCCGCCCACTGGGGAAGGCGCGTCATGTCGAATTCGCGCAGTCCCGCCTCGCGCAGATCCTTGGCGGAGACGACATCGGCGAAGAACAGTCCGACCATTTCCCCCCAGATGATGTGCTGACGGCCCAGGCGGAATTCCCAGGCATCCACGGAGAAATCCAGATAGGCCTCGCGGATGTCACCCCAAAGGCGCTGGTCGTCGCGCACGCTGGAGGGATAGAAGTCGGTCAGGTCGTAGATCGGATCATAGTTGAGCTGACCGCCCAGTTTCCAGGACACTCCGCCGTTGCGCCCGGTAGCGGCGACGTCGAGGGTGTTCTCGAACTTGGACCAATGTCGGGGCTTGGCGTAGGTGTAGGCCAGGCGGTTCTGAAAGAAGCCCGAGATGCGGGTCTGCCCATCGTCCTTTTGAGCCCCCGCCGACCCGATCCCCTCAACCGTTTGCGTCGGAGCCGCCGGCTGCGTGGTCCCGGGCACGGGCTGGGCGACCTCCCTGTCGAGGAACAAATCGTCCAGGGAGGTCGGCTCCCTTTCCGCCTCGGACTCCGGCGGAACGTTCTTGACGAACAGATCATCCAGCGAGGCGGGATCCTTCTTCGCCGCGGGCTTGGCATCCAGGAACAGATCGTCCAGGGACTGCGGCTCAGCCGCAGGCTTCGCGGCCATGCTCGGCGTCGACACGGCAGCCATGGCCAAAGCGAGCAGGCAAAGCCCCCCCGCGCGGTTCAGGCCGGTTGTTCTGCTGGATGTGGCTCGACATGTGAACGACACGGTTTCCCCTATTCAACGATTTGTCCGTCGGTGAGCTCGATGACCCGATCCGCCATCTCCATCACCCGCGGGTCGTGGGTGGAAAAGATGAAGGTCGTGCCATCCCTCTGATTCAGCTCGCGCATCAACTTCAGGATGTCCTCGCCGGTCTTGCGGTCCAGATTGGCCGTGGGCTCATCGGCGAGGATGATGCGCGGTCGGGTGGCCAGGGCGCGGGCGATGGCCACGCGCTGCCGCTGGCCGCCGCTGAGTTCGTTTGGGCGGTGCCCCGCGAAACGCTCCAGGCCCACGGCTTTCAGGGCATGTTCCACGCGCTCGCGGCGCTGTCCCTTGTTCACGTTCTTCTGTTGCAGCAGGGGGTATTCCACGTTTTCCCAGGCGGACAGTACCGGCAACAGGTTGAAGGTCTGGAAAACGAAGCCCAGGGTGTTCAACCTCAGGTCGGCCAGTTCGTCCGCGGTTCTGCTGCTGACGTCCTGGCCCTGGATGCGTATGTTCCCCGATGACGGCGAATCAATGCAGCCGATCATGTTGAGCAAGGTCGACTTGCCGCTGCCCGAAGGCCCGGCCAGGGCCAGGAATTCACCCTGAAACACGGTCAGGGACACGTCGCGCAAGGCGGTCACGGTCTGTTTGCCCAAGGCATACTCGCGGCTGAGCTCCCGCACCTCCACCACCCGCTCCGCCGAACGGGCCTCCGCCTCCACATCGATCATGAACTGCAGGTGGAAAGGCGGGATGAGGATGTGATCGCCGTCGCGCAATTGCTCGCGCTGAACTTTCTCCCGGTTGATATAGACCCCGGAGCGACTCTCCAGGTCCTCCAGGAAGTACAGGCTGTCGTGGCATGAAACCTTGGCGTGACGCCGGCTGACGCCGATATCCGTCAACTGGATGTCGCACTCGTGGGAACGGCCGATCAGCAGGGTCGGTTTGTAGAGCGGGATGCTCCGCACGACCTGCTGGTCCTGCCAGATCAGGATTCTCGCCATGAAATGATCCGTTATGCCTCTATGCGATATCGGCGATCGACCGAATATCTGTAATCACCAGCCCGCTCATGCGGCGACGCGCCCGAATGACGGCAATATAATACAGACGAGGCAGGCCGTTCAGTGATCGCTGGGGGCTTGCGCCTTGGATGAGGAAAATCGACATGAAAGCGCATCGCAGGCGGTTCGGCCGCATCCTTCTGGGCATGGGCGCCCTGCTCCTGACGTCCCCCTCCACCCTCGTCCGGGCCTCTGCCGAGGAGGAGGATACCGAGAACCGTTTGGCGCGCGAGGTGCTGGCCCGTGCCGACCGCATCCGCTTTCCCGAAGAAGGTTTCCAGGTCGATATCGCCATCACCACCACCAGCCCGGACAACGAACCCGAACTGCGCGCCTATCGCATCCTGTCGAAGGGCAACAACCAGACCCTGGTGCAGACCACCGCGCCGGCGGTGGACCGCGATCAGATCCTGCTCATGCGCGACCGCGATCTCTGGGCTTTCCTGCCCAATCTGTCGCAGCCCATCCGCCTGCCCCTGTCGCAGCGCCTCACCGGCCAGGTGGCCAATGGCGACCTCGCCCGCGCCAATTTCGTCGGCGATTACACCCCGCGCATCCTGCGCAGCGAACGCATCGGCAACGATCCCCACCATGTGCTGGAACTGACCGCGGTGGACAAATGGGTGACCTACCACCGGGTGCTCTACTGGGTCAACGAACGCAACGGCAGGCCCCACAAAGCCGAGTTCTATACCCTGTCCGGGCGGCTGCTGAAGACCTGCCAGTATCAGAACTTCCGGTCACTGGGCGGCGCGCAGCGCCCCACCGTGCTGGTGATCGATGATGCCCTGCGCGCCGGCAACCGCTCGGTGCTCGAATATTCCAACATGACCCTGCGCGACCTGCCGGAGCGCGTCTTCAACAAGGACTACCTGAAAAAGCTGAGCCGTTGAACGGAGAGTGGCATGCCCTCAGATGTTGTGGCGCAGGGCATCCACCACCGGCAACCGCGCGGCGCGGCGGCCCGGCAGCACGGCGGCCAGAGTTGCGGCGACGGCACCCACGGCCAGGGCCATCAGCAAGACGCCGGGTACCACGCGCACGCTGGCCACATAATCGGCGTTGGAACCCGGCGGCGGTGGCATGGGAATGCCCACGCTGGAAATCCCCAGCGCCAGCAACACGCCCAGAACCAGACCGGCAAGGCTGCCTATGAGTCCGAGCAGGCTGTACTCCAGGAGGACCAGCCTGAAAACGGTTCCACGTCTCTGCCCGAGCGCGAGCATGGTGCCGAACTCGCCGGTACGCTCGTAGACCGCCATGTTCACCGTGCTGGCAACGCTCAGCACCAGCATCACCAGAATGATGAACTGCAACGCACCGAACTGGCGGCGATACAGCGCCACCGTTTTCTCGTAGAAATCGGCCAGTTCATACCAGGGCTTGACCTCGTACCCGAGCGGCTCCAGCTTCGCCTTCACCTGCGCCAGCACCGCGTCCGTGGCCTCCGTCTCATTCAATGACACGACGAGATTGTCGACCGCCGCGGTATACATCAACTCCTGGGAGGCAGCCTGGGGAATACGCACCGCGCGGTCGTCGTACTCCTTGAAAAAGGTGCGGAACACCCCGATCACTTCGAACTCCAGGGTGTTGAGGGCTCCGTCGTGCGTATTCACCACCAGTGTGACGTACTTGCCCGGCTTGAGATGCAGGGCTGCCGCCACGCCCTCGCCGACCAGCACGCCGTAGGCGTCGGAATCCCGCAGTGGCCGTCCGGCGACAATGGTGGTGGCACCGCCGAAGCGCGCCTCCTGATCGACTTCCACGGCTTCGCCGACGATGGGCAGATCGGCGCGGCCGTTGTTGGCCAGCCCGGAGAAATTCAGGCGCGTCATCACCCCGGCCACGCCCGGTATGCCCTGCAAAGCCTGTACCGCCGGTTTCGGATCCTCGATGAGGTAGCGCGCCGGCTCGCGCTTGGCGAATTCCAGATAACCCTCGCGGTAGACCTGCATGTGGCCGATGCGGGAATGGATGGTGGCCTCGCGCAACTGGATGAAGACGTCCTCGACGAAACCGCCGCTGACGATGATGGCCACCACGCCCGAGACGATCGCCGCCAGGGTCAGTGAGGTGCGCAGTCGGTTGCGGAAGATATTGCGGAACGCAAGCTTCAGCATGGCCCGGCCTCCAGGTCAGATGTTGTGCCGCAGGGCGTTGACGATTTCCATGCGCGATGCCTTCCAGGCCGGGTAGAGACCGGCCAACAGGGTGGTCAGGAAGGCCATGGTGAAGGCCGATAACAACAGATCCCAGGTCACCCGCACCTCGCCCCGGTAGCCCTCCTCCATGCCGGGCGGCGGGGGCATGGGGATGCCCACGTGGGAGATCAGCTCGGCCAGCCCATACCCGAGCCCGACGCCGAGCAGGCCGCCGATGAGGCCCAGCATCAAGCCTTCGGCGGCGAACATGCCGAGGATCCTGCGCCGCCGGAAGCCGATGGCCAGCAGGGTGCCGATCTCGCCGGTGCGCTCCAGCACGTTCATCACCAGCATGTTGGAAATGCTGAGCACGATGATGCAGGCAATGATGAAGCGCAGCACCAGCATCTGCTTGGAGAACAGGCTCACCGTCTTGTTGTAGAAATCGGCGCGCTCGTACCAGGGCACGAATTCCAGGCCGTTGGCTTCCCCGCCGAATTGCCGCCGGAAATCGGCGAGCCGGGTATCCGTGTGTTCGGTCTCGTCCAGCAGCACCAGCCATGCATGCGCGCCCTCCGCCCGCAGCAGAACGCCGCCGAGGGCGATGGGTAGGCGCAACGCGCTATCGTCGTAGGCCTGGCTGCCGGTAATGAATATCCCCACCACGGTCGCCTCCACCGCATTCACCCCGCCCGTGGAAGGACTGGCCAACAAGGCCACGGTGGCGCCGGGCTTGACGTCCAGGCTGCGCGCCAGACCACGCCCGAGGATGACCTCTGGCGCGTCGGCGGCGGACAGGTCACGGCCCTCGACGATGCGGAAGGCCTTGCTGAGTTCCGCCTCTTTGGCCGGATCCACGCCATCGGCTAGAAAGGACACGGTGGTTTCGCCATGGCTGATGAGCCCCGCCACGCTCAGGCGCGGCGCCACCAGCTTCACGCCCGGTGTTTGCTCGATGGCCTGCGCGCGGGCCGGGTCGGCCGGCAGCAGATAGGCGAAGGGATCGGCGGCCCCGGCCTTGAAGTAACCGGGCCGCACCACCTGGACGTGCCCGAGCTGGGACTGGATGGTGCCTTCGCGCATGGCCCAGAATATCCACTGCACGAAACCTTCCGCGAGCACCATGGAGATCACCCCCACGGCCACGATCATCAGGGCGATGCCAGCCCGCCGCCGGTTGCGGCCTAGATTGCGCGCCGCGAACAGCAGGCTGGAGAGCAGACCGCGCAGCCGCTCCATGCTAGCTTCCCGTCATGCCCACCGCGCGGCCGGGGTAAAAGCGCGGCGGGCGACGACGCCCTGGGAGTGAGGTCCAGTATGCTTTTACGATCATGTCTGCCGAGACGCTGATGCCCGCCGGAGAAACGCCCGTCATTCTACTCGTCGCGGAGGCGGTCACACTCGCGCATTTCGCCCGCATCGTCAGCCTCGCGGCCGCGCTGCCGGCACGCGATTACCGCGTGGTGGTCGCCGCCGATCCGCGTTATGCCGGCCTGGTGCCGGAACTTGCCGTGCCGCTCGAGCCCATCCGCTCGCTGCCCGGCGAAGCGTTCACCCGCGCCCTGGCGCAAGGCAAGCCGCTCTACGACGCCGCCACCCTGGCCGCTTACGCGGAAGAGGATCTGGCCCTCATCGACCGCGTCCGGCCGGACCTGATCGTCGGCGATTTCCGCCTCTCCCTGGCGATCAGCGGACCCTTGAGCCGGGTACCCTGCGCCAGCGTGGTAAATGCCTACTGGAGTCCATACGCCGACCTGCGCTACCCGGTACCCGATCTACCGGTCACCCGCCTGCTCGGCGTTGGCCTCGGCCAAATCCTGTTCGATGCCGTGCGTCCCCTCGCCTTCGCCCTGCACGCCCGCCCCCTCAATCGCGCGCGGCGGCAATTCGGCCTGCCCGCCCTGGGACACGACCTGCGCCGCGCCTATGCCTGGGGAGACCAGACCTGGTACGCGGACGTGCCGGAAGTCATCCCCACCCGTTCACTTCCTCCCAACCACCGCTACCTGGGGCCGGTGCTGTGGTCGGCGCGACCGGCCGCACCGTCCTGGTGGCACAGCCTGCCGCGCGACCGGCCGATCGTCTGCGTCACCCTGGGCAGTTCCGGCCGCGCCGACCTGCTGCCCCTGGTGTTGCGCGCCCTGGCCGAACTGCCGGTGACGATCGTCGCCGCCAGCCTCGGCCAGCCCGTCCCCGCATGTCCGGCCAACGTCTTCGTCGCCGACTATCTGCCGCTGGAGGAGGCCCTGCGCGGCGCGGCCCTGCTGGTCTGCAACGGCGGCAGCCTGTCGACCTATCAGGCCATGACCGCCGGCGTGCCGGCGCTCGGCCTGTGTGCCAACCTGGACCAGTTGTTGAACATGAGCGCCGTCAGCCGCCTGGGCTGCGGCCTCGCCCTGCGCGCCGCCAGCCTCGACACCGACGCCCTGCGCGCCGCCGCGCGCGGCCTGCTCGACTCCCCGCAAGCCGCGCGCGCCGCGCAACGCATGGGACGCGTCCTGGAAGGCTATGATTCCGGCCAGCGATTTCGCGACGCGGTGAAACAGATGCTGGGCTGAACCCGCCCCCACGACCTTCCAGGAGCTCCCATGCGCGCCATCAACGCCAAGCAGATCGGCCTGTTCTTTCTCATGCTGGGCTTCATCACCGCCCTCGCCGTCGGCACCACCGCCCTAGTCCTCGGCGATCTGCCCCTCGGCGATTTCCGCGGCGTCGTGCTGGTGGCCGCCGGCATCGTCTTCTTCTATCTCTACGCCTTCGCCGTCTATCGCCTGTTCCTGTGGTTCATGCCCCTGCGCGAAGGCGAGCTGGCGGAAGGCTCGCGCGAGGAATTCGCCGCCCAGGTCAACATTCTTTTCTATCTCATGCTGTTCAACAGCCTCATCCGCACCCATTTCCTGCCCGTGCCCCTGATGCGCCTGGTGTACCAGGCCCTGGGCACGCGCATGGGCGCCAACACCTACAGCGCCGGCGTGATCCTCGACCCGCCGCTCACCGAACTGGGCGCCAATTGCATCATCGGCCACGACGCCGTGCTGTTCAGCCACGCCATCGAAGGCCGCCATTTCGCCCTCGCCCGCATCCGCGCCGGCGACCACGTCACCATCGGCGCCACCGCCGTGATCATGTCCGGGGTGAGCATCGGCGACGGCGCCATCGTCTCCGCCGGCTCCGTGGTGCTGAAGGACACGCAGATCGGCCCCGGCGAGATCTGGGGCGGAGTGCCGGCGAAGCGGATCAAGTGAACAGGCCAGCCGCTGCCATGCTGGCGTTCTTTCCCGGGCTGGGCTTGGCCCCGGTCTACGACATGCTGCCGATGGGCTACGCCCCGCAACGCGGGGGCGAAGTACCGCCCCACGAATACCGCCCCCCCCTTTACCCTTGCCCGTGGATGCATGGGCATGGCGCAAAGCGGGTGAAGCCGCCCTGGCCTACTGGCGGAGATGCGCGGAAGACCCACTCATCAGCGAGGAATTCCGGGCCATTTGCGCGACCTCTCCCGTAGGAGCGGCTTCAGCCGCGAAGCTCGCGTTCATGACCGCCCGCGCCGAATTCGCGGCTGAAGCCGCTCCTACCGGGGCTTTGGGGGTTTCGCGAAAGATCCGGCCTCAGAGCCACACCTTGTCCGACAGGCCAGCCGCTGTCGGGGATTTTTACACTTGCCTTGGCCCGGACATCCTTTACTTTTCAAGGTGTTGCGCTCACCTGCTGACAAGTACCGGGAAATCGCGCGGCCGCGCGGGCAGCGTGGCCGCGGGGCGGCCCCCGGCGCCCGCGGGAGTGTCGGGGGTTTTTACACTGGCGCGGTCGTTCGCCTGCGCACGCCCGGAAAGTTCTCGTAAATAATTGATTTATATAGGACATGAAAAGTTGGCACGCTACCTGCTTAATATTCGCTGCGTAGCTGATTCAAGCATCGCGAGTGAGGTCAGGTAGGTCGCCTCAGTCCGTGTAAATGCAAACTTGATTGGAGAAACATCATGAAAACGCTGAAACAAACCACTCTGGCGGCCGCCATCACTTCCGCGCTGGCTCTGGGCCTGTCCGGGCAAGCCGCCGCCGACATCTATGCCGGTTCTTCCCTGGCCATCGACAACCTGCAGATCGCTTTCCTGGCTTCCAATGGACAAGGTGGTCCCGCCCTTACCGGCGTCACTCTGAACCAGTACAACTTCAGCACCATCAACACCGCTTCCATCAACGGCGTGCTGGCCGGTTCTTCCAGTTCCTGCGGCACCAGCCCCTCCTGCGGCACCAGCCCCGTACTGGATGGTGGCGTCGCCAACGCCCCGGGCAGCGCTTTCAACCGCGTCAACAACCAAACCAGCGGCGACGGCACCCTGACTTGGTTCGGCTTCAACACCGGCAGCAACTGGTCCAACTCGGATTCCATCATCTACACCTCCGAGATCACCAGCCGGAATGCCAACCCCACCAAGACCGACCAGATCGCCCAGTCGAACATTAGTAACGCTGCGTCTGCGACCGCCAGTTCCGAGATCCTGTCCGTTACCGGCCTGACCTTCAATTTCACGGTCGCCCATCCGGGTCCCTATGCCTTCTCCCTGTCCTTTGATGCCGACACCGACATGATTGCCGGCATCGTCAACTCGCTGGGCGCCGCCCAGTCCACCACCGCCGTGTCCGTCAGCCTGACCAAGGACAACGCCTTCGGCACCGGCCTGCAGTGGGCGCCCTCGGGTACGCTGGCTGATGCCAACTGCTTCGCCGGCGGCGGT
>JALOTG010000119.1 GCA_025458005.1 Thiobacillaceae bacterium
ACCTGGCCGGGTTCGTCAGCGACGTCGCCCAGCTCTCGCGCATCGTCACCATGCACGACATCACCCTTACCCCGGCCAAGGACGGCCTGCTGAGCATGGACGCCACCCTGCGCACCTACCGCTATCTGGACGAGGGCGAGGGCGAGAAGAAGGACGGCGAGAAGAAGGACGGCAAGCGATGAGGACGATCACCCTCGCCACCCTCGTGCTGACCTTGCTGGCGGGCTGCGCCCAGGAAGACATGAGCGATCTGGAGCAGTTCATGCGCGAGGCCGGGCGGGATTCCCAGGAAAAGATGGAGCCCATGCCGGCGATCAAGAAGGCGGACGCCTTCAGCTACGACCCGAGCGCGCTGGAAGACCCGTTCAAGGCCCGCAACATGCGGCCGGGCAAGGGCGGCGGCGGCCCCCAGCCGGACCTCGATCGGCCCAAGGAGCCCCTGGAGCTCTTCCCCCTGGATGGGCTGCGCATGGTCGGCACGATCGCGCGCCAGGGGCAGCTCTTCGCGGTGGTGCGGACCTCCGAGAACACCCTCTACCGGGTCAGGAAGGGCGACCGCATCGGGCAGAATTTCGGCGTTATCACATCCATCAGCGAAACGGCCATCGAAATCAAGGAAACCGTGCAGGACAGCGCCGGCGACTGGACCGAATCCAGCGCCAGCCTGCCGCTGCAGGAATGACGATGGCACGCAGGCATAGGGGCAACATCATGACAGGGACGACCCGTGTAAACGAACTGGCGGCGCACGCCGAGATCACCACCGCGCGATGCGCGGCCCGCGATGACGGGCGGCGCATCTTGGCGTCGGACGCCGCCGATGCGGGGTGTCGGCCAGCCGCCTGGAGAGGCGTGGCCCTGTTCCGCTTCGCCATCACCATGTTGCTGGGCTGGCTGTTCATGACCGGTGCCCAGGCCCAGGGCAACTCGGTCCAGTCGGTCAGCGTGGCGCGCGGCAGCAATGACAGCCAGGTCGTCAAGATCTCACTGGCCAAGCCGCTGGACGCCGAGCCGGTGCATTTCACCACCGCCAATCCGCACCGCATCGTGCTGGATCTGGCCGGCACCGACAGCAGCCCGGGCCGTCTCGGCGAGACCGTGCAACAAGGCGTGCTGAAGGCCTACAACGTGGTTCAGGCCGGCCAGCGCACCCGCGTGGTCCTGGACCTGACCGGTCCGACCCATTACCAGGTCCGCCGCGTCGGCAACCAGGTGCTGGTGGTGGTCCAGGGCGCCCAGGTGGCGCCCGACGGCTCGGTTCCCGCCCGCTTCGCGGAGACCGGCCCGAAACGCGACCATCAGGTGCGGGACGTGGAGTTCAAGCGCGCCGCTTCCGGCGAGGGCCGCGTCATCGTCAGCCTCTCCGATCCCGGCGTGGGGGTGGACATTCGCCAGAAGGGCGGCGCCATCCACGTGGACTTCCTGAATACCGGTCTGCCCGCGCAACTGCGCCGGCGTCTCGACGTGAGCGACTTCGCCACGCCGGTGCAGAGCGTCGAGACCGTCGAGGACGGCAAGATCACCCGCATGAAGGTGGAGGCCCGTGGCGCGTGGGACCACTCGGCCTACCAGACCGGCGAGCAGTTCATCCTCGAATTCCGCTCCCTGGACGATCCCCGCGCCCAGGCCTTGGCCGAGCGTCCGCGCTACACGGGCGAGAAGCTGACACTCAACTTCCAGAACGTGGAGATCCGCGCGGTGCTGCAGGTGATCGCCGACTTCACCGGCCTGAACATCATCGCCAGCGACACGGTGGCGGGCAGTATCACCCTGCGCCTCAAGGACGTGCCCTGGGACCAGGCCCTGGACATCATCCTGCGCGCCAAGGGGCTGGACAAGCGCACCACCGGCAACGTCATCTGGGTGGCGCCGCGCGACGAGCTGGCCGCCAAGGAGAAGCTCGAGCTGGAGGCCAAGCAGCAGATCGCCGACCTGGAAGTGATGACGGTGGAGAGCATTCCGCTGAATTACCTGCGCGCCAACGAGGCTCAGGCCATCCTCCAGGGCCAGTCGGTCGCCAGCCTGCAGGCCTCCGAGTCGGTCTCCTGCGAGGCCCAGGCCACCGGCGTGGGCGGCACCACCCAGCAGGCCGCCGCGACGGCGGGAACCGGCTCCACGGACCAGCGCGTGCTGTCCAAGCGGGGCTCGGCGACCTACGACCTGAAGACCAACACCCTGTTCGTCCAGGACACCCCGTCCAAGCTGCGCGCGGTGCGGGAACTGCTGAACAAGATCGACGTGCCCACTCGGCAGGTGATGATCGAGGCCCGCATCGTCATCGCCGACGACACGTTCAGCCGCGACCTGGGGGTCCGGCTGGGCTTCAAGGGGCGCATCGGCAACGGCGCGGCGGCGGGCACCTCCGGGACCGCGGAAAGCGCCCTGGCCGGCGCGGCCGCCGGCAGCATCGCGCCGGTGACAGCACCCCTGAACGTCAACCTGGGCGCGACCGGGGCGCTCGGCACCCCGGCGAGCCTGGGCTTCGCCATCATCGAGGGCGCCGGCAACGCCATCCTCAGTCTGGAGATCCAGGCCCTGGAGGCGGACAATCGCGGCAAGGTCCTGTCCAACCCGCGCGTGATCACCTCCAACCAGAAGCCGGCGGTCATCATGCAGGGCGAGGAGATCCCCTATCTGAGTGGTGGCGGGACGACCGGCGTGGTGCCCACCACCAGCTTCAAGAACGCCGTGCTGTGCCTGCTGGTCAACCCGCAGATCCTGAACAACGACAACATCATCCTGGATGTGGAGGTGACCAAGGACGCGCGCGGCGAGAACACCACCGCCGGCCCCGCCATCGACAAGAAGCGGGTGAAGACCTCGGTGCGCCTGGCGGACGGCGAGACCGCGGTACTGGGTGGCATCTTCGAGCAGACCCTGCGCAACGACACCCTGAAGGTGCCCTTCCTGGGCGACCTGCCGGTGCTCGGCAACCTGTTCAGGAGCAACTTCAAGACGGACGAAAAGACCGAGCTGCTGATCTTCCTGACGCCACGCATCCTGCCCGACAATTTCGCGCAGTCCGTGCGGGCCGCGCCCTGACGAGGCCAGGCGGCCCGGCGCCGGCCGGGCCGACGCTCAGACCAGGAACCGGGCCAGCAGCATCAGCAGCACGAGCAGCACGGCGCTGGCCAGGCCGGCCTTGACGGCATAGCCCGCCACGCGCAGCCAGCGCGGGTCGCGGCTCAGGGAATAGCCCAGCAGGGCGAAGACGATCACCGCGCCCAGCACGATTATCAGCAGGCGCAGGGCCAGCATCGCCGCTCAGGCCGCGTTCAGGGCATGCAGCCTGAGGACGGCGCGGGGCGCATCAGCCTCCGCCGCGTAGCTCACCCACTCCCAGGCCGATGCGTCCGCGAGCAGGGCGCGCAGCAGCCTGTTGTTGAGCCCGTGGCCGGACTTGTAGGCGGTGAAGGCGCCAATGAGGGGGTGCCCGGCCAGGTAGAGGTCCCCCACCGCGTCGAGGATCTTGTGCTTGACGAACTCGTCGGCATAGCGCAGGCCGCCTTCATTCAGCACCCGGTACTCGTCCATGACCACCGCGTTGTCCAGGGTGCCGCCCAGGGCCAGCCCGGCGCTGCGCAGGTACTCCACGTCGCGCATGAAGCCGAAGGTGCGCGCCCGGCTCACCTCCTTGACGTAGGAGGCCTCGGCCAGGTCGACGCAGACCTCCTGGCCGGAGCGCTTCAGAACGGGGTGCTCGAAATCGATGCGGAAGGTCAGCTTGTAGCCGTCGTAGGGGTCGAACCGGGCCCACTTGTCGCCTTCCTCCACTCGCACGGTCCTGCGCACTCGTATGAAGCGCTTGGGCGCCTCCTGGTCCAGCAGCCCGGCGGACTGGAGCAGATAGACGAAAGGGGCGGCCGAGCCATCGAGGATGGGCACCTCGGGACCGGTCAGATCGATGTACACGTTGTCCACGCCCAGGCCGGCCAGGGCGGACATCAGGTGCTCGACGGTGGCGATCTTCACGCCATCCTTTTCCAGGGCGGAGCACAGACGGGTGTCGGTGACCAGCTCCGGGGAGACCGGAAACTCGGCGGGCGGCTCCACGTCCAGGCGGCGGAAGACGATGCCGGTATCCGGCTGCGCCGGACGCAGGGTGAGCTCCACCTTGCCGCCGGTATGCAGCCCGACGCCGGTGGCGCGGACCAGGGATTTGAGCGTGCGCTGTCGGATCATGTGAGTTGCAGCATCGTGATGCGACCATTCTAACGCCGACGGCCGAGCCCGCCCGTCGTCCGCCGGACCGACGGGGGCCGGCCCGGCTTGGCGCGTGTTGTGACCGGACTACACTCAGTCCGCCTGCTTGCGCAGGAAGGCGGGGATGTCGAGGGTGTCGATGCCCTGCTGCAGGGCGGCGTCCGCCGCGGCCGAACTGCGCCGCGGGTTGTGCCGCATGATCGACGGCTGGTCGTAATCCGCCTCCGGGTCGAAGGGCCGTGTGGGCAGGGGCATGCCGTCCGTGCCAGTGCCCAGTAAGGGGTTCTGCACGACGATGGTGGGCTTCGCCTGCTGCTTGGCGACGGGGTTGCCCAGGCCGGTGGCCACCATGGTCACGCGGATGGTGTCGCCCAGTTCCGGGTCCATGGCCGTGCCGACGATGACCGTGGCCTCCTCGGCGGTGAAGCTCTTGATGGTCTCCATCACCTCGTAGTACTCGTCCAGGGTCAGGCTGTCGTCGGAGGTGATGTTCACCACCACGCCGCGGGCGCCCCTGAGGTCGACGTTCTCCAGCAGCGGACTCTTCACCGCCGCCTCGGCGGCCAGGCGGGCGCGGCCTTCGCCCTCGGCCAAGGCGGACCCCATCATGGCCATGCCCACCTCGCTCATCACCGTGCGCACGTCGGCGAAATCGACGTTGATCATGCCCGGGTTGCTGATGATCTCGGCGATGCCGGACACGGCGCTGTGCAGCACGTCGTTGGCCGCCGAGAAGGCGTCGGTCAGCTTGGTCTTGCCGCCCAGGACCTCGCGCAGCTTCTCGTTGGGGATGACGATCAGCGAGTCGACATGCTCCGAGAGGGACTTGAGGCCCTGCTCCGCGGCGCGCGCCCGCTTGGCCTGCTCGAACATGAAGGGCTTGGTCACCACCGCCACGGCGAGGATGCCGAGGTCCTTGGCCACCTCCGCCACCACCGGCGCGGCGCCGGTGCCGGTGCCGCCGCCCATGCCGGCGGCGATGAACAGCATGTCGGCACCGTCGATCAGCTCGGCGATGCGCTCGCGGTCCTCGAGGGCCGCCTCGCGCCCGATCTCCGGCTTGCCGCCGGCGCCCAGGCCCTTGGTGGCGCTGTTGCCGATCTGCAGCTGCACCGGCGCCCGGTTGCGGCGCAGGGCCTGGGCATCGGTGTTGATGGCGATGAACTCCACGCCGCTCATGCCCTTCGAGATCATGTGGTCCACGGCGTTGCCGCCGCAGCCGCCCACGCCAATCACCTTGATGACGGCGTCCTGGGTTTGCAGGTCTTCCAGTTCGAACAACATCGCTTCCTCCTTCGTCACGCGCGCAAGTTAATGAACCCATGCCAGCGGGCAGCCGGACGGCCGCCCACCCTCAAAAATTCTGTTGGAACCATGCCCTCATCCTTTCCATGACCTGCTTGAAGCTGGCCCCCTGGAGCTTGCTTGCCTGGTCCAGGTCGTGCTTCTCCAGGCCGGCGATGAGCAGCCCGACGCTGGTGGCATAGCGGGGGTTGCGCACCCGTTCCGAGAGTCCCCCCACGTATTCCGGCACGCCCAGCCGGACCGGCATGTGGAACACCTCCTCGGCCAGTTCCACCATGCCCTTCATCTGGCTGGAGCCGCCGGTGAGCACCAGGCCCGAGGAGATCTGCTCCTCGAAGCCGCTGCGCCGCAGTTCCGCCTGGACCAGGCTGTAGAGCTCCTCCACGCGCGGCTCGATGACCTCGGACAGGGTCTGGATGGACAGCATCCGCGCGCCGCGCTCGCCGATGCCGGGCACCTCGATCATGTCGCGCGGCGCCAGCTGCCGCAGCGCGACGCCGTGCTGGATCTTCAGGTCCTCGGCCTCGCGGGTCGGGGTGCGCAGGGTCATGGCGATGTCGTTGGTGATCTGGTCGCCGGCGATGGGGATCACCGCCGTGTGCTGGATGGCGCCGCGGGTGAACACGGCGAGATCGGTGGTGCCGCCGCCGATGTCCACCAGGCAGACCCCCAGGTCCTTCTCGTCGTCGTTGAGCACGGCGAGCGACGAGGCGAGCGGTTGCAGGATCAGGTCCCTGACCTCCAGGCCGCAGCGGCGCACGCACTTGACGATGTTCTGGGCGGCGGACACCGCGCCGGTGACGATGTGCACCTTCACCTCCAGGCGCACGCCGGACATGCCCTGCGGCTCGCGCACCCCCTCCTGGCCGTCGATGATGAATTCCTGCGGCAGCACGTGCAGGATCTGCTGGTCGGCGGAGATGTTCACCGCGCGCGCGGTCTCGATCACCCGCTCGACGTCGGCGTGGGACACCTCCCGGTCGCGGATCGGCACCATGCCGTGCGAGTTGAGGGAGCGGATGTGGCTGCCGGCGATGCCCGCGTAGACCTGGGTGATCTTGCAGTTGGCCATCAGCTCGGCCTCTTCCAGGGTGCGCTGGATGGCCGCCACGGTGGCCTCGATGTTCACCACCACGCCCTTCTTCAGCCCACGCGAGGGCGCCGAGCCCATGCCGACAATGTTGATGCCGCCCTCCGGCAGCACCTCGGCCACCAGGGCGACGATCTTGGCGGTGCCAATGTCCAGTCCGACGATCAGATCCTGTTTTTCCTTCATCTTGCCGAGTCCGTTATGCCCTTGCCTTGCCCTTTGCCTGCTGGGCCGCGAAGCCGTTCGGGTAGCGCAGGTCGAATTGGGTGATCTCCCCGACGCTGGCCACCGCCGCGGCGTGGAACAGCACGAAACGCCGCACCCGCTCGGAAAGTTTTTCCCGACCCAGTTCCAGGCTGACGGCGACGTGGCTTTCCGAGGCCGCTCCGGACGGCGCCGGTGTCGCCGGACGTTCGCGCAGGGTCACGCGCCAGGCCCGCCGTGGGCTGACCTGCAGGGCCTCGATGCGCCAGCCCTCGGGGGTCAGGATGGTCTGGAAGTCGGCCAGTCGCCTGGCCACCTCGCGCTCCATTCCGGCGGGCGCGTGGATGCGTGGTAGCCCGGCCCAGGGGCGCACGTCGAACAGTTCGCCGTGGGTGTCCAGCATCTGCTGGCCGTTCCAGGCGGCGGCCGGGATGTGTTCCTGCACCTGCACCACCAGACGGTTCGGCCACAGCCGTCGCACCGTCGCCTGGCGCACCCAGGGCACGGCCTCGAAGGCCCGCCGGCTGGCCTCCAGGTCGAGGGTGAAGAAGCCGCCCTGGAGGCTGCGCACGACGCCGGTCATGGCGCGCTGGGTCTCGGTGTGCCGGGCGCCCAGGACGGTGACCTGGCGGAAGGGAAACAGCCCCTCGGTGATCGCCCGCGTGGCCGCGGCCCCGGCGGCGAGGCCGGCGAGCAGGAACAGCGCGGCGCTGATCCGGTTCAGGAGCCTGGGGTTATCCCACATCGGGCGTCCCTCCCCGGCCGGGGGTCTCGCAACGCGCCTGCTCCAGGATGCGCAGGCACAGCGCGTCGAAATCCATGCCGGCGGCGCGGGCCGCCATCGGCACCAGGCTGTGGTCGGTCATCCCCGGCGCGGTGTTGATCTCCAGCAGGCGCGGCTCGCCGTGCGCGTCGAGTAGCACGTCCACGCGCCCCCAGCCGCGGCAGCCGAGCACCTCGAAGGCGCGCACGGCCAGGGCCCGCATGCGCGCCTCCTGCTCGGGCGGCAGGCCGCAGGGACACAGGTAGCGGGTGTCATCGCGGTGGTACTTGGCCTCGTAGTCGTAGAACTCGGTGGCCGGGATGATGCGGATCGGCGGCAGGGCGCGCAGGTCGGCCCCCTCGCCGAGCACGGCGACGGTGTACTCTCCGCCGCCCATGTACTGCTCGGCCAGCACCAGGCGGTCGTGCCGCGCCGCCTCGGCGTAGGCGGCGCGCAGGCCGCCTGGCGCCTTGACCTTGCTGATGCCGACGCTGGAGCCCTCGTTGGCCGGCTTGACGAACAGGGGCAGGCCCAGTTGCCGCTCCACGGCCTCGAAATCGCTGTCCGCGTCGAGCAGGACGAAATCCGGGATGGGCAGGCCGGCGCCACGCCAGACCAGCTTGGTGCGCCACTTGTCCATGCCCAGGGCGGAGGCCATCACGCCGCTGCCGGTGTAGGGGATGCGCATCAGTTCCAGGGCGCCCTGCATCGTGCCGTCCTCGCCGCCGCGGCCGTGCAGGATGACGAAGATCCGCTCGAAGCCCGCCCGCTGCAGTGCCTCCAGGGATTGCCCGGCCGGATCGAAGGGGTGGGCGTCGACCCCCCGGCGGCGCAGGGCCGCCAGCACCGCCGCGCCGCTCTTGAGCGAAACCGCCCGCTCGGCGGACGTGCCGCCGAGCAGGACGCCGACCTTGCCCATGTCACTTTTCACCGATGATCCTCACTTCGCGTTGCAGCCGCACGCCGGTCTGCGCTTCCACCTGGCGTTCCACCGTTTCGATCAGGGTCTCGATGTCGGTGGCGGTGGCGCCGCCGACATTGACGATGAAGTTGGCGTGCTTTTCGGACACCCGCGCGCCGCCGATCTGCCGGCCCTTCAGGCCGCAGTCCTCGATCAGGCGAGCGGCGTGGTCGCCGGGCGGGTTACGGAACACGGAGCCGGCGTTGGGCAGGTTGAGCGGCTGGCTGGCCACCCGGCGGGCCAGCAGGCGTCTGATCTCCTCCCGGGAAGCGACGCCGTCGCCCATGGGCAGGCTCAGCCAGGCGGCGACGAACCATTCGTCGCCCGGCACGCGCGGCGCCACGTGGCGGTAGCCGACCTGAAAGTCGGGCGGCAGGCGTGTGCGCAGCTCGCCGGCGCGGTCGATGGTCAGCACCTGGGCCACCATCTCCCAGGTCTCGCGCCCGTAGCAGCCGGCGTTCATGGCCAGCGCGCCGCCCAGCGTGCCGGGGATGCCGGCCA
>JALOTG010000120.1 GCA_025458005.1 Thiobacillaceae bacterium
AACGCTTCTTTCGTCATTCCCCTCGGTACAAACACCACATCAAAACACGTCATTTTATCAAAATCATTCTCGAAATCACCGAAGGAATTCACAGTATCCCAAATCTGCGTTCCGGGATAAGGCGTAAAGAAAGTGATACTGATATCGTCCAACGGTTGACGCATAACAACCCATCCCATTCTTGGAGGCTCCATGAAGACTCGCCTGTCCCTGTTCGCCCTGCTGGCCGCTGCTACCCTTGCCGGCATGACATCCCCCTCCGCCCTGGCCTGGAACACCCTGAACGGCCAGAAACCCATCGTCATCGCCCACCGCGGCGCGTCCGGCTACCTGCCCGAGCACACCCTGGCCGCCTATACGCTGGCCATCCAGCAGGGCGCCAACTTCATCGAACCGGACCTGGTATTGACCAAGGACGGGCAGTTCATCGCCCGCCACGAACCCATGCTGGGCGGCACCACCGACGTCGCCTCCCGCCCCGAGTTCGCCGGCTACAAGACCACCAAGGTGGTGGACGGCGTGGCCACCACCGACTGGTTCGCCAGCGACTTCACCCTGGCCGAGATCAAGCAGCTTCGCGCCATCCAGCCGCGCGCCAACCGCGACCAGAGCCACAACGGCCTGTACGAGATCCCCACCCTGGACGAGGTGATCACCCTGGCCAAGACGCACGGCGTCGGCATCTACCCCGAGACCAAGCACCCCACCTTCCACCAGGGCCTCGGCCTGGCCATGGAGGACGCCCTGGTGGCCAGGCTGCACGCCGCCTACGGCAACGACCGCGACGCCCCCGTCTTCATCCAGTCCTTCGAGTCGGCCAACCTGCGCTACCTGAACACCATCACCAACCTGAAGCTGGTGCAGCTCATCGACGCCGACGACGTGAACCCGGATGGCTCCATGAGCCTGGTGGATCCCTACCGCCAGCCCTATGACTTCATCGTCGCCGGCGATCCGCGCACCTTCGCCGACCTGCTGACCGCCGACGGCCTGGCCTTCATCGCCGGCTACGCCGACGGCGTCGGGCCGTGGAAGCCCTACCTGGTGAAGACCGTGGCCGACGGCGTGGACCGCACCGGCGATGGCCATCTCACCATCAACGACCGCCGCGTCGACGGCTCCACCGGCGTCATCGAGGCCGCCCATGCAGCGGGCCTGGAGATCCACACCTGGACCTTCCGCAACGACGCCAGCGGCTATGGTTTCGCCGATCCGCAGGCCGAGATGGAGTACTACTTCAACCTGGGGGTGGACGGGGTATTCACCGACTTCCCCGACACCGGGGTGGCCGCCCTGGCCGCGGTCCCCGAGCCCGGGACCTATGCCCTGATGCTGGCCGGTCTCGGCCTGGTGGGCGCCATGGCCCGCCGCCGCAAGGCCTGAACCCACCACCCAGGAGAGTCAAATGCATGCCCTGAAACCCCTCACCCTGGCCCTGGCCCTGGCCGTGGGCCTGTCCGCCACCGCCGCCGGCGCCGCCAACACCCTGGTCGGCTTCGCCTCGCTGCACGCCAACACCTTCGCCGATGGCCCCACCTCCGGCCAGTTCGCCGGCGCCGGCGCCTTCGGCAACCCCCTGCCGCTGGTCGACAAGCAGCCCGTACAGGGCTTCTCGGCGGTGCTCGACGGCCCCGTTCCCGGCACCTTCTATGTCATGCAGGACAACGGTTTCGGCGCCAAGGCCAATTCCGCCGACACCCTCCTGCGCATGTTCGCCGTGCGTCCCGACTTCAGGACCGCCAGCGGCGGCGGCGGCACGGTCTCGCCGGTGGACTTCGCGACCGGCGCCGCCCTGCCCGGCTTCAACGCCAGCAGCTACATCCAGCTGCGCGACCCGGACCAGAAGCTCGGCTTTCCCATCGTCGCCAGCATGGCCCACTACCCGAACGGCGGGAACAACATCCCGGTCGACGCCGCGATCCAGAACGGCCGCCTGCTGACCGGTTACGACCTCGACATCGAATCGGTGCGCAAGGACAAGGACGGCAACCTGTGGTTCGGTGACGAGTTCGGCCCCTTCCTGGTGAAGACCGACGCCACCGGCAAGGTGCTGCAGCGGGAGATCCCCACCCCCAACACGCGCGGCTTCGGCAGCAATCCGCTGGTGCAGTCGCCGCAGAATCCCTACCTGGGCGGCGGCGCCTACAATCTCAACGGCTCCGGCGGCTTCGAAGGCATGGCCCTGAACAAGAGCGGCACCGCGCTGTACACCCTGCTGGAAAAGCGCATCAACGACGACCCCAATGCCCAGCGGCTGATCATCAACGAGTTCGACCTGGCCTCCGGCGCCTACACCGGCAACAGCCACGCCTACCGGATGGAGTCCGCCAGCCACGCCATCGGCGACTTCACCGCCATCAGCGACACCCAGTTCCTGGTGATCGAGCGCGACGGCCGCCAGGGCGACCCCACCATGCCCGAGTACACCAACCCGGCCCAGTTCAAGAAGATCTTCAAGGTCGACCTGAGCAGGACGGACGCCGAGGGCTTCGCCGAGAAGACCGAGGTGGTGGACCTGATGAACATCGCCGATCCGGACGACCTGAACGGCGACGGCAAGACCACGTTCAACTTCCCCTTCGTCACCATCGAGGACGTGCTCGTCGTCGACCCGTCCACCCTGCTGGTGATCAACGACAACAACTATCCGGGCAGCTCCGGACGTGCCTTCGGCGTGTCCGACAACAACGAGTTCATCCTCATTTCGCTCGCCCAGCCGGTGCCGGAGCCCGGGACCTACGCCCTGATGCTGGCCGGACTGGGCCTGGTGGGCTTCATGGCCCGCCGCCGCGCCTGAGACGACCACGGCCGCCCCGGGGCGGCCGCGTTTTCCCAGCCGGGGTGGCCTGTCGGCCGGACTGAGTCGAAAGGACTAATCCGCCCCCGGGGCCTACCCGAAGTCGTCATACAGCCCCGCTAACTTGTCCCCCCATGCCCGGTCGGGATGACCGGCCGCACCACCGAGCCCTTTCGCAAGCCCGAGGAGAGAACGATGCCCCAGCCCCAGAACAAGACCTTCGCCCTGAGCCTGCTGCCACTGCTCATCGGCGCCGCCTTCCAGGCCGGCCCGTCGCACGCCAGTACATTCAGCAATGTGACCATCCATCAGGATTTCAATCTCGACGCGGCCCCCGCCACCGTGCGCTTCGCCACCTTCAACGCCTCGCTGAACCGCGACGCCAGCGGCCAGTTGCTGTCCGACCTGGAATGGCCGGGCGATGCCAACTTCACCACCACGGTGGGCAAGCGCATCCAGCAGATCCACAACGTGGCCGAGACCCTCCAGCGCATCAACCCCGACGTGCTGCTGGTCAACGAGTTCGACTTCGACCTGAACGGCACCCCCACCGCCAGCGGCACGCCCATGCCCCTGGGCTACTCCAGCGAAGCCGCCTACCGTTTCCAGAACAATTTCCTGTTCACGCCGCATGGCGGCGTGGACGGCCGCAGCATGACCGAAACGCTGAGCCTCCCCTACCGCTACACGCCCAACACCAACACCGGCCTGGCCAGCGGCCTCGACCTGGACAACAACGGCGCGGTCGGCGGCGGCAACGACGCCTATGGCTTCGGCAACTTCCCCGGCCAGTACGGCATGACCCTCTACTCCAAGCACGAGATCGTCGGCGTGCGCACCTTCCAGAACTTCCTGTGGAAGGACATGCCCGGCAACCTGCTGACCAACGACCCCACCGCCCACAAGCTCTGGTCGGCCGACGGCAGCGGCTTCTACAACAATGCGGAGAAGGATGCCCTGCGCCTGTCCTCCAAGAACCACGTGGACGTGACCGTGCGCATCAACGGCCAGGAGGTGCACTTCCTCGCCGCCCACCCCACCCCGCCCACCTTCGACGGCACCGAGGACCGCAACGGCAAGCGCAACCACGACGAGATCCGCTTCTGGGCCGACTACATCAACGGCGCGGGCTACATCTACGATGACCAGGGCGGCACCGGCGGCCTCGCCGCCGGCGCCCGGTTCGTCATCGCCGGCGACTACAATGCCGATCCCGGCGACGGCGACTCCTTCCTGGGCGCCATCCACCAGCTGCTGGACGACCCGCTGGTCAACACCCTGAACACACCCTCGGCCCCCGGCGGTATCGAGGCCGCCACCTGGCCGGACAACAACGGCACGGCCAACCAGAGCCATGTCACCGACCCGATGTTCGACACCGCCGACTTCAACGACCTCGCGCCGGGCAACCTGCGCGTGGACTACGTGCTGCCCTCGGCCAACATGGGCATCGAGGACGGCGGCATCTTCTGGCCCGAATCCATTGACCCGAACTGGGCCATCGTCGGCGCCTTCCGCGACCCCTACAACCTCTACGCCAACTACGTGACCTCCGACCACAAGGCCGTGTGGGTGGACGTGACGATCAACCCGGTGCCCGAGCCCGAGGCCTACGCCCTGATGCTGGCCGGCCTGGGGCTGGTGGGCTTCATGGCCCGCCGCCGCGCCGCCTGAGTCCGGCGCGACAGGCCCCACCTGCCCGATCAAGGAAAGGAATCCGCCCATGCATCCGCTCCCCCTGGCCGCCCTCCTCGCCGCTTCCCTGTTCACGAACGCCGCCCAGGCGGCCCAGACCGCCAGCGCCGAGGCCGTCGACAACGCCACCATCCAGCCCGCCGGTCCCCGCACCGGCAACAACGGCCTTGCCTTCTTCAACATCGAAGGCGTCAGCAAGGGCGGCTTCGCCTCCTATGGCGTGGCCCGCTTCGACCTGTCCGCGCTGAAGGGCGGCTTCGACGCCACCTACGGCGCGGGCGGCTGGGCCCTGGACAGCGTCGTGCTGCGCCTTACCCAGGCCAACGCCAGCTTCACCAGCGACGGCGATGTGGACATCTACTTCACCGGCATGGACGGCAGCGACCCTCTCCAGTCCGGCGCTCTGCAATATCCCTTCGCCGGCGACTTCGCCGATGCCGTGAAGATCCTCGGCTACACCTTCACCGAGGTGAGCAGCGGCAGCCTGGAGCAATACGCCCTGTATGACGCCGGCGGCGCCAACAGCGCCGGCGGGCTGGCGCTGGCCGACGACATCCTGGCCGACCACCGGGTCACCCTCGCCCTGGTCGACGCCTCCGCGGATGTCGCCGCCACCTACGCCGGCCACACCCACTTCAACTACGCCGGGCCCACCCTGGTGGTGACCGCCGCCCCCGTCCCCGAGCCGGAAACCTACGCCCTGATGCTGGCCGGCCTGGGCCTGGTGGGGTGGCTGGTGGGGTGGGCCACCCGCCGGCGCGGTTGAGGCCCCGCACGACCGTCATCAATCCGTAACCCAACGGTCTTATTTTTTCCATGGCCGGCCCTTGCCGGCCACCGGTTGCCGTCAGTACAACGCCCCTTCCAGGAGAGCTGCATGACCCTCAAGCCCCTCCCCACGCTCGTCTCCGCCCTGTGCCTCGGCCTCGCCATGTCCGCCGGCGCACAAGCCGCCCCCGCCTTCGTCAACGGCCTGGTCATCCCGGGCGACAGCGGAGACCAGTTCGGCAGCAGTGTCAACGACGGCCGACTGGGCTTTTTCTCCGACTTGTACTACGACCCCAATCGCAACCAGTGGTGGGGGCTTTCCGACCGGGGCCCGGGCGGCGGTCTGCTGAATTACGAAACCCGGGTGCAGCGCTTCACCCTGGACGTGAACATGGATACCGGCGCCATCTCCAACTTCCAGGTCCAGCAGACCATCAAGTTCATGAACGGCGCCAATGCCTTCAACGGTCTGGCGCCCAGCCCCACCAACGTGCTCGGCAACGCCTTCGACCCGGAAGGCTTCGTGGTCAGTCCGTTGAACGGCCATCTCCTGGTCTCCGACGAATACGGCCCCGCGCTCTATGAATTCGATCGCAACGGTCAGTTCATCCGGGCCTTCAACAACCCGTCCAACGTCATCCCCCGCAACGACAGCGGGGTGCCCAACTACGCCGACAACACCGGCAACACCAAGGGCAAGTCCGGCAACCGCGGCTATGAAGGTCTGTCCATCAGTCCGGACGGCACCAAGGCCTATGCCATGCTGCAAAGCCAGATGCGAGACGAGCTGACCGGCGCCTACACCCGCATCGTGCAGTTCGACACCACGTCTGGTGATGCCGAAGCGCAGTACGCCTACAAATTCGACATCAGCGGCAACAGTCCGGGGGTGTCCGCCCTGGTGGCCTTGGACGACCATCGCCTGCTGGTGCTGGAGCGCAACAACCGGGGACTGGGCGTGGGCGCGACCGTTAGTGGCGCGGACAAGCGGGTCTACGCCATCGACCTGAGCGCTGCCAGCGACGTGAGCGGCATCGATCTGGATGCCGCGGGCGCCTCATTCACCCCGGCGAGCAAGTCCACGGAGGTCTGGATCGACCTGGACGCCGACACCCTGGCCGCCCTGGGCAACGTCTCCCCGGAAAAATGGGAAGGCCTGGTGGTGGGTCCGCGGCTGAATGACGGCAGCTACGTCATGGTGGCCGGCACCGACAACGACTACAGTGTGACCCAGACCGGCAGCGGCGAGCAATTCGACGTCTGGTTCAACTTCGCCACCGGTGCCACCGTGGAATGCACCCTGGGTGTCGCCTGCGCGCCGGTGGGCTACAGCCGGTTGCCCGGCGTGCTGCACGCCTACAAGAGCGAGGTGGACGACAGCGTCCTGGCCGGCTACACCGCCCCCGTGCCCGAGCCCGGGACCTGGGCCATGCTGCTGGCCGGCCTGGGCCTGGTGGGCTTCATGGCCCGCCGACGCGGGGCCTGACCCTTGCCGCCCGCGCCCGCGGCGTATGCCGTGGGCTGAGGGCGGCGACCGCCCTCAGCCGCCGCTACTTGTCCAGCTCCGGGGCGAGGTCGTCGAAGAAGTCGGCGACGCGCAGGCTCGCCTCCAGCCTGGGCAATCGATCGAGAGCCCGTGCATCCGGCCAGACCCCGCCGCTGACCAGGTACAGGTAGGCCAGGTCATCGTAGAAATCGTCCTGGGCGAAGGGGTCGTCGGCATCCTCCCAATCGACCGTCACGTCGTCGCAGTTCGGGTTCATCTCCATGTCACGCCCCGGTGGTTCCGATCGGGCCATGCTCGCCGGGGGTCGTGTCCGCCTGATGACAAGACGCACGCCGGGGAATGAGCCGCATGAGCCATGGTCATCCGCCGCCGCGCTCGATCGGCTCATCCCGGACCATGCCGGCGGACATATACGTGTCACAGACCGGCGCCAGGATGCGGGCATCAATGTCCGTCGCAAGGAGCCCGCCCCATGACCACCGCCCTCAAACCCCTCGTCGTGGCCACTCTGCTGGCCCTGTCCGCCCCCGCCATTGCCGCCGCCGGCTGCGACGGCAACGTCACGCTGGGCAGCATCGACAGCAGCGTGGCCGACCGCGATGTCAACGGCAGCTGCATCAACGAACTGATCCAGGATGAACCCAATACCTGGGGCAATCATGGCCAGTTCGTCAGCCATGTCTCCCAGGTCACCCTGGACCTGCTCAAGGGCCGCCAGATCAACGCCCGGGAACGCAGTCGCATCATGCGCGCCGCCGCCCAGTCCGACGTGGGCAAGACCCTGGAGGTGCAGATCCTGACCTTCGGCGACTTCCACGGCCAACTGGAGCCGGTAAAGACCGTCATCAGTGGTGTCGCCAGCTTCCGCGGCGGCGCGGAGCACCTGTCAGTGCTGCTCAAGGACCGCCTCGCCAGCAACCCCAACACCGCCATCGTCTCCGCCGGCGACCTGATCGGTGCAACCCCCCTGCTGTCCGCCCTGTTCCATGACGAGCCCACCATCGAGGCCATGAACCAGATGGGCCTGATGATCAACGCCGTGGGCAACCACGAATTCGATGAGGGCAAGGACGAGCTGCTGCGCATGGCCCACGGCAACCAGAAGGGCGGCAACGGCTGCCACCCGGTGGACGGCTGCCTGGACGGCGATCCCTTCGGCGGCGCTGACTTCCAGTTCCTGGCCGCCAACGTAGTCGATGCCAGCACCGGCAAGACCCTGTTCCCGCCCTACAAGGTGATGCACTTCAAGGGCAACAAGGTGGCCTTCATCGGCATGACCCTGAAAAACACGCCCAGCATTGTCACCCCCTCCGGCGTAGAGGGCCTGGAATTCAAGGACGAGGCGGAAACGGTCAACGCCCTTGTCCCCGAACTGAAAAAGCAGGGGGTGGAGAGCATCCTGGTGGTGGTGCACGAGGGAGGCTACGCGAGTGGTGGCATCAACGCCTGCAACGGGGCGTCCGGACCGATCGTCGACATCGTCAGCCGCCTGGACGACGAGGTGGACGCGGTGATCTCCGGCCACACCCACCAAGCCTATATTTGCAACCTGCCCAACAAGGCGGGCCGCAACATCCTGGTAACCGCCGGCTCGCCCCAGGCGCGCTATCTGACCGATATCAACCTGGTGATCGACACCACCACCCGTGACGTCGCCCACGCCACCGCCAGCAACACCGAGTTGCCCAACTGGCCCCAGAGCACCCCCGATGCGGTGGCCAAGGACCCCGCTGTCACCGGCATCATCAACAAATACCTGGGCTCCAGCGCGTACCAGAACCTGGCCAACCGCGTCATAGGCCACAACACGGCGGTACTCAGCCGGAGCGCCAACGGCGCCGGCGAGTCCGTGCTTGGCGACATCATCGCCGACGCCCAACTGCATGCCACCAAGGAGCCGGGTTACGGCGACGCGCTGGTCGCCTTCATGAATCCGGGCGGTATCCGCGCCGACATCTCCTACCTGCAGGGCGGCACGGAGGGCGACGGCAACATCACTTACAGCGAAGCCTTCACGGTCCAGCCCTTCGGCAACTCCCTGGTCACCAAGACCCTGACCGGCGCACAGATCGAGGCGCTCCTGGAGCAGCAGTTCATGGGCTGCCCCAACATGCAGCCCTTCAACCGCATCCTGCAGGTCTCGAACGACTTCACCTACACCTGGAACGCCGCCGGCCCCGCCTGCGACAAGGTCGATCCCGCCAGCATCAAGCTCAACGGCGTGAGCATCGATCCCAACGCCGGCTACCGGGTGACCATGAACTCCTTCCTGGCCGACGGCGGCGATCTGTTTACCGTCTTCGCCCAGGGCACCGACCCGCTCGGTGGCGCCCTGGACCTGGATGCCCTGGAGGCCTATCTGCTGCACTACGGCACGGTGAATCCCGCCACTTACCCGAACGCCCAGGCCCGCATCCAGCGCGCCAACTGAGCTGAACCCGAAAGAAAGGAAGCATCACCATGACACGCAAGCTGCTCCTCGCCGCCCTGGCCCTGGCCGGGCTGGCCGGTCAACCCGCGCAGGCGGCCACCTGGGAAATGGTTGCCGGCAGCACGCTCATCGATGGTCACCGCGTCAGCGACGCGATCGTGGTCGACGACGAGGGCTTCGGGCCGGCCGGCGCCAGCCATGCCGACGATCCCGTCAACATGGGCGCCTGGTCCTTCGATGCCTATGGCGACACCGAGGTCGAGGGCACCAGCGCCCTGGGCAACTACGGTTACCTCATCACCGCCCAGGAAAGCTACGGCGATGCCGACTACAACGGCGACGGCAGGACCGCCGCCCTGGACAACGTCGCCCTGATCGATGCCTGGGCGGATTTCACGGCTGACGGCAAGGCCGGGGTCCACGCCAGCGTGCACACCATCACCGGCCAGTCCTTCCGCATCCTCCCGGAACTGGGCGAGGCGGACGGCGACCCGGTCTGGCTGAGCCTGAACGCCGCGTTCAACCGTTACACCGACGCGGATGGGGCCACTGCCCATGACTTCCTGGTCTCCCTGGATCTCAACGGCGGCAACCTCTTCAGCTACCTGCCCCAGAGCTTCGAAGACAGCGTGAATTTCGGCGTCGGTGCCCGCATCGGCGACGTGGTCACCCTGAACATCCAGAGCTGGGTGGAGGCGGCCGTTCCCCAGGAAGGCTTCCTGGCCGGCGAGCTGCCCGAACTGCTGGCGGTCAGCGCCCACACCGCCAGCATGACCCTGAGCCCCATCCCCGAACCGGAGACCTGGGCCATGCTGCTCGCCGGCCTGGGCCTGGTGGGCCTGCAGTTGCGCCGCAAGGCATCCTATTCACATCAATTGGGAGTATGAGAGATGCGTAACAGCCTGTTCGCCCTGGCCCTGGCCAGCGCCTTCGCCGCCCCCGCCCAGGCCCTGACCACCGGGGACCTGGCCTTCACCGCCTTCAACGCCGACGAGGACGGCTGGGCCATGGTCACTTTCGTCGACCTGGCGCCGAATACCCACATCTACTTCAGCGACAACGAGTTTGGCGGCGCCGTCTTCAACAGCGGCGAGTCCGCCCACCTGTGGAACACCGGCGCCGGCGCGATCGCCGCCGGCAGCGTCATCCGCTTCAGCGCCATCGACTCGGTTCCGGCCGCCTCCTTCGGCAGCCTGAGCATCGTCGACAACGCCAACCTGGGCCTGAGCGCCACCAGCGAGACCATATACGCCTATCTGGGCGCCAGCCACACGGCGCCCAGCGTGTTCCTGGCCGGCATCTCCAGCGAGGGCACCACCAACCTGGCTCCGGCCGGCCTGACCGCCGGCGTGAACGCCGTGGTACTGACCAGCAGCACCGACTACGCCGAATACAGCGGCGCGCGCCTCGGTCAAGTGACCTTCTCGGCCTATGCCCCGCTGGTGAACGATGCCGGCAACTGGAACATCGTGGTCGGCGGCGACAACAGCCTCATGGTGCCCGACACCACCGTGTTCGCCGTCCCCGAGCCCGAGACCTATGCCATGATGCTGGCCGGCCTGGGCCTGCTGGGCCTGGTGGCGCGCCGTCGTCGGGCCTAAGCAGGGAACGCCCCGACTTCATCAGGCGCAAGGGAATTTCTCTTCAACAGGCGGCCCGCGGGCCGCTTGTTGCATTTCCATCGGCGCCATTGCCCGACCCTGCGGCATTCACGGAAGCGTCACCTGATTGAAATAGGATGGCCCGCATCGCAATCCGCCCTAAACCACCTACCCGCTTGAAAACCATGCCCAGCACCGCCCGCGTCGGCCTCGCCCTGCTCACCTGCCTCGCCCTGCACGCCCAGGCCGCCGACGGCGACATCGTCGCGCGCATGGGGGAGATCGGCCTGACCCTCGCCGAGACCCGTCAGCTGGCGGAGGCCCTGCCCGCGGAGACTCGCACCAAGACCGCGCTGGACCAGCTGGTGCGCACCGAGCTCATCCGTCGCGCGGTGGCCGCCGAGGCCCGTCGCCAGGGCTTCGACCGTAAACCGGAAGTGGCCGCGCGCATGCAGCAGGCCGCCCAGCAGGCCCTGGTCACCGCCTATCTGAACGACCTTGCCCGGCCGCCGGCGGACTTTCCCCCGGACAATCTGCTGCGCGAGGCCCACGAGGCCAACAAGGCGGCCTTCACCACCGACCGGCAATACCGCGTCAGCCAGATCTACATCGCCGGCACCGACGACAAGGCCCGCAGGCAGGCCGAGGAAGTGCACCGGCAGGCCACCCGCAAGCGCGCGGACTTCGCCGAGATCGCCCGCAAGTCGTCGCAGCACCCCGCCAGCGCCGCCCAGGGTGGCGACATGGGCTGGCTGGCGGAGAAGGACATGCTGCCGTCCATCCGTGCCGCCCTGGCGAGCCTGAAGCCCGACGAGGTGAGTCCGCCGGTGGCCGGCGGCGAAGGTTTCCACATCCTCAGGCTCGCCGAGCGCAAGGAGCCCGAGGTGCTCCCGCTGTCCAGGGTGAAGGACACCCTGACGCGCGGCCTGAGGCTGCGCAAGGCCCAGGAGATGGAGGCGGCCTACCTCGATGGCCTGCTCGCCCGGACGCCGGTGGCGGTCAACGAGATCGCCCTGGGCGGCCTGCTCGACCGGCAGAAATAACGGGACGGCAGGCCGTCGCCATGTCCGACATCGCCGAACGCGCCCTGCACACGCGAATCGCGGGCTCGCTGGAGGCCATCCGACGCTCCTTCGTCGACAATCTGTTCTACGTCGCCGGCCGCACCCTCGACAACGCCACCACGCTCGACCACTACACGGCGCTGGCCTTCACCATCCGTGACCGCATGCTGTCCCGCCTGGTGGCCACGGGCGAGAACTACAAGCGCCGGGGCGCGAAGACGGTGGCCTACCTGTCCGCCGAATACCTGCTCGGCCCCCACCTGGGCAACAACATCCTCAACCTCGGCCTCGAGCACAACGTGCGCGAGGCGATGGAACAACTCGGGCTGAGCCTGGATGCCATCCTGGAGGCCGAGGCGGAACCGGGGCTCGGCAACGGCGGCCTGGGCCGGCTGGCCGCCTGCTACATGGATTCGCTGGCCACCCTGGAAATCCCCGCCATCGGCTATGGCATCCGCTACGAGTACGGCATATTCGAGCAGTCGATCAGGGATGGCTGGCAGGTGGAGGTGGCCGATGCCTGGCTGCGCGACGGCAATCCCTGGGAACTGCAGCGACAGCGCCGCTATCCGGTGAAGTTCGGCGGCCGTGTCGAACGCTACCAGGACGAAGAGGACCGCGTCCGCTTCCGCTGGCTGCCGGAGTCCACCGTCTACGGCATCGCCTACGACACGCCCATCCTGGGCTATGGCGTGATCAACGTGAACCTGCTCCGCCTGTGGAAATCCGAGGCGCGCGAATCCTTCGACCTGCGGGCCTTCAACACCGGCGACTACTACGGCGCGGTGGACGAAATGGTGGTGGCGCAGAACCTCAGCAAGGTGCTCTATCCGAATGACGAGCCGGCCTCGGGCAAGGCCCTGAGGCTGCGCCAGCAGTATTTTTTCGTCTCCTGCTCGCTGCAGGACATGATCCGCCTGGCCCTGAGCGACCCAGGCAGCCTGGACCAGTTTCCGGACCGCTTCGTGGTGCAGCTCAACGATACCCATCCCGCCATCGCCATCCCCGAACTGATGCGCCTGCTCATGGACGAGCACCTGATGCAGTGGGAGCGGGCCTGGGACATCACCCGGCGCAGCTTTGCCTACACCAACCACACCCTCCTGCCGGAGGCCCTGGAAACCTGGCCCCTGGATCTGTTCCAGAGCACCTTGCCGCGCCATCTGGAGATCATCTACGAGATCAACGGCCGCTTCCTGGACGACGTGCGCGTCCGCTTCATCGACGACCCCGCGCGGCTGGCCCGCATGTCCCTGATCGACGAGGGCGTGGGCGACGGTGTCCGCCGCGTGCGCATGGCCAACCTGGCCTGCGTGGGCAGCATGGCCATCAACGGCGTCGCGGAATTGCACAGCGACCTGCTCAGGCGCACGGTGCTGAGGGACTTCCATGACATGTGGCCGGACAAGTTCAGCAACAAGACCAATGGCGTGACGCCGCGCCGCTTCATGGCCCTGGCCAATCCGCCCCTGGCCGGCCTGATCGACGAGATCATCGACGGGGACTGGCTGCGCGACCTGGAACGGCTCAAGGCATTGGAACCCCACGCCGACAACGGCAGGTTCCGCGCCCGCTGGCAGCGCATCAAGCGCCTGGCCAAGGAGCGCCTCGCGGAGGACATCCGCCGCGTCTGCGACGTCGCCGTCGACCCGGACACCCTGTTCGACATCCAGGTCAAGCGCATCCACGAATACAAGCGGCAGCATCTGAACGCGCTGCACATCATCCACCTATACCATCGCCTCAAGCAGGATCCGTCGCTGGCCATCACCCCGCGCACCTTCATCTTCGGCGGCAAGGCGGCGCCCGGCTATCGGATGGCCAAGCTGATCATCAAGCTCCTCAACTCGGTGGCCTGCGTGATCAATCGCGACCCCCAGGTCAACCGGGTGCTGAAGGTGGTGTTCATCCCGGATTTCAACGTCAAGACCGGCCAGCGCATCTATCCCGCCGCCGACCTGTCGGAGCAGATCTCCACTGCCGGCATGGAGGCCTCGGGCACCGGCAACATGAAGTTCACCATGAACGGCGCGCTGACCATCGGCACCCTGGATGGGGCCAACGTGGAGATCCGCCGCGCGGTGGGAGAGGACAACTTCTTCCTGTTCGGCAAGACCGCGCAGCAGGTGGGCGAGACCCTGGCGGCCGGCTATCACCCGCGTGAAATCCATGCGCAAAACGAGAACCTGCGCGACGTCATCGACCTGATCAACTCCGGCCTGTTCTCGCATGGCGACGGGAGCCTGTTCCGCCCGTTGACCGAGCATCTCCTG
>JALOTG010000012.1 GCA_025458005.1 Thiobacillaceae bacterium
CTTGCGCGGGGCCTCCTCGCCGGCCGGCAGCAGCATGGCGGCGCGCGCCTCCTCGCCGGCATCCTGGAAGCGGGTCCACCAGTCGGCCATTTCCTGGGGGACGTCGCCCCCCTTGGCGCGGATGAGCAGGAAGTCGTAGCCGGCGCGGTAGCGTGGATGACTCAGCAGCCGGTAGGGGCGTGCCCCGCTGCGCTGCTCGAAGCGCGGCTGCAGGACCCAGATCTCCTTGATCATGCCGTCCAGGCGGCGGGGGAAGGCGAGCCGCGCGCGCTGCCGCTCCAGGGTGTCGTCCATGGCCGCGAACAGGGCGGACGCCGGCGACTGGCCCTGTCGCTGGTAGTCCTGCCACAGGCCGCGCATGTCGAACCACAGCAGCCCCGCCAGCATGAAGGCGGGCGAGGCGGAGCGGTCCTGGCGCACCCGCTCGTCGGTGTCGTGCAGGGCGGCGTGCAGGAAGGGCTGCCGGACGGGGTCGTCGAGGATGGCGTCGAGCATGGGCAGCAGGCCGTGATGCAGTCCTTCCGCGCGCAGCTGCCGCACGCCGCGCTCGGCGTGGCCGGAGAGCAGCAGCTTCATCATCTCGTCGTACAGCCGGGCGGCCGGGATGCGCTCGAGCATGGGCGCCAGCTCGGCGATGGGGGCGCGGGTCTCGGGGGCGATGTGGAAATCGAGCTTGGCGGCGAAGCGGGCCGCCCTCAGCATGCGCACCGGATCCTCGCGGAAGCGGGTGGCGGGGTCGCCGATCATGCGCAGGGTCTGCTTGCGTGCGTCCCGGACGCCGCCGTGCCAGTCCCAGACCTCTTCCCGCTCCGGGTCGTAGTAAAGCGCGTTGATCGTGAAGTCGCGGCGCGCGGCGTCCTCCGCCTGGCTGCCGAAGACGTTGTCGCGCAGGATCAGGCCGTCCTCGGCGGTCACCCGATCGTCCTCGTCCTCCTCGCCGACCTGGGCGCCGGCGCGGAAGGTGGTCACTTCCACGGTGTCGGCGCCGCAGTAGACGTGCACGATGCGAAAGCGCCGGCCGATGATGCGCGAGCGGCGGAACAGGGCGCGCGCCTGCTCGGGGGTGGCGTCGGTGGCCACGTCGAAGTCCTTGGGGTCGCGTCCGAGCAGCAGGTCGCGCACCGCGCCGCCCACGACGAAGGCGCCGTGACCGCCCTCGCGCAGGGTGCGGGTGGCCTTGAGGGCGCAGGCGGAGATGCGGTCGCGGGTGATGCCGTGCTCGGCTACCGGCAGGATCAGCGGCTGCCCGTCGTTCCTGCCGAGGCGGAACATCTTGCGGATGAATTTCCGGATCATGACGGGCGGGGCGCGCGGGCGGCGGTGGAACGATCGGCCATCGGGCGGCGGGTTTCTTCCATGGTTGGGACAGGCCGGCATTATAGTCCGGCTTGCCCCGGCACGCCCCGCCGGGCTAAATTATCGCGGATTCCAACCACACCGAGGTGCCGGGAGTGCTAGCCCTCATCGAAGCAGCCGGATGGCCCATCTGGCCGCTCATCTTCGCGTCCGTCATTGCCCTGGCCATCATCATCGAGCGCTCCTACACCCTGCGCGCCAGGCAGATCAACCCGCCCAACCTGCTCGAGCAGACCCTGGAGATCGTGCGCCGTCAGGGGGTCAACGGCGACGTCCTCAAGGCCCTCTCGGAAGGCTCTCCGATGGGCCGCGTGCTGGCGGCGGGGCTGCGCAACCTGAACGCCAGCCGCGAGCTGATGAAGGAATCCCTGGAGGAGGCCGGCCGCGCCGTGGCGCACGACCTGGAGCGCTACCTCACCTCGCTGGGTACCATCGCCAGCGTGGCGCCCCTGCTCGGCCTGCTCGGCACGGTCATCGGCATGGTCGAGATCTTCGGCTCGCAGACCCCCACCGGCGGGAACCCCGCGGCCCTGGCGCACGGCATCTCGGTGGCCCTGTACAACACCGCCTTCGGGCTCATCGTCGCCATTCCGAGCATGATCTTCTACCGCTTCTTCCGCGGCAAGGTGGACGCCCTGCTGGTGGAGATGGAACAGCAGGCCCTCAGGCTGGTGGACATCGTCCACGCGGAACGCAAGTGAGGACGTGCGAATGAACTTCCAGCGCGGCTGGCGGCGGGACGATCCGGAGATCAACCTGATCCCGCTGATCGATGTCCTGCTGGTGATCCTCATCTTCCTGATGGTGACCACCACCTATGCCCGCTTCGCCGAACTGCAGATCAACCTGCCGGAGGCCCAGGGCGACACCGCCAAGGAGACGCCGGCCCAGATCGCGGTCAACGTGGACGCCGCCGGTAATTACCGCTTCAACGAGACGGTGGTGCCCTACAGCGGGGTCGAGGGACTGCGCGAGGCGCTGACCCAGGCCGCCGGCGGCGAGAAGGACCCGGTCATCGTCATCTCGGCGGACGCCAAGGCGACCCACCAGGCGGTAATCCGCGTCATGGACGCCTCCCGGCGAGCCGGTTACAACCGGGTGACCTTCGTCGCCCAGAGCCCCGCCGAATCCGCGCCTTGAAGGCATTCCCGGCGCGCTGCCTGGAGGGCTGGTGCGCCTGGCACGCGCTGCTGCTCCCGCTGGCCGTCCTGTTCCGCGTCGTCGCCTGGCTGCGTCGGCGGCTCTACGTCATGGGGCTGCTGCCCACGAGGCGCCTGCCGGTGCCGGTGGTCGTGGTGGGCAACATCACCGCCGGGGGATCCGGCAAGACGCCCCTGACCCTCTGGCTGGTCCAGGCCCTGTCCGAGGCGGGCTGGCGGGTGGGGGTGATCAGCCGCGGCTACGGCGGCCGGGAGGCCGGCCCGATGGCGGTCACGGCGACCAGCGACCCGGCGCGAGTGGGCGACGAGCCGGTGCTCATCGCCCGGCGCGCCGGCGTGCCGGTCTGGATCGGCCGCCGCCGCGCGGACGCGGGCCGGGCCCTGCTCGACGCCCACCCGGACGTGAATCTGCTCATCGCCGACGACGGCCTGCAGCATTACGCCCTGGCGCGCGATGTGGAGATCGCCGTGGTGGACGGGGCGAGCCGCTTCGGCAACGGCCTGCCGCTACCCGCCGGCCCCCTGCGCGAACCGGTCGGTCGTCTCGATGCGGTCGACGCGGTGGTGGTCAACGGCGGCAGCGCGGATGGCCTCGGCTGCCGCGCACCGATCTATGCCATGGCCCTGCGCCCGGTCGGCCTGCGCCACCTGAGCGACCCGGATCGCCGGCTCGACCTCGCCGCGTTGCGTGGTCGCCAGGTCCACGCCGTGGCGGGCATCGGCCGCCCGGGGCGCTTCTTCCAGACCCTGCGGGAACTGGGCGCCGAGGTGATCGCGCACCCTTTCGCCGATCACCACCCCTTCCGCGCCGCAGAACTGCCCGAGGGCTTCGTCGTGATGACCGCCAAGGACGCCGTGAAATGCGCCGCCTTCGCGTCCGCGGACACCTGGGCGCTGGAGGTTGACGCGGTCGTGGCCGGGGGGCTACAAACACGCATTGACCAACGACTAGGCCCGCCGCATGGACGCGAAACTGCTTGAGATCCTCGTCTGCCCCCTGTGCAAGGGGCCTCTGATGCATCGCAAGGAGGCGCAGGAACTGATCTGCAAGGCCGATCGCCTGGCCTTCCCGATCCGCGATGGCATCCCCGTGATGCTGGAAGAGGAGGCGCGCCGACTGATGGAGACCGAAGAGGTCTGAGGTGGCCAAGCGCTTTCCGCTGCAGCCGCTGCTGGAGCACTCCCAGCACCGCATGGAGGCCGCGGAACGCCTGCTGCGCCTGCTCAAGCAGAAGGAGGAGGAGGCGCGGCGCAGGCTGCAGGACCTGCAGGGCTTCCGCCAGGAATACCAGGCACGCCTGGGCAGCACGTCGGCTGACGGCATGCATATCCATCTGCTGCGCGACTACCACCTCTTCCTGGCCAAGATCGAGCTGGCCATCCGGCAGCAGGAGGGCGAGGTGGAACAGGCTCACGCCCGCTGGCAGTCGGCGCACCAAGGCTGGCTGGAACAGCGTCAGAAGGTCAAGGCCTACGAGGTGCTGGCCGAGCGCCACCGCGCCAGCGAGTCGCGCAAGGCGGACAAACGCGAGCAGCGGCTCAGCGACGAGCAGGCAAACAGGCATTTGCCGCCCGCCGCCGGCGGAGAGTAGGGCGGTTCCGAAGCGTCACCCCGATTACAGAAGGGGAGCCGGTAGGCGGAACGATGCTGACGGCACGCAACTTGCATGGGATGGGCCGGACCATCAATCTGGCATGATCATGACCACTCCACTGATTCCGGCAGACGTCGCAGGCGAAGTGTCCCTATCGCCGCGCGGCCAGGGTATGCCCCTGGCGAAGGCGGGCGCCCAGGACGCGATATCCTTTGCCCAACTGTTCCGCGCCCGCCTGGGCATGATCGAGGTGGGCAAGTCCATGGGCATGCCCGCGCTGCCGGGGCTGGTGGGGGCGCCCGTGGACACTCAGACGGCGTCGGCGGGCTACCCCGCATCCGCCCTGTTGCCCGCCGCGTCGCAGTTGTCCCAACCCCTCGTCGATGCCGCCGAAGACGGCGGCCGTCTCGATGTCACGGAGGATACCTTGCCTGGCCAGGCCTGGCCCGATCCGGCCATGTTGCAGACGACTCCCTTCGCGGCCGTCTTGCCGATTCCCTCCGTCATGCACCAGGCCTCACCCCGTCTGTCGGTGTCACGGGACGTCGGGATCGATGCTGCCGCCACGCCGCGCGAAGGCATGGCGGCAACGGCAATGCTTGCCGATGCTCGGCAAATCCTGCCGGAAGGGGCGCGGGTAGACGCGGCTCCGGGGTTGGGGAATGTTCTCCTCGCCCCCACCGCCTCGCCGTCCGAGAACACTATGACGGCTGGCGGCGCGATGGCGGATGCGCTGCGCTCCGCGTCGGTTCAGCCCATGGCCATGGAGCGGGTTGTCGATCAGGCGCGCGGTGTCATTCCGGGGCGTGAACTGATGGCCATGCAACTGCCCTTGCGCGCCCAGGGCTGGGATGGAGAATTCGCCCAGCGCGTGGTCTGGATGGTGGGGCGGCATGCGACCCTGGCGGAACTGACCCTGAATCCGCCCAATCTGGGCAGCGTGGAGGTGCGCCTGTCGCTGTCCGGCAACGAAACAGGCGCCCAATTCTTCTCGCCGCAGCAGTCGGTGCGGGAGGCCATCGAGGCGGCCCTGCCGCGTCTGCGGGAGATGCTGGCCGAGAGCGGGTTGAATCTGGGCCAGGCCCAGGTGAGCGCCGAGTCGTTCGCCGAACGCCGGCCGGGGGAGGCGATGCGTGCCGCGGCGGGGGGCGCCGCGCAATCCGGTCCGGACGACCGGCCGGTCGCGCGCGCCGTCCTGGGTCTGGTAGACCTCTACGTCTAGCCGACAACCGCATGGCCGCCCCGTCCCTGTCGGGTGCCCGATGTTGCGGCGCTCCAGTTCATGCGCCACGACTTGCCATGAAGTCACAAACAACATAAGCTGAATCGCGAAACTCACTGTTTTTCTGAGATTTCGTCATCGAGTCAAGTCTAGGGGTCCTTATGGCGAAAGACGCTGCACCGGAAGAAGCCACCGCACCGCCGCCCAAGAAAAAGAAACTGCTGCTGATCATCATCATCGCCGCCGTGGTGGTCGTTCTGGCCGGCACGGGCGCCGCGGTGCTGCTGCTGAGCGGCAAGCCGGCCGCCGAGCAGCAGGCGGAGGGTGAAGAAGAGGCGGCCGAGGAGGAAGAGGTCGTCATCTACGAGAAACTGGAGACCTTCACGGTCAACCTGGCGGATCAGGAAAGCATGTTGCAGGTCGAGATCACCCTGAAACTCGCCAGCCCGGAGGTGCAGGGGAAGATCAAGCAACGCATGCCGGAGGTGCGCGACGGTCTGCTGCGGCTGCTGTCGAGCAAGACCGCCGAGGAACTGGCCACCCTGGAGGGCAAGGAGGAACTGGCCGGCAGCGTGCAGAAGGAGATCAACGCGCTGATCGGCGCCAAGAAGGCGGCGCAGGGGATTCAGGGCGTGCTGTTCACGTCGTTCATCATGCAGTGAGCCGGCGTGGCCGACGACATCCTCTCCCAAGAAGAAGTCGATGCCCTGCTGCGCGGCGTCACCGGGGAGGCGGAGGAGGCCGTCGCCGAGGAGGCCGAGGGCGGCGTACGTTCGTATGACATCGGTCGCCAGGAACGCATCGTGCGCGGGCGGATGCCCACGCTGGAGATCATCAACGAGCGCTTCGCGCGCAACTTCCGCATCGGCCTGTTCAACCTCATCCGCCGCACGGCGGAGATCTCCGTCGGGCCGGTATCGGTCATCAAGTACAGCGAGTTCGTGCGCAACCTGGTGGTGCCCACCAACCTGAACCTGGTGCAGATGCCGCCCCTGCGGGGCACCGCCCTGTTCGTCTTCGATCCCAACCTGGTCTTCCTGGTGGTCGATACCCTGTTCGGCGGCGACGGGCGCTACCACATGCGGGTCGAGGGGCGGGATTTCACCCTCGCCGAGCAGCGCATCATCCACAAGATGCTGGAGGTCACCTTCGAGGAGTTCCAGAAGGCGTGGGCACCCATCCACGATCTGTCCTTCCAGTACGTCCGCTCGGAGATGAACACCCAGTTCGCCAACATCGCCACGCCGACCGAGATCGTGGTGGTGACGACCTTCAACATCGAACTGGGCGCCGGCGGCGGCGATTTCCACGTCTGCATGCCCTACAGTATGATCGAGCCGTTGCGGGACCAGCTCAACAGCACCATGCAGGCGGATCGGGCCGAGGCGGACGAACGCTGGATCACCCAGATGCAGCACCAGGTCCAGGATGCCCAGGTCGAACTGGTCGCCAACCTGGGCCACATGATGGTGACCCTCCGCCAGATCATGGACTTGCGGGTTGGGGATGTGTTATCCATGGATTTGCCTGAGGCGGTCATCGCCCAAGTGGATGGTGTGCCGCTGATGGAGTGCCATTTTGGTCAGGTCAACGGGCAGTACGCGTTGAAGGTTAGGCGTGTGTTGCAGACCGGGGATCGCATGACCTGCGTGGCCGGGGACAAGGTATGAGCGAGGACGCCGAGAAGGACAGCATCACCGCCGACGACTGGGCCGCGGCCCTGGCCGAGCAGGAGACCACCGGGGGCGGTGGGGAGGATGCCTGGGCCGAGGCGCTGGCCGAGCAGCAGGCGTCCGAGGCGGTTCACGCGCCATCCCCCGCCCAGAGCGATGCCGTGAAGGCCCAGGTGTTCCAGAACCTGACGCCTGACCATGTGCCGGCGGCCGCCAATAACCTCGATCTCATCCTCGACATCCCGGTGCACATCACCGTGGAACTGGGGCGTACCCGCATCGCCATCCGCAACCTGCTGCAACTCGCCCAGGGCTCGGTGGTGGAACTGGACGGCATGGCGGGCGAGCCCATGGACGTGCTGGTGAACGGCTATCTCATCGCCCAGGGCGAGGTGGTGGTGGTGAACGACAAGTTCGGCATTCGCCTCACCGACATCATCAGTCCGGCGGAGCGTCTGCGCCGTCTCAACAAATGAGGTCCCCGCTCGGCAAGGCCGCGGCGGCCTCCGTCTGCCTGCCTGACATCGCCTTGGCGGCGGACACGGCCGTATCCCAGGTTTCCACCATCGGCGCCCTGTTCCAGGCCCTGGTCGCCCTGGCGGTCGTGCTGGCCGCCCTGTTCGGCTTCCTCTGGTTGCTGCGCCGCCTGGCCCCCGGTCAGTTGGGCGGCCAGGGGGTGGTGAGGGTGGTGGGCGGCGTCATGGTCGGCACCCGGGAGCGGCTGGTGGTGGTGGAGGTGGGCGGACAGTGGGTGCTGATCGGCGTGGCCGCCGGCAGCGTCAGCCACCTGCATACCATGGCCCGGCCGGAAGGGGCAGGCACGCTTGCCGATGCGTCCCCGCCGGCATCCTTCCCGGGCAAACTCTCCGAATTGCTGGCGCGGCGCAAGAACGGCTGATCATGGTCAGGCTGCTGGGGGTCCTGCTGCTGCTGCTGCCGGCGATCGCCCTCGCCGCGCCCGGCATCCCCGCCTTCACCAGCACCCCGGGGCCCGGCGGCAGCCAGTCCTACACCTTCAGCCTGGAGGCCCTGCTGCTGCTGACCTCCCTGACCTTTCTGCCGGCCGTCCTGCTCATGATGACCTCCTTCACCCGCATCGTCATCGTGCTCGCCCTGCTGCGGCAGGCCCTCGGAACCATGCAGGCGCCGCCCAACCAGGTGCTGATCGGCCTGGCCCTGTTCCTCACCTTCTTCATCATGGCCCCGGTCTTCGAGCGCATTTACGACATCGCCTGGAAGCCCTATTCGGAAAACCAGATCGGCTTCCAGCAGGCCATCGAGCAGGGCAGCGGACCCCTCCGGGATTACATGCTCAAGCAGACACGGGAAAGCGACCTCGCCCTGTTCGTCCGGCTGGCCGACCACCCGCCCATCGAGACGCCCGAGGCCACGCCCATGAAGGTGCTGGTGCCGGCCTACGTGATCAGCGAGCTGAAGACCGCCTTCCAGATCGGCTTCATCGTCTTCATCCCGTTCCTGATCATCGACATGGTGGTGTCCAGCGTGCTCATGTCGATGGGCATGATGATGCTCTCCCCGGTCCTGGTGTCGCTGCCGTTCAAGCTGCTGCTGTTCGTGCTGGCGGACGGCTGGAACCTGCTCATCGCCTCCCTGGTGCAGACCTTCCAGGTCTAGCCGCCATGACGCCGGATTCGGTCATCGCCATGATCCGCCAGGCACTGGAGGTGGCCGGCATGGTGTCCGGCCCGTTGCTGCTCGCTTCCCTGGTCACCGGCCTGCTGGTATCCATCTTCCAGGCCGCCACCCAGATCAACGAACTGACCCTGACCTTCATCCCCAAGCTGGTGGTGATGTTCCTGGTCATGGTCATCACCGGGCCCTGGGCCCTGCAGCTGATGGTGGAGTACATCACCCGCCTGTTCGAGAGCATTCCCCAGCTGGTCGGCTGAGGCGCGGCGCATGATCCCCGTCACCTCGGACCAGCTGAACCTGTTCCTGGCCGCCTTTCTGTTCCCCTTCGTGCGCATCCTGGCCTGGCGGTCCGCCGACCCCCTGCTGGGCAATCGATCGGCGCCAGCCACCGTGCGGGTAGCCTTCGCCTTCGTGCTGACCGTGGCCATCGCCCCGACCCTGCCGCCACCTCCGCAGGTGGCGCTGATGTCCGGCGAGGGGCTGCTGATCCTGGTGCAACAGATCCTCATCGGCGTGTCGATCGGCTTCGTGCTGCGCCTGGTGTTCGCCGCTGTCGAGTTCGCCGGTCAGTTCATGGGGCTGCAGATGGGCCTGTCTTTCGCCACCCTGTTCGATCCGGTCAACGGCGCGCAGACCCCGGTGGTAGCCCAGTTCCTGGTGCTTGCCTCGGCACTCGTCCTGTTCTCCTTCAACGGACATCACCTGGTGATCGAGGCCCTGGCGCGCAGCTTCGCGGACCTGCCGGTGGCCGCCGTGCCGCTGTCCAGCTACGACCTGGCCGCCGTCGTGAGATGGGGCGGCGTGATCTTCACGGCCGGCCTGCAGATCGCCCTGCCGGTGACCGCCGCGCTGCTGTCCACCAACCTGGCCATCGGCATGATGTCGCGCGCTGCGCCCCAGCTGAACATCTTCGCGGTCGGCTTCCCGCTGACCCTGGCGGCGGGCTTTCTGGTGCTCTATTTCAGCCTGGCCTTCCTGCCCCAGACCCTGGAGCGGCTGTGGCTGAGCGCGATCCAGACCGTCGGCCGCCTGCCCCTGGGGGTGGCGGCGCCGTGACCCCGTCCCCCTGGCTGCGCCGCTGGGCTCGCCTGATACCGGCCGGCGGACGGGTGCTGGACGTGGCCTGCGGCGGTGGCCGCAACAGCGTCTACCTGGCCTCCCTGGGCTACGCGGTCACCGCGGTGGACCGGGACCTGGCCCTTTCCGCCCCGGCCCGCGACACCCCCGGCATCACCTGGCTGGAGCGCGACCTGGAAGGGAACGCCTGGCCATTTGGCGACGGCGGCTGGCAGGGCGTGGTGGTGATCAACTATCTGCATCGCCCGCTGCTGGCGGACCTGCTCGCCGCCCTGGCGCCGGGCGGGGCCCTCATCTACGCCACCTTCGCCCATGGCCAGGAGGTCCATGGCCGACCGCGCAACCCCGAGCATCTGCTGATGCCCGGCGAGCTCATCGAGCTCGTGCGCGGCAGGCTGCACATCGTGGCCTACGAGGACGTCCTGGAGACGGTTCCCCTGCCAGCGCGTCGCCAGCGTCTGGCCGCCCTGAAGCCGTGACGGGTTTTAATATAAAATCCCAACTTTTCGGATCGGGTCGAAATAAATGCTTAGCGGCAGTCTCGTTGCTCTGGTTACCCCCATGCTGGCCGATGGCCGCCTGGATCTCGATGGCCTGCGCCGTCTCGTTGACTGGCATGTGGAACAGGGCACCGACGCCCTGGTCATCGTCGGGACCACGGGGGAGTCCCCGACCGTCACCCCGGAGGAGCATTGCCTGCTCATCCGCACGGCGGTGGAGCAGGCGGCGGGACGCGTCCCGGTGGTCGCCGGGACCGGCGCGAACGCCACGGCCGAGGCCATCGAACTGACCCGTTGCGCCAAGGAGGCCGGCGCCGCGGCGGGCTTGTCCGTGGCGCCTTACTACAACAAGCCGACTCAGGAAGGGCTGTACCGGCATTTCCGGGCCATCGCCGAGGCGGTGGACCTGCCCATGATCCTGTACAACGTGCCCGGCCGCACGGTCGCCGACATCGCCAACGACACGGCCCTGCGTCTGGCCGAGGTGCCTGGCGTCATCGGCATCAAGGACGCCACCGGCAGCATCGAGCGGGGCAGCGACCTGATCCGGCGCGCGCCCGAGCGCTTCGCGGTCTACAGCGGCGACGACGCCAGCGCCCTGGCCCTCACGCTGCTGGGCGGCAGGGGCGTCATCTCGGTGACCGCCAACGTCGCGCCGCGGGCCATGCACGAGATGTGCGCGGCGGCGCTGCGCGGCGATCTGGCCGAGGCGCGGCGGATCAATGCCCGCCTGCTGCCGCTGCACCAGAAACTGTTCGTCGAGGCCAATCCCATCCCGGTCAAATGGGCCCTGGCCGAGATGGGCCGCATCGAGGCCGGCATACGCCTGCCCCTCACCCCTCTCTCACCCCAGCACCACAACACCCTGCGCGCCGCCCTCGCCGAGGCGGGCGTGCTCTGAGGAAGACCAGATGCAGAGAAGTCCCCTGTTGCTGATCGCCGCCCTGCTCCTGGGCGGATGCTCCATCATGGAGAGCAAGAAGATCGATTACCAGTCCGCCGGCACGGTGCCCTCCCTGGAGGTGCCGCCGGACCTGATCCTGCCCGGCGGGGACAGTCGTTACGCGGTGCCCGACGTCAGTCCGAAGGGTGCGGCCACCTATTCCGCCTACAGCAGGGAGCGTGGCGCCCAGCCCACCGCCTCCGCCGGACTGCTGCCCCAGGTGGAGAACGTGCGCATCGAGCGGGCCGGCACGCAGCGCTGGCTGGTGGTGAACCTGGCGTCCGACCAGGTCTGGCCGGTGGTCAAGGATTTCTGGCAGGAACTGGGCTTCATCATCAACGTGGAGATGCCGGACGCCGGCGTGATGGAGACGGATTGGGCGGAGAACCGGGCCAAGATTCCCCAGGACATGCTGCGCAGCTTCCTCGGCAAGGTGCTCGACTCGGTCTATTCGACCGCCGAGCGCGACAAGTTCCGCACCCGCCTGGAGCCCGCCGCGGGCGGCACGGGTACCGAGATCTACATCAGTCACCGTGGCATGTACGAGGTCTTCGAAGGCACCCAGTCGGGGGCCGACCAAGGGCAGGGGCGCACGGTCTGGCAACCCCGGCCCGCCGATCCGGAACTGGAGGCGGAGATGCTGCGCCGGCTGATGGTCCGCTTCGGCGTCGAGGAGAAGCGTGCCCAGTCCGCCCTCACCGAGGCGGCCGGCGAACCCCGCGCCCAGCTGTCCAGGACCCCGGACGGGGCCGCGCTGCTGGCCTTGCCGGAACCCTTCGATCGTGCCTGGCGGCGCGTCGGCTTGGCCCTGGACCGGGTCGGTTTCGCCGTCGAGGATCGCGACCGGGCGGCGGGGCTGTACTTCGTGCGTTATGTCGATCCCGAGGCTGACGGCAAGAAGGACAAGGGTTTCTTCTCCAGGCTCGCGTTCTGGAGCAGCGAGGACGACACCAAGCTCAAGGCCCAGCGCTATCGCGTGGCGGTCAACGAGCAGGGCGACGCGACCCAGGTGACCGTCGCGCCGGAAGCCGGCAAGACGGCTTCCAAGGAGACGGCCAACCGCATCGTCAACCTGCTCTTCGAGCAGCTGAAGTAGTGCGGTTTGCCTGCCTGGGAAGCGGAAGCCGGGGCAATGCCTGGCTGGTGGCCTCGGGTTCCACCATGCTGATGGTCGATTGCGGCTTCAGCCTCAAGGAGACGGTGCATAGGTTGCGTCGGCTGGATGTGGAGCTAACGGAGATCGACGGCGTGCTGCTCACCCATGAACACACCGACCATGTCAGGGGCGCCGCGCGCGTGGCCGCCCGGGCCGGTTGCCCGGTCTGGCTGACGCATGGCTGTCTGGCGATGCTGGAGGCCCAGGGCGAGGCGCCCGAGCGGGTCGAACTGCTGGACGGCGACGCCGAAGTCGGCATCGGCGACCTGCTGGCGCGGACCTTTCCCGTGCCCCACGACGCTCGGGAACCGGTGCAGTATGTGCTGTCCGACGGCCGGGCGCGGCTGGGCATGCTCACCGATGTTGGGCATGTAACGGAGCACATGGTCGCGCGGCTGGACGGTTGTGATGCCCTGGTCCTGGAATGCAACCATGACATCGGCCTGCTCCGCGGCGGTGGTTATCCCTCGGCGCTGAAGGCCAGGATCCTGGGACGCCACGGGCATCTGGACAACGAGGCGGCGGCCGGTCTGCTCGGCCGCCTGGAACGGGCCCGGCTGCGGCATGTGGTGGCCGCCCACCTGAGCGGGGAAAACAACACGCCGTCGCTGGCCCGCTCGGCCCTGGCCGGGGCGCTCGACTGCGCTCCCGAAGAGATCGGCGTCGCCGACCAGGCCGGGGGGCTCGGCTGGCGAGACATCTAATTGTGAAGGGTGCTCGATGACTGAATCCGCCGCCTTGGAAGCGGCCAGCAATTTCTCGGAACTCGATCTGGCCCCGGAGATCCTGGCCGCCGTGACGGCACTGGGCTATGCCACGCCCACCCCCATCCAGCGGCAGGCCATCCCGCTGGTGCTTGCCGGCCGCGACCTGATGGCCCAGGCCCAGACCGGCACCGGCAAGACGGCCGCCTTTGCCCTGCCCCTGCTGCACCGCATCAAGCCCTACGCCAACACCAGCACCTCGCCGGCCCGCCATCCGGTGCGCGCCCTGGTGCTGGCGCCCACCCGCGAACTGGCCATCCAGGTGCACGACAGCGTGGTCGATTACAGCCGCCAGCTGCCGCTGCGCAGCACCGTGGTCTACGGCGGCATGGGCATGGATACCCAGGAGGCCGCCCTGCGCGCCGGTGTCGAGATCCTGGTGGCCACCCCCGGCCGCCTGCTGGACCATGCCGGCAACCGCACCGTGCAGCTCAACCAGGTGCAGTTCCTGGTGCTGGACGAGGCCGACCGCATGCTGGACATGGGCTTCCTGCCCGACCTCAAGCGCATCCTCGCGCTGCTGCCGCGGCAGCGGCAGACCCTGCTGTTTTCGGCCACCTTCAGCGAGGACATCATCCGGCTGGCGCAGAGCTTCCTGCACAACCCCATGCGGGTCGAAGTGGCGCGCCGCAACACGGCGGCCGAGACCGTGGAGCAGGTGGTGCACAGGGTGCGCGAGGACGACAAGCTGGACGCGTTGCTCAACGTCGTCGACTGCCGCGGCATCGCCCAGGCCCTGATCTTCACCCGCACCAAGATCTCGGCCGACAAGCTCGGCCGCCGGCTGCAGCGACGCGGCGTGGAGGCGGCCGTGATCCATGGCGACAAGGCCCAGCTGGACCGTCTGACGGCGCTGGAGGGCTTCAAGCAGGGCAAGAACAGGCTGCTGGTGGCCACCGATATCGCCGCCCGGGGCCTGGACATCGTGGAACTGCCCTGCGTGTTCAATTTCGAGCTGCCCTATTCCCCCGAGGATTACGTGCACCGCATCGGCCGCACCGGCAGGGCGGGCGCCTCCGGGCTGGCCGTCTCCCTGGTCTCGCCCGAGGAGGAAAAACTGCTGACGGGCGTGGAGCGTTTCATTCAGAAGACCCTCGCGGTTACCCCGGTGCCCCGCCCCGCGCCGGAGCCGCCCCCGGCCCCGGTCCAGGTCCTGGCCGAGGCCAGCCAGTCAGAATCCAGGCAGGACCGTCAGGTGGGCCCCGTGGCGCGCAGGCGTGGCGCGGAGCCGGTCTGCGCCCTGTTGCGCCCACCCCCGCCTGCCCCAGCCGCCCATGATCAGATCGAGCCTGAATGAGCCAGGAATGGCTGGTCGTCGCGGGATTGATCGCCGTCGGCTGGCTCTGGTGGGATGGCCTGCAGAAGCGCGAGCTGGCGCTTGTCGCCGCGCGCCGAACCTGCGAACGGGCAGGCGTCCAGCTGCTTGACGAGACGGTCACCGTGAAGCGGTTCAGGCTGAGGCGGGACGAAGACCAGCGCATGCGCCTGTATCGTGAATACGGCTTCGAGTATTCGGACAATGGCGACAATCGCCTGCCGGGAAGGGTATTCCTGCTCGGCGCCAGGATCCTGGAGGTCAACCTGATCATTACCCGTGCCACCTGAATCATTGCGCCGGGTAGCGAAGACCGACATGACCTCGAAATGGACAGGCGCGGGTTGACAAGCCGACGAGGTGGTCTATATTCTGAGTCCACGATTTAGATCAGATCTAAATTTACCCGCAATCCCGGCGCGGGTATCTGGCCGGGAATTTCAACCAAGGAGAGCACGATGCAACTGAAAGGCTCAAAGACCGAGCAGCACCTGAAGGACGCCTTTGCCGGCGAATCCCAAGCCAACCGTCGCTATCTCTATTTCGCCGCCAAGGCCGACGTGGAAGGCTACAACGACGTGGCCGCCCTGTTCCGCTCCACCGCCGAGGGCGAGACCGGTCACGCCCACGGCCACCTGGAGTACCTGGAGGCCTGCGGTGACCCCGCCACCGGCCTGCCCTACGGCGCCACCGCCGACAACCTGAAGACCGCCGTCGCCGGCGAGACCCACGAGTACACCGACATGTACCCGGGGATGGCCAAGACCGCGCGCGAGGAAGGCTTCGAAGAGATCGCCGACTGGTTCGAGACCCTGGCCAAGGCCGAGCGCTCCCACGCCAACCGCTACCAGAAGGCCCTGAACGAACTGGGCGCCTGATGGACACCCCTCCCCCGCGAGGGGGAGGGCTGGGCAGCGCGGCCACCGGCAGACCGGCCTGGCCCGCTGCCCAGCCCTCTCCAGACTGAGGGTTAAGGAGCGAGAGCGACTACCCGTCCACAATAATCAAGGAACACGTCATGGCTACCCCCGTTCGCGAAGGCAATCTCGAGGCGCCCACCCGCCACCCGCTGGACTGGCGCAATCCCGATTTCTACAACGAGGAATCCCTCTTCAAGGAGATGGAGCGGGTCTTCGACATCTGCCACGGCTGCCGCCGTTGCGTCAGCCTGTGCCAGTCCTTCCCCACCCTGTTCGATCTGGTGGACGAGTCCGAGTCCATGGAGGTGGACGGGGTGAATAAGGAGGACTACTGGAAGGTGGTGGAGCACTGCTACCTGTGCGACCTGTGCTACATGACCAAGTGTCCCTACGTGCCACCCCACGAATGGAACCTGGATTTTCCCCACCTGATGCTGCGCGCCAAGGCCTGGCACTACAAGAACCGGGAGACCAAGCTGCGCGACAGGATCCTGACCAGCACCGACGCGGTGGGTGCCTTCGCCGGCATCCCAGTGGTGGCCCAGACGGTCAACGCCGTCAACAAGGTGGGGGTGGCGCGCAAGGCCCTGGAGTCGGTGGCCGGCATTCACAGCGATGCCTGGCTGCCGGAGTTCTCCAGCCGTCCGCTCCGCCGCCGCCTGAACAGGCTGCCTGCCAGCACCGCTGGCGAGCCGGCCGGCCGGACGAAGGGCAAGATCGCCTTGTTCGCTACCTGCTACATGAACCGCAACGAGCCCGGCCCCGGCGAGGACCTGGCGGCGGTGTTCGGGCACAATGGCATCCCCGTCACCCTGGCCGAGAAGGAGCGCTGCTGCGGCATGCCCAAGCTGGAACTGGGCGACCTGGAGGCGGTGCGCGAGGCCAAGGAGGTCAACATCCCGGTGCTGGCGAAACTGGTCGATGAAGGCTGGGACCTGACCGCCCTGATCCCCTCCTGCGTGCTGATGTTCAAGCAGGAACTGCCGCTCATGTTCCCGGACGACCCGCAGGTGCAGAAGGTGAAGAACGCCTTCTACGATCCCTTCGAGTACCTGATGCTGCGCCACAAGGAAGGCAAGCTGAGGACCGACTTCAAGACCGGCCTGGGCAAGGTCGCCTACCACGCCGCCTGTCACCAGCGCGTGCAGAACATCGGCCCGAAGACCAAGGAGGCGCTGTCGCTGGTGCCCGGCACCGAGGTGGACATCATCGAGCGCTGCTCCGGCCACGACGGCACCTATGCGGTGAAGAAGGAATTCCACGAATTCGCCATGAAGATCGTCAAGCCGGTGGTGGGCCGCGTCAACCAGGCCAAGCCCGATCACTACGGCTCCGATTGCGCCATGGCCGGCCACCACATCGCCCACGCCCGCGCCGACGGCACGGCGCCGGAGCATCCCATCACCCTGTTGAGAAAGGCCTACGGGCTCTGATCCGCGAGGAAGACGACCGATGAACAAGCTGACCCACGAAGACCTCTACAGCCTGGAGCAGTACGCGCGCCTGCGCCCGGAGTTCCGCGCCAAGGTGATCGAGCACAAGAAGCACCGACAGCTCGCCCTTGGTCCCCACGCGACGCTCTATTTCGAGGACCGCCTGACCATGCAGTACCAGGTGCAGGAGATGCTGCGCCTGGAGCGCATGTTCGAGCCGGAGCTGATCCAGGAGGAGCTGGACGTCTACAATCCGCTCATCCCGGACGGCAGCAACTGGAAGGCCACCTTCATGGTCGAGTACCCCGACCCCGAGGAGCGCAAGCAGGCCCTGGCTCGGCTGATCGGCATCGAGAAGGCGGTCTGGCTGCAGGTGGGAGATCTGGACAAGATACGGCCCATCGCCAACGAGGATCTCGACCGCGAGACCGAGGACAAGACCGCCTCGGTGCACTTCATGCGCTTCGAGCTGACGCCGGGCATGGTGGCCGCGGTGAAGGCCGGCGCGGCCATCCGGGCCGGCATCGACCACCCGGCGTATCGCGTCGACCTGGACGTGCCCGGACCGGCGCGCGACGCCCTGGCCGCCGACCTGGCCTGATCGATCTGCCGTCGACTCGGGACGGCTGACAAGGCGAGCGAGGGCGGCATGCTCCGGGAGGTCCTGGTCGAACAGATCCGGGACAGGCTGCAGGACCTACCCGCCGCGGTGCATCTCTGCAATGGCGAGATCCTGGGCCCGGCCCACGCCTTCGAACCCTACCGGCTGGCCCAACACCTGATCCTGGCCGGCAAGCCGAGTCTCGACGGGGCATGGGACGCCCCGTTCAATCGGCGGCACGTCCATCACTGCGAGGGGTGAGGACTGAGGGAAGAGTCGGTATCATCCGTCCCTTTCTCCGCCGGCAATTTCCAGATCATGCGCCCCCCTCTCCTCCTGCTCGGCCTGCTGGCCGTCGCCCCCGTCCATGCCGGCTGGGGCGACTTCGATTACGACTTCGACGCCAACAAGAAGCCCTGGGAGGAGGTCCAGGCCCAGTTGCCCGCCGCGCCCAAGGCGGAAAACCTGACGCCGTTCCAGGTCAGCTCGGCCAGCGCGCATCGGCACTTCGTTGATTTCACCTCCGTGTCGGCCGGCGAGGACGGCGTGGTGCGCTACACGGTGGTGGTGAGGAGCGCCGGCGGGGCGGAAAACATCAGTTTCGAGGGCATGCGCTGCACCACGGGAGAACGCAAGCTGTATGCCTTCGGCCGACCGGACGGCACCTGGTCCAGGAATCGCAACGCCCGCTGGGAACCCATCAAGTCCCGCCAGGCCACCAGCTATCAGCGCGTACTGTTCTTCCACTATTTCTGCACGGTGGAGGGCGCGGCGAACCTGACCGCCATGCAGCGCAACCTCAGGCAGGGCGGCGTCTACACCCAAGGTGACTGAGACGTCCTGGGGTCCGTCCGGCGCGGCGGACACCCGCGGCGCGAAGCTCAGGCCGCCACGGCCTTGTTGCGCGTGACCAGCAGACGCCCGACCAGCCAGCCCAGCCCCAGATAGAGCGCGGCGCCGCCCAGATAGGGCGGGAAATACCGGGCGACGGCCTGGGCGTAGTCCGCCGGCGCCATCTCGCCGAAGTAGCCGGAGAAGGCCCAGAAGCTGGCATTCGAGATCAGGAACGCGGCGCCGACGGCGGCCACGGACGTGGCGACGTAGGGTGCGGCTCGCAGGCTGTCCTCGCGCCGCGCCAGCCAGCGACCGGCCAGCCACATCACCGCGTAGGTGGGCAGCAGGCCCCAGTAGGCGGGGGTCAGGCACCAGCCGGCCGCGGTCGCCGTCTGCGCCAGGTAGACATCGATGCCGAACACCGCCGCCAGCAGCACGAGGAAGAAGATCGCGCCGCCCAGCCACAGGCCGCCGAGCAGGAAGACGGCCAGGGAGGCGTCCGGCAGGCTGATGGCAGTGCCGAAATGGCCGACGCGGGTGACGGCCATCAGGGCGAGGAGGGCGAGGAAGCCGTAGAGGCGCTGGCGGGCGGTCATGTCTGTTCTCCGTCAATGGGGCTGGTACTGCAGGCCGATGAAGAAATTGCGGTCCGGGGTATTGTACCCCCCGGCCAATTCGTATTGCTCGTCGAAGGCGTTGTTCAGGCGCGCGCTGAGGCGCAGATCCTCGCCGAGGCGGTAATCGGCGCCGAGGTTGACCAGGGCGTAGGCGTCCAGCCGGCGGGTGTTGTCCAGGTCGTCGTAGCGCGTCCCGGCGGCGATCAGTTCCGCGCGCAGGTCCCAGGCGCCCAGCGCGCGGGAGATGGTCAGGCTGCCATGCTCGCGCGCCCGCCGGGGCAGCCTCTTGCCGGTGTCGGCGTCCTCGGGGGACTGCAGGTCGAGGCTGGCTGCCAGCCGCCAACCGCCCATCCGGGTCTCGCCGCGCAGGGAGAGGCCCTCGATGCGCGCCTCGCGCACGTTCTGCATGGTGGGGAAGACGTAGGCGATCAGATCGTCGACCCGGTTCTGGAAATAGTGGGCGGACAGGGCGTGTTCGCCGCGCTGCCAGCGCAGCCCGATCTCCCCCTGCCTGGATCGCTCGGGATCCAGGTTGGGGTTGCCCTGATAGCCGGGGCTGACAGGCCAGTACAGGTCATTGAAGGTGGGGGCCTTGAAGGCGGTGCCGTAGCCCAGGTTCAGGCGCCATTCGGGCCCGAGCAGGTAGGCGTAGGTGAAGGAGCCCGTGGCGTGTCCGCCAAACTGGGAATCGTCGTCATGACGCAGGTTGAGCTGCCAGGCATGGTCACCCAGGCTGACCCGGTAGCCGACCAGGGCCGCATCGACGTCGCGCTGGTCCACCGTGTAGGCGGTGCTGCCGGATACTTCCTGTTCGGTCCGCTCCAGGGCCAGGAGCAGGTCGCCCACGGTCAGCCGGAGGTCGTTCTGCCACTGCAACTGGTCCTGGCGGGTTTCGAAGCGCGTGTCGTTGCTCAGGTCGCGCAGCCTGTCGCGGCTCTGGGCGAGACGCAAGGTGCTTTCCCAGCCGGGCCGGAAGCGGTTGCGGCTGGTCAGGGCCTGGGTGGAGAGGCGCTGCTTCTGCGTCGCGTCGATGCTGGGGCTGGAGTCGAATTCCGTGCGGGCATCGGCAAGGAAGCCATGGAGCTCCAGGCGATGCTCCCGGGTAAAGGCATGTTCCAGGCGCAGGCTGGAGTGGTTGTTGCGATAGCCGTCGTCGTCCGGCTCGTGGCCCCAGGTGCCGGGCCGGGTGGCATCGAAGCCGTCCGAGGCGGTCCGCCCCAGGAACAGGGCGAAGCGGGTGTCGCCCACGCCTCGGGCATAGCCGCCGGTGAGGCTGTAGGCGCCGAAACTGCCCGCGCCCGCTTCCAGCCAGGGACCGGTCCTGCTCGACCCGGAGCGGGTAAAGATCTGCACCACGCCGCCGATGGCGTCGGCGCCATACAGGCTGCTGGCGGGACCGCGCAGGATCTCGATGCGCTCGATCTGGCCGAGGGGAATGTGTTCCAGGGCGGTCAGACCCGCGCTGGCGGAATTGACGCGCAGGCCGTCCAGCAGGACCAGGGTGTGGTTGCTGTTGGCGCCGCGGATGAACAGCCCGGACTGGCTGCCCAGGCCGCCCTGGGCGGTGATCTCGATGCCCGGCTGCCCCTGCAGGAACTCGGTGAGGGAGCGGGCGCCGGCGGCGCGGACCGCCTCGGCGCGGATGACGCCGACGTCGGAGGCCAGTTCCGACATCGACGTGGGCACGCGGCTGGCGGTCACCACGATGTCGTCCAACAGGGGGGAATCCGCCGCCGCGGCGCAGGCATGCCAGAGCATGCCGCAGAGCAGAGCGAGGCGTGTCTTGTTCACTCGGACCTTTCCCGCAAACCCACCGTTTGCGTGATCTGGTTGGAAATGAAGCCAGCGGGAAGGACGCCCGGGGTTTCCCGGTCGCCGCCGCCCGCGGCCTCGTGTCTGCGCCAGGCCGGTATCCGGGCTCGCGCATGAGGCGGGTCCGCCTTCCCAGACGCGGGTTTGCCAACCCTTCAGTCCAGTGGCGTGGGGGGACCGCCGTGAAGCGCTTACCGTTGCGGGGGCAGCACAGGCCTTGCACCTGTTTCCCGTTTGACCCCGATCCTGATGGAGCGGGGCACCTGAAGCAGGGCGAGATTCTAGGGGTTATCCCCAGCTCGGGGAAGGGGCATGGTCAAGGCGATCGATGATGGGACGTGAACCATAATAGTTGACAAACCAACTCAACATTTATAGTATTCGCCCTACCCGCGCCGCGGACATCATTCACCAACCTAGAGAGGACAAGACATGGAACTGGACATCAACGGCAAGATCGTGGAGACCGACCCCGAGGGCTACCTGGTCAACCTGGAGGACTGGTCGCCCGAGGTGGCCGAGCACCTGGCGAGCCAGGACAAGCTGCCCCTGGGCGAGGACCACTGGAAGATCATCAATTACATGCGGGACTACTTCAACGAGTACGGCACCGCGCCCAACCTGCGCATCCTGCAGAAGGGTCTGAAGGAAGAGTTCGGTCCGGAGTGGGGCGAGAAGAAATTCCTCTTCGACCTGTTCCCCTTCGGCCCCGCCAAGCAGGCCGGCCGCTACGCCGGCACCCCCAAGCCGACCGGCTGCGTCTGACCGGCACCGCCCCCCGCCCGCGAAAGGCCCCGCTCCGGCGGGGCCTTCGTTTTTCGGAGGGCTGGCGATCAGTCCAGCTCGCGCAGCACGCGAAAGCCCAGGTTGGTGTCCAGTTCGTTGTCCAGGCGCGGCCGGCGCGCCGCGAAGCTGGCGTCCCGCACACCCTCGAACCAGGAGCCGCCCTTGCTGACCCGCCAGTCCAGGTTGCGGCCGGCGCCCGGATTGGCCGGGTCCACCGGGCCCTGCCAGCGGTCGGCGGTGAGTTCCCAGACGTTGCCGTGCACCTCGTGCAGGCCCCAGACATTGGCCGGATAGCTGCCCACCTCGCAGACGCGGTGCAAGGGCACGCAGAACGGCAGCCAGCCGCGCCAGCCCGCGGCGGACTGGCGTCCGGCCATCAGCGCGCCGATGTTGGCCTCGCCGCAGCTCAGGCGGTCGCCGAAGCAGTAGGCGGTGGCGCTGCCGGCCCGGGCGGCGTATTCCCATTCCGCCTCGCTGGGCAGGCGATAGCGCCGTCCGGTCTGCGCCGAGAGCCAGTCCAGGTAGTCCGCGACCTCCAGGGCACTGACGTTGATGACCGGCTGGCGGCCCTCGGCGCGCAGCAGGTGGTCGGCCCAGACGAGGCCGACGCCCCGCGCATGGCGCTCGAATTCGTCCGCCGTGACCGCGTAGCGGCCGATGGCGTAGGGCCGCTCGATGCGCACCCGGCGCCGGGGCAGCTCCCCGGGGCGCGTTTCGTCCGCGGCCGCGCCCTGGTCGAACTGGCCTGGGGGGACGACCACCAGTTCGGGGCCCACGCCGCCGTCACGCAGGGGGTCGCTGAAGCGGACCTCGATGCCGTGGGCGCGCGCGGCCTCCGCCTGCAGCTCGCGCAGGGCGGCCGGGCTCAGGTCGTGCACGCAGGGCAGGGCATCCACCGCCGTCATCGTCCGCTCCCCTTCATTCCGCCCGCCAGTGGCCGGACTTGCCGCCCGCCTTTTCCAGCAGGCGCACGCCGCTGATGACCATGCCCCGGTCCATGGCCTTGCACATGTCGTAGATGGTGAGCAGGGCGACGCTGACGGCGGTCAGCGCCTCCATCTCCACGCCGGTGCGACCGACCGTCTGGGTGGTGGCGGCGCAGTCGATGGCGCTGCCCGCCTGGTCGACGGAGAACTCCAGCGTGACCTTGGTCAGGGCGATCGGATGGCAGAGCGGGATCAGGTCGGGCGTGCGTTTCGAGGCCATGATGCCGGCCAGGCGAGCGACCCCCAGCACGTCCCCCTTCTTGCTGTCGCCGGCGAGTATCCGGGCCAGGGTCTCCGGCCGCATGGCGATGCGGCCGGCGGCGACGGCCACGCGCCGGGTCTCGGCCTTTTCGCCGACGTCCACCATGATGGCGCGGCCCTGGGTGTCGAAATGGGTGAGGTCGTGCATGGCGCTGCGGAACTGGTATGGTGACCGGCTATCATAGCGCCATGAGATTTTTCCGCGCCATCGCGGCCAGCCTGCTGGTCGTCCTTCCGGTCCAGGCGGTCGATCTGCCGGACCTGGGGGAATCCTCCCGCACGGCCCTCAGCGAGATCCAGGAAGACCAGCTGGGACGCGTGATCATGCGCCAGATCCGCGCCCACCGCGACTATGTCGACGACGCCGAACTCACCGACTACCTGAACAACCTGGGGGATCGGCTGGCGGCCAGCAGCACGGACCCATCGCGGCGTTTCGAGTTCTTCGCGGTCAAGGATCCGACCATCAACGCCTTTGCCCTGCCGGGCGGCTACATCGGCGTGCACACCGGCCTGATCGCCGCGGCGCGCAGCGAATCCGAGCTGGCCGGCGTACTGGCCCACGAGATCGCCCACGTGACCCAGGCCCATATCGCGCGCATGGTGGACGCGCAGAAGTCGTCCGGCCTGGTCAGCCTGGCGGCGCTGGCGGTGGCCATCCTGGCGGCGCGTTCCAACCCGGAGGTCTCGCGGGCCGCCATCACCCTCTCGCAGGCGATGACCGTCCAGTCCCAGCTCGACTTCACCCGCGACAACGAGCGCGAGGCCGATCGCGTCGGCCTGCAGGCGCTGCTGGGCGCCGGCTTCGAGCCGGCCGGCATGGCCAGCTTCTTCGAGCGTCTACAGGCCCAGGGGCGCCTGTACGAGAACAATGCGCCGGCCTATCTGCGCACCCACCCGCTCACCTATCAGCGCATCGCCGACATGCAGAACCGGGTGGCCAGCCTGCCCTATCGGCAGCACGAGGACAGCCTGGAATTCCGCCTGCTGCGCGCTCGTGTCTGGGCCGACGAGGGCACGGCCGCGGATGCCATGAAACGCTTCGGCGCCCGGGTCGAGGCGGATCCGGGCGACCCGGCCGGCTGGTACGGCCTGGCCCGCGCCGCCTGGCGCGATAACCGTCCGGATGAGGCGCGCCAGGCCGTCCGGCGCCTGGACGCGCTGCGGGCCAGTTCCCCCCTGGTGGACATCCTGGCCGCCGAGGCGGACCAGAAGGGGGGCCGTCCGGCCGACGCCGTCAACCGCCTGGCATCGGCCCTCGCGCGCCATTCCGACAACCGGCCTTTGTCCTATGCCTACGCGCGCGCCCTGCTGAACGCCCAGCGGGCCGATCAGGCCCTGGCTTTCCTGGAGGGACAGCTGCGGACCTGGCCGGAGGACATCGCCCTGTTCATGCTCAAGGCCCAGGCCCACGAGGCCCTCGGCCAGCTGCTCGACGCCCACCTCGCCCAGGCCGAGGCCTACAGCCGGCAGGGTGCCACCGGCGCCGCCATCGAGCAGCTGCAATTCGCCCAGAGCACGCGTGACCGGGATTTCTACAAGCGCTCCATCGTCGAGGCCAGGCTGGCGGAATTGCGCGCCCGCCAGCGCCTGGAGGACAAGCCCCGCTGAAGGGACCCCGACGCCGACCGGAGCCGCCGAAATGCGTGCAGGGAGTTGGCCCGCCAGCGTGATTGCACTAATCTTCGCGGGTCCCGTGCGGGACGCAATGGGTCGGGGGACGATCGCGCGCCCGCCCGGACCCAGCCGAGGAAGGAGACAACATGCGCAAGCGCGTTTCGCTGATCGCGTGCACGGCCCTGATCGCATGCGCCCAGGCCGTCGCGGCCGGCAACAAGGAAGAGACCGGCAAGGACATCGCCTTCGACCGTTCACGCGGCAACTGCCTGGCCTGCCATGCCATGCCCACCCTGCCCGACGCCGAACAGCCCGGCAACAGCGGCCCGCCGCTGATCGCCATGAGCGCGCGCTTTCCGGACAAGAATACGCTGCGCGCCAAGATCCACGATGCCACCGCCGGCAATCCGGACAGTTTCATGCCGCCCTACGGCAAGCACGGCGTGCTGACCGAGGAGGAACTCGGCAAGGTGGTCGATTTCGTTTATGGCCTGTGACCGGAGGAAAGATGCGATGAAGCATGGGCCCCTGCCGCTGATCATGGCGGTCGTCGCCGCGCTGCTCGGGGTGGCGCCCGCCAGCGCGGGCCCCGAGGACGATCGCCTGAAGGTGGTGAACCACTTCAAGAGCAAGTACCCCGACATCCGGATGGAGACATATGTCCTCGGGGCGCTGGCCTTCGACGCGGACGCCAGGCTCCAGTACGACAGCGTGATGCAGTTCCCGCCCTTTGTCGCCGAGCTCGAGCGGGGAGAGCGCCTGTGGCGCGCGCCGCTGAAGAGCGGCAAGACCTACGCCGACTGCCTGCCCAATGGCGGCAGGATGATCGCCGGCAACTATCCGATGTTCGACGAGTCACGGGGCAGGGTGGTGACCCTGGAGGACCTCGTCAACGACTGCCGCGCCGCCAACGGCGAAGCCCCCTACGAGTACGCCGACCCGGCCACCATGGGGGTGCTGACCGCCTACGCGCGCACCCTGTCCGACGGCATGAGGATGAACATCCGGGTCGAAGGCCCCGCTGCCCTGCAGGCCTACGAGGACGGCAAGAAGACCTTCTACGCCCGCGTCGGTCAGCTCAACTTCTCCTGCGGCCACTGCCACGTCGACAATGCCGGCAACCGGCTGCGCTCGGAGCTGCTCTCGCCGGTGATCGGGCAGTCCGCCCACTGGCCCGTGTTCCGCGGCGGCGACAACCTGGTGACCCTGCAGGGCCGCTACGTGGAGTGCTTCCGGCTCATGCGTCATGTACCGGACAAACCGGGCAGCATCCGCTTCAATAATCTGGAGTACTTCCACTCCTACCTCTCCAATGGCCTGGAATTGAAGGCCTCCGTGTTTCGCAAGTGACGGCCACCCGGCCAACGATCATCCGCGCCCCCGACTGATTGTCCAGGGGGCTTGGACCATGGTTACCATTTACGCGCCGCGCGTTGGCGGCGACAATTTAAAGATTACACATCCACCAGCAGAGGAGATTGACCATGTCCATGTCCCGTCGTGAATTCCTGCAGGTCCTGGCCGCCGCGGCTGCTTCCGGCCTGGTCCTCGACAGCCGCGACGTCCTCGCCGGCAACCTGCCCGCCGGCTACTACGACGCGCCGCCCGCCGGCAACGTGTCGTTCATGCACATCACCGACACCCATGCCCAGCTGCTGCCGATCTGGTTCCGCGAGCCCAACGTCAACCTCGGCGTGGCGGACATGTCCGGCAAGGTGCCTCACCTGGTGGGCGAGCACTTCCTCAAGCATTACGGCATCAAGCCCGGGACCATCGATGCCCATGCCTTCACCTACCTGGATTTCCAGACCGCCGCCAAGACCTACGGCAAGGTGGGCGGCTTCGCCCACCTGAAGACCCTGGTGGATCGGGTGCGCACCAGCCGCCCGGGTTCCCTGCTGCTGGACGGCGGCGACACCTGGCAGGGCTCCGCCACCGCCCTGTGGACCAATGCCCAGGACATGGTCGACGCCTGCATCGCCCTGGGCGTGGACGTGATGACCCCGCACTGGGAATCCACCTATGGCCAGGACCGCGTGCTGGAGATCGTCAACGGCGACTTCAAGAAGGCCGGCCTCGATTTCGTCGCCCAGAACGTGGTGACCAACGACTTCGGCGACCAGGTGTTCAAGCCCTACGCGATGCGCGTCATCAACGGCGTGCAGGTGGCGGTGATCGGCCAGGCCTTCCCCTACACCCCCATCGCCAACCCCCGCTGGATGGTGCCCGACTGGTCCTTCGGCATCCGCGACGACTCCATGCAGAAATGGGTGGACGAGGCCCGCGCCAAGGGCGCCAAGGTGGTCGTGGTGCTGTCCCACAACGGCATGGACGTGGACCTGAAGATGGCCAGCCGGGTCAACGGCATCGACGCCATCTTCGGCGGCCACACCCACGATGGCGTCTACCAGCCGGTGCCGATCAAGACCCCCAACGGCGGCACCTGCCTGGTCACCAACGCCGGCTCCAACGGCAAGTTCCTG
>JALOTG010000121.1 GCA_025458005.1 Thiobacillaceae bacterium
TACTGGCTGGCGGTGATGGACGTGGACCATTTCAAGCGGGTCAACGACCGGTTCGGCCACCTCTACGGCGACGAGGTCCTGCTGCTGCTGGCCCGCCTGATGATGGACACCTTCCGCCAGCACGACCACCTGTTCCGCTTCGGCGGCGAGGAGTTCGTCCTGCTGCTGGACCCCACCGACCGGGACAGCGCCATCGGGGTCCTGGAGCGCTTCCGCGCCAAGGTCGAGTCCTACCCCTTCCCCCAGGTGGGCCGGGTGACGGTGAGCATCGGCTTCGCCCGCATCAGCGCCCAGGACGCGCCCTCCGTGGTGGTCGGCCAGGCCGACCAGGCCCTCTACTACGCCAAGCACCACGGCCGCAACCGGGTCTGTTCCTACGAGGCCCTGGTCGAGCAGGGCGAGATCGAGGCGCAGCAGTTCAAGAGCGAGGCCGACTTCTTCTAGCCGCGCCGACCCGCGCGGCCCACCAGCCCGCTCAGTAGAGCAGGCTGATGAAGGCGAAATAGGTCAGCAGCGTCAGGACGTCCTGGATCACCGTGGCCAGGGGCCCGCTGCCGAAGGCCGGGTCGCGCTTCATGCGCATCAGCGCCCAGGGCAGCGCCAGGCCCACGGTGGACGCCAGCCCGCCCGCCACCAGCAGGGCGCCGGCCACCGCGGAGGCAAGCCGGACGTCGCCGAACGCCAGCCACACCGCCGGCCAGGTCAGGCCGCCCAGCACCAGACCGATGATCAGCCCGGTGCGCAGCTCGCCGCCCAGCAGGCGGCCGATGCCGACGTGCGCCAGGGACAGGCCGCGCACCGCCACCGCCTCGGTCTGGGTGCCGATGGCGTCGGCCAGGTAGACCAGGCCGGGCACGAAGAAGGCCAGGGCCAGCTTGGCGTTGAGCGCCGCCTCGAAGCGGCTCATGACGAAGGTGGCCAGGGCGCTGCCGGCCAGGCCCAGGATCAGCCAGGGCAGCCGGTCGCGCGCGCGGCGCAGGGGCGGGGCGTCCAGGGCGTGGCGGGCGATGCTGGTCTCGCGCTGGATGCCGGCGAAGCGGTGGAGGTCCTCGACGTGCTCATGACGCAGGATCTGCAGCAGGGCCCGCGTCGGCACCACCCCCAGCAGGCGCCGTCCGGCGTCCACCACCGGCAGGCTGTTCAGCCCGTAGTGCAGGGCGATGGAGGCCACCTTCTCCTGGTCCTCGTGGGCCTGCACCGCCGGCGGGGCATGGCGCATGGCGCGTCCGACCGCCGCATCCGCCGGCAGGCGCAAGAGCTCGGCGAAGGCGAGCAGGCCCACCAGGCGCCCCTCCCCGTCCACCACGCAGACCAGTTCCGTGTCCTCCAGCTCGTGCCCCATCAGCCGGCCGCGCACCTCCCCGACCAGCTCGTCGGGTCGGGCGCGCGCCACGGCGGCGGTGAGGTGCTGAGCGGCGGTCTCGGCGTGATGGTACTTCATCCTTCATCGCTCCTCGCGAGGCCGTCCAGCAGCCGGCGCACCGGGCTCGGCAGGGCGGCCCCCAGGGCCTCTTCCAGGGGCAGCCAGAGCCGGCCGGGGGACTCCGCGGCCGGACACCGACGCACCTCCAGGCGCCAAGGGGAGATGGCCAGGCGGAAATGGGTGAAGGCATGGGTCAGGCCGGGCAGCGGTCTGGCACTATCCACCTGGCAGCCGAGGCGCGCCGCGGCGGCGGCGGGATCCTCGTCCACGGCGCCTTCCGGCAGGCTCCACAGGCCGCCCCAGATCCCCGTGGGCGGACGCCGCTCGAGCAGGACTTGGCCGGCGTGCAGCAGCACCAGCATGGCGGTGGCGCGGCTGGGCAGGGCCTTGCGCGGACGCGGGCCGGGCAGTTCGGCCTGGCGTCCCTGGCTCGACGCGACGCAGTCCGTCTGCAGCGGGCAGGCGGCGCAGCGCGGGCGGGAGCGGGTACAGACAGTGGCCCCCAGGTCCATCAGCCCCTGGGTGTAGGCGCGCAGGTCGCGGCCCGGCAGGAGGTCCTCGGCCAGGGCCCAGAGTCGGTCCTCCACCGCCCGCTCCCCCGGCCAGCCCTCGACGCCGAAGACCCGCGCCAGCACCCGCTTGACGTTGCCGTCCAGGATGGCGCGACGCTCGCCGTAGGCGAAGGCGGCGATGGCGGCGGCGGTGGAGCGGCCAATGCCGGGCAGGGCCAGGATGTCCTCGTGGCGGCGCGGAAAGGCCCCGCCATGGCGTTCCACGATGAGCCGGGCGGCGGCGTGCAGGTTGCGTCCCCGGGCGTAGTAGCCCAGCCCGCTCCACAGGGCCAGCACCTCGTCCGGCGGCGCGGCGGCCAGGGCGGCGATGTCGGGGAAGCGCGCCAGGAAGCGCCGGTAGTAGGGGATCACCGTCTCCACCTGGGTCTGCTGCAGCATGATCTCGGACACCCAGATGGCATAGGGATCGCCGCCGCCCTGCCAGGGCAGGCCATGACGGCCGCATCGGCCTTGCCAGTCGACGATGCGGGCGGCGAAATCGGGCAGGAGGCTCATCGTTCGGCGCGGACGGCAGTGTGCAAGAATGCCTGCATGGCCGAGCTTAACATCACCGACCACTCCCGCGACGCGGCCGGCATGACCTACGTCTATCCGGTGCTGTCGCGGCGCAGCCGGGGCGTTTCGGTAGGCGTCAACCTCAACCCCAACAACGCCTGCAACTGGCGCTGCGTCTACTGCCAGGTGCCCGATCTCGCCCGCGGCGGGCCGCCGCCCATCGACCTGGACCGGCTGGAGGCGGAACTGCGCCGGCTGCTGGCGGACATCGTCCACGGCGACTACCTGGCCCGCCACGCCCCGGAGGGGATGCGGCGGCTCAACGACGTGGCCTTCTCCGGCAACGGCGAGCCCACCACGGCGCGCGAATTTCCCGAGGCGGTGGAAAGGGTCGGCCGGGTGCTGGCGGATCTGGGCCTGATCGGGTCGATCCGGCTGGTGCTGATCAGCAATGGCAGTCAGATGGGGCGAGCCCGCGTCCAGGCCGGGCTGCGGCGCCTGGCCATCCTGAACGGCGAGGTCTGGTTCAAGCTGGACCGGGCCACCCGGGCCGGCATGCGCCAGGTCAACCAAAGCGATCTGAGCCCCGAGCGCGCCTACGCCCACCTGCGCGCCTGCGCCGCCCTCTGCCCCACCTGGCTGCAGACCTGCGTCTTCGCCCTGGATGGCGCGCCGCCGGCGGAGGCGGAGATCCGGGCCTACCTGGATCTGCTGGCGCGGGCCGGCCGGGAGGGGGTGCCGTTGCGGGGCGTGCTGCTCTATGGCCTGGCCCGCCCCTCCCTGCAGCCGGAGGCGCCGCGCCTGTCCCGGCTGCCGGAGACCTGGCTGCAGGGCCTCGCGGCGCGCATCGCCGCCCTCGGCCTAGTGGTGGAGACGCATCCCTGAACTGCCCGTCCGGCACGGGCTAAAGTTTATTGGCCGGGCTCCGATATGAAGCCAGTGGCTTCGCAAGCAATAGTTTTGTCTGATACCATCCGCCCCTGGTTTGCCGCGAGGAAGAACTGATGAAGCGCATGCACCCGGTCTATCGCCCGCCATTGCGGCATCCCCGCTGGTTGCCCTGGCTGGCCGCCCTGCCCCTGTTCGGCGTGGTGGCCGCCTTCGGCATCGCCCCGGACACCGTGACCACCCCGGTGCAGACGGAAGCCGTGGTGCAGGCCGTGGAACTGCCCGAACCGGCCGTCACCGAAGCGGCCAGCTACGACTACTGGACCGAGGAGCGCATCCGGCGCGGCGAAACCCTGCATTCCCTGCTGACCCGGCTGGGCGTGACCGAGGAGGAACGCGCCCGCTTCATCAAGGCCAGTCGCGAGGCGCCCGACCTGGGTCGCCTGGTGCCCGGACGGACGGTGCTGGCCCGCGTCACCGCCGATGGACACCTGCTGCTGTTCCGCTACCTGGCCAGCGAGGAGCGCCTGATCACCGTCAACCGCGTCCAGGAAGAGTTCGTCGCCGAGCAGAGCGCGGTCCAACTGGAAAACCGCCCCATCATGCGCTCCGGCGAGATAAAGGGCTCCCTGTACGGCGCCACCGATGCCGCCGACATCCCCGACTCCATTGCCTCCCAGATGGCCGAGGTCTTTTCCGGCGACATCGACTTCCACCGCGACCTGCGCCGCGGCGACCGCTTCTCCGTGGTCTACGAGGCCTTCTACCACAACGGCAGCCTGGTCAAGACCGGCCGCCTGCTGGCCGCCGAGTTCGTCAACGAGGGCCAGGCCCACCGCGCCCTCCATTTCAAGGACGCCCAGGGCCGCGAGGGCTATTTCACGCCGGACGGGCGCAGCATGAAGCGGGCCTTCCTCAAGTCGCCCATCCCCTTCTCGCGCATCTCCTCGGGCTTCTCGATCTCGCGCTACCACCCGGTGCTCAAGGAATGGCGCGCCCACAAGGGCATCGACTACGCGGCGCCGACCGGCACGCCGATCCGCGCCGTGGCCGACGCAACCGTCAGCTTCGCCGGCCGCCAGGGCGGCTACGGCAACATCGTCATTCTCAATCACCAGAAGCCCTACACCACCGCCTACGGCCACCTGTCCCGCTTCGCCAAGGGCATCCGCTCCGGCGCGCGGGTCAGCCAGGGCGACATCATCGGCTACGTCGGCGCCACCGGCCTGGCGAGCGGACCTCACCTGCACTACGAGTTCCGCGTCGGCGGCGTACAGAAGAATCCCCTGGCCCTCAACCTGCCCACCGCCTTCCCGCTGGATGCCCGCCAGCGCGCCCGTTTCAGCGAGGAGAGCCGCCCCCTGCTGGCCCGCCTGGAGATGCTGCGGGGCAGCAACCTGGCCTCCTTCGATTGATCACCAAGCGCCGCCCGCGATAGCCTGCCTGCCCACCGGCCTGGGGATTTCGCGGCCGGCCAGCCCCGCCTGGCAGCACGGCGAGGAAACCTCACCCGAGGCCGAGGTGTAACAAGTGCCCCCCGCTGTCTATGTCGGCCTGATGTCCGGTAACAGCCTGGATGGCGTGGACGCCGTCCTGGCCGGCTTCGAACCGGATTTCAGACTCATCGCCAGCCTCTGGCGGCCCTATCCCGAAGACCTTAAACAGGCCCTGCTGGACCTTCACGCGCCGGGCCTGGATGAGTTGAATGACGCCCTCGTCCTGTCCAGCCGCCTGGCGGACATCCATGTCGAGGCGGTCCATGCCCTGCTGGAACAATCCGGGCTGGCCAGGGGCGAGGTCGGCGCCATCGGCAGTCCGGGACTGCCCGTGCGTCGCCGGACCGCGCCCGGCCATGCCCTGTGGCTGAATGATCCGGCCCGCCTGGCGGAACGCACCGGCATCAGCGTGGTGGCCGATTTCCACAGTCGGGACCTCGCCGCCGGCGGCCGTGGCGGCCCCCTGGCGCCGACCTTCCATGCCGCCCTGTTCCGCCGCGGCGACTGCCATCGGGTGGTGGTGGACATCGGCGGCATCGCCCACATCACCGACCTGCCCGGGACGGGCCCGATCCGCGCCTTCGACTGCGGGCCGGGCAACCTGCTCATGGATGCCTGGGTCAAGCGGCACTGGGGATGCGACTATGACCCCGGCGGCTCCCTGTCATCCCAGGGCCACGTCCTGCCGGGACTGCTGCAGGGGCTGCTGGTGCATCCCTTCCTTGCCCTGCCGCCGCCCAAGAGCGCCGGACGCGAGGACTTCGGCCTCGACTGGCTGCATCGGGAACTGGGCGGCAGCGAGCGGGAGGAGGATGTCCTGGCTACCCTGCTGGAACTCACCGTGCGCGGCATTGCCAACGGCATCCGCAGTCACTGTCCCGGCGCGCGGGAGGTCTGGCTGTGCGGCGGCGGGGCGCACAACGAGGAGCTGGTCCGAAGCCTGGCCACCTATCTGCCGGGCCTGCGCATCGGCCTGATCGACGAACTGGGCATGCCGGTGGACTGGGTCGAGTCCTGCGCCTGGGCCTGGCAGGCCCAGCGTACGCTGCAGTGCTTGCCCGGCAACCTGCCGGAGGTCACCGGGGCGATGGGACCGCGCGTCCTGGGAGCGATCTACCCGGCCTGAGCCAAGGCCGCCGGCTCAGCCGGCCGGCGTCGAGCGCCGCGCCGACTTGGGCCGGAAGGCCTGCACCGCCCCCGCCTCCCGCGTTTCCAGATAGGGCCCGCCGATCAGGTCCACGCAGTAGGGCACGGCGGCGAACACGCCGTCGAGCGTCTCCCGGATCGCCTTGGGCTGGCCGGGCAGGTTGAGGATCAGGCAGGCGCCGCGGGTCACGCCGACCTGACGCGAGAGGATGGCGGTGGGCACGTACTTCAGGCTCACCGCGCGCATCGCCTCGCCGAAGCCGGGCAGCACCTTGTCGGCCACCGCCAGGGTGGCCTCCGGGGTCACGTCGCGGGCTGCCGGACCGGTGCCGCCGGTGGTCAGCACCAGGCAGCAGCCCGCCCGGTCGGCCAGTTCGCGCAGGGTTTCCTCGATCACCGCCTGCTCGTCTGGGATGAGCCGCTCGACGTAGGACAGGGGGTTCTTCAGGGTCGCCGTGAGCCATTCCCTCAGCGCGGGGAGGCCCTGGTCGGCGTAAACCCCACTGCTGGCGCGGTCGCTGATGGAGACGATGCCGATGGTGGCGGGTTCGTGCATGGGGTGTCCTCCTCGAACGGGATGCGGCGGCTCACAGCGCCTGCAGATCCAGCAGCAGCTGCCGGGTGTGCAGGGGCTTGTCGCCCAGGTAGTGATTGATCAGGGCGCGCATGAGCTGCTTCGCCTCGGCCAGGGTGCGGGGGTCGGAGAAGTCGCGCGCCGCCATGGCCAGCAGGCTCCCGCCCGCATAGACGGGGGCATCCGGCGCGGCCGGCGAGACGCCAACACCCAAGGTGTAAGCATAGCGCCCGCCTGCCTCGACCGGCGTGCCCGCGGCGGTCTGGTCCAGGGTCTGCGCATAGCCCAGTTCGGACAGCAGGTCCAGCTCGAATCGGCGCAGCACCGGCTGGGGATCGGCGGCGGACAGTTCCGCGAGGGTCTCTTCATAGCGCCGGTAGAGCGCCTCGTGCGGGTCGTCGGGCGGCAGCAGCTTGAGGATCAGCTCGCTGATGTAGAAACCGCACATCAGGGCGCGGCCGGACAGGTGGAGGGCACCCCCCTGCCATTCGGCGGCGTGCAGGGTCTTCAGGCCGCCCTTGCCGAACCAGGACAGCCACAGGGGCTGGAAGGCCAGCAGCTTGGCCTTCAGAGCGGAATGCGCGCGCCGGGCGCCGCGCGCCACCAGCGACACCCGCCCGTGGTGGGCGGTGAAGGCCTCGACGATCAGGCTGGTCTCCTTCCACGGGTAGGTGTGAAGGATGTAGGCCGGCTCGGCGTCGATCCTGTCGGCCATGGTCTGCCTCAGTCGTAGCCCAGGGACTGCAGCAGCGCGGCGTTGTCCGACCAGCCGTGCTTGACCTTCACCCAGCAGCGCAGGAAGACCCTGGCGTCGAACAGGCGCTCCATGTCCTGGCGCGCCTCGCTGGCGATGCGCTTCATGCGCTCGCCGCCCTGGCCGAGGAGGATGGGCTTGTGGGCGGCCCGGTCGACCCAGATCACCACGTCGACGCGCCTGAGGCCGCTTGCCTCCTCGGCGTAGCCCTCCACCGCCACGTTGACGCCATAGGGGATCTCGTCGCCGGACAGGCGAAAGACCTTCTCGCGCACGATCTCGGCGGCCAGGAAGCGCTCGCTCCTGTCGGTCAGGGCATCGGCCTCGAACAGCGGCGGCGACTCGGGCAGGTAGGGCTTGAGGATGGCCAGCAGCCGCGCGGCGTCCCTGGCGTTGACGGCGGCCAGCGGCACGATCTCGGCGAACTCGCGCCGCCGCCCCGTCTCCGCCAGCCAAGGCAGCAGGGTCGCCTTGTCCCTGACGGTGTCGACCTTGTTGGCCACCAGGATCACCGGCTTGCCCTCGGGCAGCAGGGGCAGGATGCGCGCGTCGGCCTCGGTGAAGCGGCCGGCCTCCACCAGCATCAGGATCACGTCCACCTCCGCCAGCACGCTCTCCACGGTGCGGTTCATGGCCTGGTTCAGGGCGTTGCGGTGGCGGGTCTGGAAGCCCGGCGTATCGACCAGGACGAACTGGGCGTCCGGCTCGGTGCGCACGCCCAGGATGCGGTGGCGGGTGGTCTGGGGCTTGGCCGAGACGATGCTCACCTTGGCCCCCACCAGCTGGTTGACCAGGGTGGACTTGCCCACGTTGGGGCGCCCCACCACCGCCACGAAGCCGGTGCGGAAGGCCGGCGCGTCCGCTTCGGTCATGACGCCCCGAGTTGGGCCAGGGCGGCCTCGGCCGCCTGCTGTTCGGCGGCCTTGCGGCTCTGGCCACTGCCGCGCGTGACGAGCCCCAGGGCCTCGATACGGCACTCCACCGTGAAGGTCTGGGCATGGGCCTGCCCGCTCGCTTCCGCCAGGCTGTAGCCGGGCAGCACATGGCGCCGGGACTGCAGCCATTCCTGCAGCCGGGTCTTGGCGTCCTTGCCCTGCCTGGCAGGGTCGATGGCCGCCACCCGGCCCTCGAACAACCGCTCGATCATGCCGCTCGCCGCCTCGAAACCACCGTCCAGAAAGGCCGCGCCGAAGAGGGACTCGAGTGCGTCGGCGAGGATGGAGGGACGCTCGCGCCCGCCGCTGCGCACCTCGCCCTCGCCCAGGTAGAGGTGCTGTCCGAGGTCCAGTTCCAGGGCGATCTCGTTCAGGGTCTGCTGGTTGACCAGGTTGGCCCTGAGGCGCGACAGCCGACCCTCGGGCAGGGCGGGAAAGCGGTCATAGAGCATGTGCCCTATCACGCAGTTCAGTACCCCGTCGCCGAGAAACTCCAGCCGCTCGTTGTGGCGCGCCGAATAGCTGCGGTGGGTGAGGGCCTGGACGAGCAGGTCCCGCCGGGAGAAGGCATGGCCCAGACGGGCCTGCAGGACCGACTCCGGCGTG
>JALOTG010000288.1 GCA_025458005.1 Thiobacillaceae bacterium
TGACCGCCCACCGGCTGTGCCGCTGTCACGACATCCATCATGTGATGATGATGGTCATGGGCCGCCCCAGCGGAGGGGCCCTGCGCCGTCACCGTCACCGCGGAAGTGCCAAGGACCGCACTGATGACGACCGCGAGGGTCTGGCGGATGATGCGCGAGGTTGGTTTGGACATGCTAAGTCTCCCGTGTCGATGCGGGGTTGCCGCGTGTGTGTTAAAAGCCTTGTCTCCGGCGTTCGTGCGCCGGCTCAATTGATCACCCAGTCACTCACTGGCAGCAGCCGTGGTGGATCGTCTCCCGAGAGGCGCGCGATGTAGCAGCCCTTCGCCGCATAACGCTGGTCGGGACCAAAACCAATGGCCCCTGGTAGCATCCATCCCAGGAAGTACATCTGGGCCTGGATCGCCGAATTGCCGATGGGGATGTGGCGCGCCTGAAGCCACCGGTCGACCATGTCCTGCCGGCGCACCATCTCCTCGGGCAGGCTGTACGGATAGGTCAAGAGCAGCCGGTCCCGGACCACGGCTGGGATCCGCGTCAGGTCAGCACTCGCCAGGCGCCAGGACATGAAGACCGCGTCGACCTGATCCGCGGCCGCCGCGGCCGCCTGCGCCGCCGCAACCAGCGCATCACCCTCCAGCCACAGCAGCAGCACTGTGGGGCCCTGTCCCACCAGCCCCCGCATCCACTCCGCCGGCGCGGGCTCTTCCCCGGCCGCGAGCGGCAGCGAATACAAGCCGGTTCCACCCTCGCGTTCCCAGGTCTCCCGGAAGCCGCGGGCTGCATCCTCGCCCTTGGTGCCGGCTTGGAACATCTGGAGCACGGGTACCTGGTCGCCCGCCTTCCGGTGCGCCGCGAGAAACCGCGCCGCCGACTCGCCCTCCTGATACAGACCCTTGGAGAAGTACAGGGTGTAGGTGTTGGCATCCGAGACGACCGGCTGATCCGTTACCGGCAGGATGGCGGGGATGTCGTGCGCCTCGCAGAAGGCGTGAATCGGCGCCCAAGTCCCGGCGGCAATACCGCCCAGCAGCGCGAACACCGGCCGCTCCCGGTAGTACGCCTCGAGCTGGGCCTGCCAGCCGTCCGGTGACCCCGTGAGCTCCCAGACGTCGAGTGCCAGCTTGCGGTAGGCGCCGAACTTCTCGGTCTTGTAGAAGGGGCCTGATCGAGCCCGGCGCTCATGGGGTCGAGTCTGCGTGTTGCGGGCGTCGATATGCGCCTGCAGGGTGGTCAGCATCGCCTCTCGATCGGCCGGATTCACCCCCTCCGTGATGACGGTGGCAAAGCGGATCACCTCTTCATCCGCGCCGGGGTCGGTGTCGGTCGACAGGTTCCGCAGATAGTGGATCAGGACCGCCATGTCCCGGTCGTTCAGCTCGTAGCGTGGCATGACGCGATTCAGCTCCCGTCCGGTCGGATCGAGGCCGGTGCGCAGCACGTGGGCGAGGGCCTCGTCACTGTAGGGCGGGCGCTCGTCGTTCATTTCAAATCGCGTCGGGAGGGTCCAGCGTTCGGCGGCGCCCGGCCCCTGATGCTGCTTGGCCGGGTTCCAGGTACCGGCCCGCCGCCGTGGCCGCCCCAGCTCCTTGCCGCTGATCGGCCAGGCAATCACCGAGCCCTCCAGGGAGCCCAGACCGCTGCGCCGATGGCAGCTCACGCAGGTGAGCATGGTCCCGTCCACCGCCACGTCGCCGGCGACGATGGCTCGCACCGGTTCGCCGTCGACGCCGCGGCCTTCGCGGAACAGACGCTCGCCAAGGGCCAGCGCCTCCTGGGCAGGGAAGCCCGCCACTGACCCATCACCGGTATCGCTGGCGCTCGCCTGCGGCGGTGCCGACATGCCGAGGGCGAGGATCAGCGTCACGCCCAACACTTGAACAGGGATCTTGCGCATGGTCGATTACTTGTTCTTGCCGGTGCCGCCGCCCGCGGTCGGACAGGCCTTGCCGCTCCGACGGTCGACCCCATCGCAGTTCTGATCGATGCCGTCCCCCTTGATGTCGCAAGCGGCGGGATTGATAGCAGGATCGAGGTCGTCGCAGTCAACCGGCGTACCGCAGTCCGCCTCGGCGAAGAAAGTGTCGCCGTCGACATCCGTGCAAACCGGCCCCGGCGGCGGCAGCGTGCCCAGGAGATCAAGCGCGACGGGGAGGTTGAGCAGCCCGTGGCCGGACGTGTTGTCCGCGCCCGCGGGCCCGATATCGGTCGCGCTCGCCATCAGGGCCTGCTCGAGCGCGCCAACGCTCGCGTCCGGGTGCGCCTGGCGCAACAGGGCGATAGCACCGGCGACATGGGGCGCCGCGAACGAGGTGCCGCTGATGCTCTGATAGCCGCTCCCGAGGTCGGCCGCTCTGATGCCGACGCCTGGCGCCACGACTTCCGGAAACATGCTGCCGTCACAGGGCGATGGGCCGGTACTGCTGGTCCAGGTCACACTCAAGGTCGAGTCGACGGCGCCCACCCCAAAGCCATCCGGATTGTTCGCCGGGCTCACGCTGCCCAGGTTTCCTTGGTTTCCCGCGGCAAACACCACCGCGATTCCGGCGGCCTTCAGGACCTCGAGATCCGGCTGGAACTCCAGGTAGCACTGGCCTGCCTGGTTGGCGAAGCCCCAGGAGTTGTTCACCACGTCCGGGGTGTCGGCCGTCGCGGGGTTGCCGTCCGGGTCCAGCAGCCACTGGAACCCCTGGTGAATGCCGCTCAAGCTGGCGGTGCCAGCGTCATTGAAGATCTTCACGGCGATCCACTCGGCGCCCGGAGCGACGCCGATCGAGGTACCGCCCGCATCCCCGCCGACGGCGACGCTCATGGTGCCCGTGCCATGGCCGCTCCGATCGTAGGGGGTCGGATGCTCTCCATTGGGGTCGAACCAGCTATTGGACCCAGCACGCCAGCGACCGACGAGATCCGGGTGGAAGGCGTCGACGCCGGTATCCATTCCGGCAACGACGCTTCCCGCTCCGGTCAGACCTTGGTCCCAGGCTGCCGGGGCGTTCACGGCCTCCAGGTTCCACTCGGGCGGCGCGGATGCCGCCGGCGCCGG
>JALOTG010000289.1 GCA_025458005.1 Thiobacillaceae bacterium
GGCCTATGTCCGCCAGTCCCTGCGCCCCGACTCGCCCGAGCCCCGGGAACTCACCGCCTACTGGACTCACAAGTTCGCCGGTGGCCTGAAGCTGCAGAGCTATGCCACCACAGGCTTCAGCGACGCCAGCCCGGACCATGAGGTCGGCTTCACCCTCGGTGTGAATTTCTGACACCGCGTCCCCCGGGTTTTTTGTACCATTCAGTCGCCTTTGCTTGACGCGCGATCGCAGACGGTCATTCCTTCGCCCGGCGATCGCGGGGATTAATTAAAGGGCGTGCCCGGATGGCCGATATACGCGGGCATGCCCGAATAAGCTCCCAACCCGCTGGGGGTCACTGAACTGATGCCAGATGGCGGGACAGACCCCCTGTCCCCGGTCCGATCTGGTCCATGAAGATGGAGCGACGATGCCTCGCATCCTGTTGATCGACACACAGCCCGTGCTGCGCCGGGGCCTGCGCGCCATCCTGGACGCGGAACTGCCCGGCTGCGAGTTCGGCGAGGCCGGCTCCGGCAACGAAGGCATCGCCCTGCTGCAGCGGCAGCCCTGGGACTTGGCCATCGCCCAGATCGCCCTGCCCGACGTGCACTGGGTGGACCTCATCCGCCGCATCAAGGCCAAGGCGCCCCGAGTGCCCGTGCTGGTCTTTTGCCGCTATCCCGAGGAGCAGTATGGCACCCGCTGCCTCAAGCTGGGCGCCTGCGGCTACCTGTCCAAGACGGCGGACGCGGCTACGATCATCGAGGTCGTCCGGCGCGTCCTGGCCAGGGAGGTCTACCTGAGCCCCAAGGTGGGCACGCAGCTGGCCATGGAGGCGAGCCACCAGGCCGCCGCCGAGCCCCACGAGCAGCTGTCCAACCGGGAATACGAGATCTTCCGCATGCTCACCGCCGGCCTCACGGTCACCGAGATCGGCCAGCGGCTCAACCTCAGCGTCAAGACCATCAGCACCTACCGCAAGCGCATCATGACCAAGATGGGCATGCAGACCAACGCCGACCTGACGCGCTACGCCCTGTCCATCGGCCTGATGTACTGAGGCCAGCGTCCCGCCGCTGCCCGACCGGGCGAAGAAAAGGGCCCTCCCGGGGGAGGGCCCAAGGGCAAGCGCGGCCGCATCGCGGGAGCCGGCCGCGCCCGAAGGGACGGTCAGCGACGTCCGGAGCCGGACATACGGCTGGTCATGCTGCGCGTGCTGGGCAGCATCTCCGCCTCGTCGTCGTCCAGATAGCGGTTCACGGTCTCGGCGCCGGCGCCCTTGCTGACGAAGCTCCGCCAGTCGGTGATGACGTTGCCGTCGGCGTCGGTGCCCTCGATCTGGGCGTTGTGGATGTCGTTGGGCATGTTCGCCTTGCCGGCGCCCCACACGCTGTTGTGGTCGGCCAGCGCGGCGGTCGCGGCGAAGCCGCACAGGGCGGTGAAGGCGAGGGTGTGCAGGGTCTTGAGTCGCATGCGGTTCTCCTGATGTGAGTGGGAATGCCGATCTGCCTCGCGATCCGTCGCGTCGTCGCAGTCGGTATAACCACTCTAGCCAAAGGGAGTTTCCGTCCTGTTTCCCGCGCCGACCGGTTTGCAACATTCTGTGCGGCATTTGTAACAGGCTGTTACAGCCGCCCGGTTGCCGCCCGGCCGCGCCGGGTCGCGGCGAAGAAAAAGGCGCCGCGAGGCGCCTTGCAGAGGGGGGCCGGCTGGCCGCCGCGGCCGGAGTCTCAGTTCAGCGGACTGCTCGCTACTCCTGAGGCGGCGTCAGCCGGTTTCGGTGGGGGCGGGGGGATCCTGCCCCGCCCCGGTTGCTGCGTCACTTGACGGTGGTCGTCGCGCTGGCCTGGTCCATGTCCGGATCCACGTCGGCGATGGTGGCGGTCCAGCTGATGCTGCCCTTGGCCTTCGGCGTGTAGGACGGGAAGGTGAAGCCGGTGGCCCCGCCGTCGATGGCGTCGTACACGTTCAGCTGCCAGCCGTATACCTTGGCGCCGTTCTGCCAGCCCTCCACGATGGCCATGGCCTGGCCCAGCACCGGTCCGGGGTTGGTGACCGAGAGCTGGATGGCAATCGGCTTGCCCACCTTGACCGACCTGGTCACGGTCAGCGCGGCGATGTCCAGGTCCAGCACGGCGCCGGCCGAGATGGTGGCGGTGGTCGAGTTGGTGTTGCTGGCGCCTTCGTCGTCCACCACGGTCAGGCTCACCAGGTAGGTGCCCGCTTCGGCGTAGGTGTGTTGCGTGGTCATGCCCGAGCCGGTCGCGCCGTCGCCGAAGTCCCAGCTGTAGCTGACGAGGGCGCCGCCGTCGCTGTCATAGGAGGCGCTGCCGTCGAAGGTGACGGGCACGTTCACGTAGCCGCTGTAGGGCAGGCTGCCGGCCACCGCCACCGGGTCGCCGAAGGTAGGCGGGTCGTGGGGCAAAGGCACATTGGAGGGGGTGGCGATGCTGGCGCCGGTGGCCAGGCAGCCGCCGTTGGAGGTGAAATACAGTGGGTTGACCACGGTCCAGCCCGGCTGGGCGTTGGCGTTGATCTCCGCCAGGTTGCTGCTGGACTCGCCGTCTGAATCCAGCGGCTCGATCGCCGAGAGATAGGGTTTCACGCTGGCCGGCTTGATGCCATTGAGCTGCAGACAGAGGTCGCGGCCGTAGGCGTTCAGGTTGCCGGTGCTGCTGCCGTGGCAGGTGGCGCAGGAGGCGTTGCCGGTGGCGGACTCGGGATACTGCTCCAGCCACTCCTTCAGGAAACTGTTGGAGGCCTGGGCCGGCGAGAGGATCGCCAGCGAGCCGGCCGCGATCAGCGCGGAGGCGAGAAGGCGCGGCAGGCGGGTAATGGTGCGTGACATGATGTGCTTCCTCCTTGAATCGGGTTGATGGCCTGCCCGGCGCGGG
>JALOTG010000290.1 GCA_025458005.1 Thiobacillaceae bacterium
CTGATAGGCAAGGGCCAGGGCTATGGGATGGGGGCGAAATAAAGCAGACCCGATCTAAAGGGGATTAAGACTCGAGAGCGCCAGCCACAACCACGACGGACGGGCAAAATATAGCGGATCATTTTGCTCCCCCCCCCGCCGGATCTGCCGTCTTGACGTTCCTGACGAACGTTGTCCCTCACCAACCGCAACCAGCGACCGACATCCCACAAGCTTGCGGTCCCGGCGCCGCGGTCGATCCTGTGTCAGGCTGTGCGCATGACAGACCGGGCCCTCTATATCGCCGCTTATGACGTTTCCAACAGCGTCCGTTTGCGCGAGGCGCTCAAGATTCTCAAGGAGTACGCCAGCGGCCGCCAAAAGTCCGTCTTCGAGTGTTTTCTGACGCCGGCGGAGCGGCAGGAACTGCTCAGGCGCATGCGCGATCTGTTGGACCCCGAGGAAGATCGTTTTCTGATCCTGCGCCTGGACCCGCGCGGCAAGATCCGCACCCGCGGCAAGGCCGTCACACCCCAGGACCCGCCTTGGTTTTACGTTGGATGAGTGATTAGGAGCCTGCGATGTCCACCCTTTATCTCGATCGTCGGGACCTGGCCCTCAAGCTGGAGGGGCGTGCCCTGGCCATCTATGCGGCCGGCGAGCGTCATGGCACCGTGCCCTTGCACCTGCTGGAGCGGGTGGTGATGCGCAGCGCGGTGGCCTTGGAGTCCAGCCTGCTGGCGCGGCTGGCGGATGAGGGCATCGCCATCCAGATCCATGGCGGCCGCTTTGGCGGCGCCGTCGCCCTGGTCCATGGCAAGGGCCACGGCGACGCCGCCCGGCGCGTTGGCCAGTATCGCGCTTACGCGGACGGGGACTGGCGGTGTCGCTGGGCGCGGTTGCTGGTGCGGGCCAAGCTCAAGGGGCAGGCGCGCTTGCTGCGCCAGGCGCGGGAGGCACGGCCGGATCTGCGCCGGGCTTTGACGGTCGGCTTGGAGCGGCTCAGCCAGGCCCTGGACCATATCGCCGGTTCCCCGGCCCTGAGCCTGGAGAGCCTGCGCGGGGTGGAGGGCGCGGCGGCGGCGGCCTATTTTCAGGCCCTGACCTGTCTCTTCCCCCCCTCGTTGAACTTCAGCGGCCGCAACCGGCGGCCACCGCGCGATCCGGTCAACGCCGTTCTGTCGCTGGCCTATACCCTGGTTCACTTCGAGGCGGTGCGGGCCTGCCATAACGCGGGCCTGGACCCGCTCATCGGCTTCTTCCATGACCTGGACTATGGACGGGAGTCCCTGGCGTGCGATCTGGTGGAGCCGCTGCGGCCGTGGGTGGATCTCTGGGTCTGGTCCCTGTTCCGTGAGCGGCGTTTGACGGTTGACCATTTCGAGCAGGCGGAGGAGTCCTGCCTGTTGGGCAAGGCGGGGCGCGAGCACTTCTATGCCGCCTTCGAGCCCTTCGCGCGGCCGCAACGCCGGCGGCTGCGCCGTCTGTCCAATGGTCTGGCCCAAGGCCTGTTGGGGCGGGGTCAGATCGCTTTCACTGGGGAGGGAGCATGATCGTCGTCACGTCCAAGCGCCCCGCGGCGGCGCAATGCGCCCAACTGCGGCCACCCATCGCCGCCGATGCCCGCCCGCTGTACATCGCCCCGGGGGCGGAGACCCATGTCGGCCTGGATGGCCCCGCCCTGTGCGTGCAGCGGGGGGAGCAGGCGGAGCAGCTCTTTCCCCTGCGCCGTTTGTCCCGCATCCATTGCACCGAGGCGGCGCGCTGGTCCACGGAGGCGTTGTTGGCCTGCGCCCGCCAGGGTATCGGCGTGCTCTTCGTCGATGACCTGGGCGAGGTGGTGGCGCGCCTGCTCGGCCGACCGGGCGCGGTGGATGATCTGAGCGGCCGGCTGGTGGAATTTTTGCTGCTCCCTCAGGCCCTGGGGCGCTACGAGCACTGGCGCCTGAGCTACGAGCAGCGGGTGGCCTGGTGGGCGGGCGCCCGGCTGAACGTGCCCATCGTCGAGCGGGAGCCGGCCCGCTGCCGGGCGCACCTGCGGGAGCGGGCGGTGCGTTATGCCGGGGAGCGTGAGGAGAGCCGCAGCCGCCAGTGGCTGCGCGGTATCGCCCATGGCTGGATGCAGTCCCATCTGCAGGACCTGGGGCTGGGCGCCAACACCGAACTGGCCCAGGCGGGGGCGCCGGCCCTGGCCCGCGACCTGTCGGGGCTGCTGATGTGGTACCTGGAGCCGGCCCGTCTGGGTTGGCTGCGGCGGCGCTGGCTGGCGGCCCAGGACAAGGGCGAGCCCCAGCGGCCGGCGGTCCACGCCGAGGTGGTGCGCCTGTTCGAGAGCAAGGCCAGCCGTGCCGCGCACCATGGCCGCGAGATCACCGGCAGCCTGCACCGCTGGCTGATCCACGAGACCTGAGGCGCGCCTGGGCATCTGCCGCCATGCGCCAGCGCGCCCACGCAATCGACCCGGCGGAGCGGGTATCGGCTTGCGGGATGGGTCTCATGCGCCACCTGTCACGCACCACCGCGCCCGGGGAAATCCGCCCGACCAGGCCGCAAGAGACTGCCCCAATAAATTACAAGCCCTAAGCGACCGGACCCGCCATGGCCATCCATGCCCCCCAACTCTTTCTGCTTGCCTACGACATCGCCAATCCCAAGCGCTTGATCAAGGTCCATCGCCAGGTCAGTAAGCGCGGCTTGGCGTTGCAGTATTCCGTCTTCCTGCTGCTGGACACCCCCGCCGGCCTGGATCGTCTGCTGGGCCAACTGGACCGCATCATCGATGGGCGCGAGGACGACATCCGCGTCTACCCCCTGCCCGCGAGCCTGGACGCCGAGCACTTTGGGCGCCAGTTCCTGCCGGAAGGGGTGAGGTTGTTGGGCGATGAGGAGCGG
>JALOTG010000291.1 GCA_025458005.1 Thiobacillaceae bacterium
CGGCGGCCGAAGTCGCCGGCGGCGGCCGCCTGCACCAGATCGGAGATCTCGCGCTCCGCGGCGGCCTGTTCGGTGCGGTCCGCCCACTCGCCCACCGTGCCCAGGCGCTCGCCGTGGGCGCCCCGGATCGGGCTGGTGGTGAGGGCGTACAGGCGCCCGCCGATGACGATCTCGGCGCGCGCCGTCTCCTGCAGGTTGGCCAGGCGCGCGACGGCGGCCTCCGGGTCCGGATAGAACGCGCCGATGGAGGAGCCGATGAAGCGGTCAGCGGAGAAGGCGGGGATGTCCTTGCGGATCGCCCCCTCGTGGCGGCGCAGGGTGTCGAGCAGGGTCTTGTTGGCGTAGGTGACCTTGCCCTGGTTGTCGGCGATGCGCACGTTGGTGGAGACGTAGTCCAGCGCCTGCAGGATCTTGCTGTTCTCCTCGGCCTGGCGCCGCGACTCGGCCAGGTCGAAGCCGAGGCGGATGTACAGGGCGCGGAAGGCGTCGGTCATGGCGCCCACCTCGTCGTTGCGCTCGGTGGTCACGGCGACGTTGAAGTTGCCCTGGGAGATGTCCCGCATCTGGTCGCGTACCCGGGTCATGGGGCGCAGGATGGCGGCCAGGGTCAGGCGGGCGATCAGGATGCCGAGGACGATGGCCAGCACGACGGCGGCGATGGCGATGTTGCGGGTGCCCTCGTAGCGGGCGACCGCCGCGTTGTATTCCGCCTCGGCCACCCGCAGCTGCAGGTCCACCAGTTCGGTGATCTTGCCGCTCAGGGGGTCGATCCGCGCGTAGAGGGGTCCGTCGAAGTCGCCCAACTGGCCGGCCACCGTGCCCCGCATGGCCGACAGCCGGGTCTGGAGGGCGGCAACGGCGGCATTGGCGGGCTTGAACAGGGTCTCGGCCTCGGCCGCCAGGCGGGCCTCCTCCTCGGTCAGTCGGGTCGCCTTGTAGGCCGACCAGATGGCATGGATGCGCAGCTCGGCCGCGCGTATCCCCTGCAGGGCCTGCTCCGCCGTGAACAGGCCGGCGTTGGCCTTGTTGACCGCGTCGATGATCAGCACCGCGTAGTCGTCGGCGATGGTCTTGAGCTGCTTGAGCGGCACCACCCGGTCGGCATAGACGGATTGCAGGCTGTCGCGCGTCTGCTGCAGGCCCAACAAGCCGGCGCCGCCGACCAGGAGCATGAAGGCGGCGAGGACGGCCAGCAATGCCCAGGTGCGGGCCCGGATGCTCAGATTGGCGACCCGGTGGCGCAGGTCGGCCAGGCGGCCGGTCTTCACCACCCTGCCCTCGCGGATGGCCAGCCCCTGGGCCTGACCGGCCTTGAACCGGGCGTAGACCTGGGCGACCGCCTCGACCGCGGCGCGGTCCGGCTTGCTGCGCACTGACAGATAGCCGGCGATGCGGCCGTTCTCCCATACGGGCGTGGCGTTGGCCAGCACCCAGTAGTGGTCGCCATTCTTGCAGCGGTTCTTGACGTAGCCGGTCCAGGGCTTGCCGGCCGACAGGGTGTCCCAGAAGTCCTGGAAGGCCTCCGCCGGCATGTCCGGGTGACGCACGATGTTGTGCGGCGCGCCCAGGATCTCGGCCTCGGTGAAGCCGCTGATCTCGTAGAAGTAGGGGTTGGCGTAGCTGATGACGCCGCGGGTGTCGGTGCGCGAGACGATGTACTCGCCGTCCCGCATCACCCGCTCGACGTTGGTCACCGGCATGTTGACGCGCATGGCTGTTGTCTCCTCAGGCGGCGGCCGCGTCCATCAGGGCCATGTCCTGGCTGGACATGAGGGCCTCGATGTCGACCACGATGATCATCCGCTCGGCCACCGTGCCCAGACCGAGCAGGTAGCGGGTATCGAGGGCGGCCCCGAACTCCGGCGCCGGGCGCAGGTTGTCGCTGCCCAGCTGGATCACGTCCGACACGCCGTCCACCACCACCCCCACGACGCGGCGGCCGATGTTGAGGATGATCACCACCGTGAACTGGTCGTAGACGGGCTCGCCGAGGCGGAACCTGATGCGCAGGTCGACGATCGGCACGATGGTGCCGCGCAGGTTGATCACCCCCTTGATGAATTCGGGCGCCCCGGCGATCCGGGTGGGGGCCTCGTAGCCGCGGATCTCCTGCACCTTGAGGATGTCGATGGCATATTCCTCGCGGCCCAGGGTGAAGGTGAGGTATTCACCCGATCCCGCCACGGCGGTCAGTTCCTCGCCCTGCATCAGCTTCTCCTTGCGAAGGTGGTGTTGTCCATGGTCCTCAGGCCGCCAGGCGGCGGGCAGGCTGCATGCCCATGCGGATCACGCTGGCCAGGTCGAGGATCAGGGCGACGCTGCCGTCGCCCATGATGGTGGCCCCGGAGATGCCGGGCACCTTGCGGTAGTTGGCCTCCAGGCTCTTGATCACCACCTGGTGCTGGCCGAGCAGTTCGTCCACCAGCAGGGCCGCCTTGCCCTCCTCGCCCTCCACCACCATCAGGATGCCGCCCGCCGCGCCGGATTCCGGCGGCCGGCCGAGCACCTCGGCGAGCGGGACGAGGGGCAGGTATTCGCCGCGTATCGACACCACCCGGGCGTCGCCGGCCAGGGTCTTGATGGTGCGCGGGTCGGGCTGCAGGGATTCGACGATGGCGGTCAGGGGGATGATGAACACCTCCCCGCCCACCCCCACCGACATGCCGTCCAGGATGGCCAGGGTCAGCGGCAGGCGGATGACGGTGCGGGTGCCGAAGCCGGTGGAGGACTCCAGCTCGACCCGGCCGCCGAGCCCCTCGATATTCTTCTTCACCACGTCCATGCCCACCCCCCGGCCGGACACGTCGGAGACCTGGTCGGCGGTGGAGAAGCCGGGCGCGAAGATCAGCTGCCAGACCTC
>JALOTG010000122.1 GCA_025458005.1 Thiobacillaceae bacterium
CCAGCAGGCGCAGGCCGTAGGCCATGCCCGAGGCCCCGGTCAGGGCCAGGGTGACGCGCTTCATGCCGGGCCTCCCGAGTCGCGATCCTCCGTCAGCAGGCGCGCCGCCACCAGGCCGTTGACCAGGCCGGTCAGCCAGGCCGCCGCCAGGAACAGGGGCGCCAGGGCGATCAGGCTGATGCCGGGCATCAGCCACAGGTCCACCACCGCCAGCTGCGCGCCGACGTGGGCGAAGGCGGCCAGCACGGACAGGCCCACCGGCCCCAGGATGATCGGATGCAGCCCGCGCAACGCCGCCAGGACGGCCAGGCTGGCCACCGCGCCGGCCAGGCTCAGCACGAAGGCAGGGGTGAGGAAGCTGCCCAGCAGCAGGGCGCCGGCCACCACCCGCAGCAGGGACACCCAGGCCGCCATGCGCCAGCCGTAGCGGACCAGCACGACCAGGGTGACGATGTTGGCCAGTCCGGGCTTGATGCCGGGGATCGGCAGCGGGATGGCCGCCTCCACCAGGGTCAGGCCGACCGCCGCCGCCGCCAGGGCGGCGATGCGCCGATCCTCCCGATCGACGGCGAGCCTAATAGTTGAGGCTGTCATAGCGCGCTCGTCCGCGTTGCACGCTGACCCGGTTGGGCAGGCACAGGGCTGCCTCGCCGGGGCCCAGCCAGCCCTGCCGGACGCAGACCTGGCGTGGGCTGGGATCAGCCTTGACCCGCACCCGGCCGGCGCGGATCTCGACCAGGGTCTCGCCCAGAGGACCGGGCACGGCGAACTGCCGATTGATGCGCAGGCTGGCCTCCTGGTAGAGCTGGCCGTCGCGCAGGATCACCACCCGGTCGCCCGCCCCGTCGGCGACGTAGCGTCCCAGGGCGAGGATCGCGAACAGACCGAGGCCGAGCAACAGCCAGTCGCCCGGACGCAGGAACCACCAGGACCGACCCGCGGCAGAGCGTCGCATCAGCTCAGCTCCCGATGCCGGACCAGGACCGGCTGGCTGTCGCGGAAACTGTCCGCCAGGGTCTCGGCGAAGTAGACGGAGCGGTGCTGCCCCCCGGTGCAGCCGAGGGCGACGGTGAAATAGCTGCGGTTGTCCTGGATGTAGGCCGGCAGCCACTTGCCGACATAGGCGCGGATGTCCTCCAGCATCTCCAGCACCTGGGGCTCGCCCTGCAGGTAGGCGATCACCGCCGCGTCCCGGCCGCTCAGGGGACGCAGGTGGGGGTCATAGTGCGGGTTGGGCAGGCAGCGCACGTCGAACACCAGGTCGGCGTCCAGGGGGATGCCGTGCTTGAAGCCGAAGGATTCGAACACCAGGGTGAAGCTGGCGCTGCGCAGACCGAGCAGATCCTTCAGCCAGGCGCGCAGGGCATTGGCCGAGGTCTCGCTGGTGTCGACGCGGTGGGCGATGGCCGCCAGCGGACCGAGCATCTCGCGTTCCGCCCGGATCGATTCGTACAGCGACGACTCTCCGGTGTTGAGGGGATGGCGGCGGCGCGTCTCGGCGAAGCGCTTGAGCAACGTCTCCTCCTTGGCGGTCAGGAAGATCACGCGCAGGTCCAGCTTGTCCCGCAGTCGTCCCAGGTCGGCCGGCAGGCGGGCCAGCCCCTTCTCGCCGCGGGCGTCGATGCTCACGCCCACGTCCTGGTAGCCGGACAGCTCCAGATAGGCAACCGTCTCGGGCAACAGGGCCGCGGGGAGATTGTCGATGCAATAGAAGCCGACATCCTCGAGGACGTTCAGGGCGACGCTCTTGCCCGAGCCGGACAACCCGGTGATGACGACCAGACGCATGGCGGCGATTGTGATGGACGACCGCCTCATTATGCCCCATCGGCGCGGCGTGTTGGCGGCGCCGCCGGGACGGCCGAAACCGGGCTAGGTCGCCGGGCTGACGGCGGCGGCGATGGCGGCACGCTGCCGGTCGGCGAACTCGGCGGAGGAATTGAAGCCGCGCAGCTTGAGGATGTGGTTGCGCACCGCCACCTCCACCAGCACCGCGAGGTTGCGGCCGACGGCCACCGGGATGCGCACCTCGGGCACCTCGACGCCGAGGATCACCCGCCCCTCGGCGTGCATGTCCAGCCGATCCACCTGCGACCAGATGTCGGCGGGGGTCAGGTTGATGATCAGCTTGAGATTCTTCTTGTGCTTGACGGCGGTCTCTCCGAACAGCCGGCGGATGTTCAGCACGCCCAGGCCGCGCACCTCCATGAAATCCTGCAGCAGGGTGGGACAGCGCCCCTCCAGGGTGTCGGGCGAGACGGCGAAGAGGTCGACGGCGTCATCGGCCACCAGCCGATGACCGCGGGAGATGAGTTCCAGGGCCAGCTCGCTCTTGCCGACCGCCGGGTCCCCGGTAATCAGCACCCCCAGCCCGGAGACCTCCAGGAAGACGCCGTGCAGCATGGTGGACGGCGCCAGGGCCTGGGTCATCAGGTAGGACAGCACCCGCATCAGGGCCGGGCTCTGCTCGGGAGAGATGAACAGGGGGGTGCCGGTCTGTTCCGCCTTGGACAACAGGACCTCCGGCACCGTTTCGCCGTTGGCCACCACCACGGCGGCGATCTCGGTGGTGAAGAGATTGTCGATGGCCAGGCGCAGTCCCTCCGGGCTCAACCGGCGCAGATAGTCCATCTCCGCGCAGCCGAGCACCTGGACCCGGTTGGGGTGGACGAAATTGAGGTGGCCGATGAGGGCCAGACTGGGCTTCTGCACGGTGTCGGAGGTCAGTTTCCGATCCCCGCCGGCCTTGCCCGCCAGCCAGGTCAGCTGCAGCTTGTCCGCCGCCTCGCGGAACATCTCCGCCACGCTGACGCACTGCGTCATGGCACCCAGGCGCTGATCAGCGCGTGCAGTTCGGCCGCCTCGCGGGTCTGGCGCAGCTTTTCGCGAAAGGCCTGGTCGCTGAGCATCTGGGCCAGTTCGCCGAGGATCTGCAGGTGCAGGTCGGTGGCCGCGGCGGGCGCCAGCAGGATGAACACCAGGTCCACCGGCAGGTTGTCCGGGGCATCGAAGTCGATCGGTTCCTTGAGCCGGAAGAAGGCGCAGGCCGTCTCCTTGAGTCCCTTGATGCGTCCATGGGGGATGGCGATGCCATAGCCGAGGGCGGTGGAACCCAGCTTTTCGCGGGAAAACAGGCTGTCGAACACCTCGCTGGCGGAGATGCCGTAGCTGGCCTGGAACCGCTGGCCGGCCAGTTCGAACAGCCGTTTCTTGCTGGCGGCGTCCAGGTCGATCGTGACGTCGTCCGGCCTGATCAGGGGGGAGATGAGATTCATGGGGCGTTGACGATGCGGAGGCCCCGTGGCGCGGGGCCCTGGGTTCAACCCAGCTCGGCGTTCTGGCGCTTGATGCCGCCGGTTTCCCGGTGCACGTCGCCGGTCTTCTGCTTGTGCTTGAGGATCTGCCGGTCGAGCTTGTCGGTCAGGGCGTCGATGGCGGCGTACAGGTCCCCGTCGGCGTGCTCGACGAAGATGTCCTTGCCCGGCAGGTGCACGTTGACCTCGGCCTTCTGCTTCAGCTTCTCGACGGTGAGGACGACGGAGACATCGATCACATGGTCGAAATGACGCGTGACCCGCGTCAGCTTGTCCTCGACATAGCTGCGCAGGGCGGGCGTGACGTCCAGATGGTGACCCGTGATGTTCAGGTTCATAGAGCGCTCCTTGTTGGATGAAATGCGCGCGTCAGGCCGACTTGCGCTGATTGGCCGGGGGGATGTTCATCATCTCCCGGTATTTTGCGACGGTTCTGCGGGCAACGACAAAACCCTGCTCCTTGAGCATGTCCGAGATGGTGTTGTCGGACAGCGGCCGGGCAGTATTCTCCGCCTCGATGAACTGCTTGATGAGGGCCTTGATGGCGGTGCTGGAGGCCGCTCCGCCGGTCTCCGTGGCCAGCGAGCTGCCGAAGAAATACTTGAACTCGTAGATGCCGCGCGGGGTGAGCATGAATTTCTGGGTGGTGACGCGCGAGATGGTCGATTCGTGCAGGTCCAGGGCGTCGCCGATCTCGCGCAGGGTCAGCGGGCGCATGGCTACCTCGCCATATTCCAGGAAGTGGCGCTGGCGGTCGACGATGGCCTGGGCCACCCGCAGGATGGTCTCGAAGCGCTGCTGCACGTTCTTGATCAGCCAGCGCGCCTCCTGCAGCTGGGACGACAGGCCGCCGCCGTCCTCGCGATTGTGGCGCAGGATGTCGGCGTACATCTGGTTGATGCGCAGCTTGGGCATGGCGTCCGGATTGAGACTCACCGTCCACAGCCCCTTGACCTTCTTGACCAGCACGTCCGGCACCACGTAGCGAGTGTCCAGCGGCGTGTAGCGGGCGCCGGGCCGGGGGTCCAGGGAGGTGATGAGGTGGCGGATGGCGATGAAGTCCTTGTCCGAGTGCACGTCGAGCAACTTCTTCAGCTTGCCGTATTCCCGCTCGGCCAGCAGGCCCAGGTGATCCCTGACGGTGGCCATGGCCTGCGCCAGATGGGGCGTGTCCGGCGGCAGGGCGTTGAGCTGCAGCCACAGGCATTCGCCCAGGCCACGGGCACCGACGCCGACCGGATCGAAGCTCTGCAGCAGCTTGAGGGCGGCGCTCAGCTCGACGGGATCCAGTTCGACCTCCTCGGGCATCATGTCCGCCAGCTCGCCCAGATCGATGCCCAGGTAGCCGTCGTCGTCGAGGCTTTCGATGAGCAGGGCGACCAGCCTGCGGTCGCGTTCCGGCATGGCGGTCAGGGAGAGCTGGCCGAGCAGGTGCTGGCGCAGTCCCTGGCTGGCCGCGTCGGTCTGCTGGAATTCGCGGTCCTCGTCATCATCGGAGGACGCGCCGGCATAGCTGCGCTCTCCCCACGCCATCTCGTCGTAGACATCGTCGCCGTTGGCCTGGGCCGGGGTCTCCTGGGCATGCTCCGGCTCGGCGGACTGCGCGCCCCGATCAGCTGCGTACTCCTCCTCCGCCCGCTCCAGCAGGGGGTTGTCCTGCAACATCTGGCCGATCTCCTGGTCCAGCTCCATGCTGGACAACTGCAGCAGGCGGATGGACTGCTGCAGTTGCGGCGTCAGGGCGAGCTGCTGGTGCAGCTTGAGTTGCAGGCTCTGCTTCATGGCGCGAGGCGAGGCGCGGGGAGGCGAACGCCAGCCGGCGCCTCAAAGGCGGAAGTGCTCACCCAGATAGACCTTCCTGACGCTTTCATTGTGAACGATCTCGTCCGCGCGGCCGGCCGCCAGCACGGCGCCCTCGTTGATGATGTAGGCGCGATCGCAGATGCCCAGGGTCTCGCGCACGTTGTGATCGGTGATCAGCACGCCGATCTGGCGTTCGACCAGGAAGCGCACGATCTTCTGGATGTCGATCACGGAGATCGGATCGATGCCGGCGAAGGGCTCGTCCAGCAGCACGAAGCGCGGCTGCATGGCCAGGGCCCGGGCGATCTCCACCCGGCGCCGCTCGCCGCCCGACAGGCTGAGGGCCCGCGCGTCGCGCAGATGGGTGATGTGCAGGTCCTCCAGCAGATAGGCCAGATGCTCCTCCATCCCGGCGGCGTCCAGGCCGCGCAATTGCAGCACCGCCGCGATGTTCTCCGCCACGCTCAGCTTGCGGAAGATGGAGGCCTCCTGGGGCAGATAGCACAAGCCGCTCTTGGCCCGACGATAGACCGGCGCTTGGGTGATGTCCTGGCCGTCGAGCAGGATCTGCCCGCCATCGGCCCGCACCAATCCCACCAGCATGTAGAAGCAGGTCGTCTTGCCGGCGCCGTTGGGGCCCAACAGCCCGACCACCTCGCCGCTGTCCACCCGCAGCGAGACGTCGTTCACCACCTGACGCGACTTGAAGCGCTTCCTCAGCGCCCTGGCCTCGAGCGAACTCATGGCTTGCCGGCTGCGGATGCGGCACCGCTGTCCTCCTTGGCGCTCCTGGGCGGCAGGATGACCGCCCGGACCCGGCCGGGCTTCTTGCCCGGTGTCGCTACCCCGCTGGCCTGGTAGAGCTCGCTTCTGGCGTCGTAGGTGATGAGCTCGCCGCGCAGTTCTTCCTCGCCCTTCTGCAGCCTGGCCTGGCCGATCAGGCGCAGCAGCTCGCGACGGGCGTCGTATTCGATCCGGTTGGCCCAGCCTTCGACCCATTCCTGGCGCCCATCCAGCTTCTGCCGGAAACGCACCTGCTGGCCGGTGGCGACGCCGGTGCCGAAGCCCTGCTCGTCCTGTCTGACTTCCACGCGATCGGCGGCGAGCCAGAGCGTGCCCTGGGACAGCACCACCTTGCCCTCGTAGACCGCCACCTTCTGCAGGTCGTCCATGCGCACGGCATCCGCCTCCACCTGCATCGGCTTTTCGCGATCCGACCGTTCGGCGCGCGCCGCTCCGGGCAGGAGCAGGGCGGCGGCCAGCAAACCCGCCAGCAGGCCCTCAACGCTGTATTTCATAGCTTCCCTCCACGCCCCCTTTGAGGTCGAGGATGCGCGCCTTCGCATCGAAGTACAAGCTCTCCGCCGCCAGCCAGGAGGTACCCTGCCGGAGTCGGACGGGCTTGTCGGTCCGCATCGATTCCGCTTCCGGGGTAACGTGCAGATAGTCGGTGGTCAGCACCAGCTCCGGCATGCCCCGATGCGCCGCGCGCGTCATGCTCACCGCGTCCAGCAGGTGCACGTGGTCGCCGTTGGAGGAGACCAGGCCGCGTCTGGCGGCAGCCCGGATGGCGGGGGCGCCGGGGACCTGCTGCTCGAAGCGGGGGACTTCCAGCGTGGTGGTGTCGTCATCCGTGTAGTGCACCATCCTCGCCGCCGACAGGGTGTAGCGGGGATGACCCTGGCTGTCGAAGGCGGTGGCGACGAGGTTCTCCACCACCAGATCGGGATCATGGCCGAAGCCGCCATCGCCGTCGCCAATCGGTGGCCGTGTCAGCTGGTTCAGCCAGAGGGCCAGGGCGGCCAGCAGGCCGGCCAGGATCAGGGGCCACCAGGCGGTCGAGGCGGGGCTCATCGGTTGTAGAGGGCCAACTGCGCCTCCCAGGTGCCCTGGGCGCTCATGATCAGTTCGCAGACCTCGCGCGCCGCGCCCCGTCCGCCGCCGGCCCGGGTGACGTAATGCGACTGGGCGCGCACCAGTTCGGGCGCCGCCGGCACCGAGATGGCCAGCCCGCAGCGCCGCAGCACTGGCAGGTCGACGATGTCGTCGCCCATGTAGGCGGTCTGCTCCATGCTCAGGCCAGTCTCGGTGAGCAGCGCCTGATAGGAGTCCAGCTTGTCGTGGGCGCCCTGGAAGATGCGCGCGATGCCCAGGTTCCTGGCGCGATGCAGCACCACATGTGAGGTCCGCCCGGTGATGATGGCCGGCTCCACGCCGGTCGCCCGCAGCATCTTGATGCCATGGCCGTCCAGGGAATTGAACGCCTTGTACTCCTGTCCGTCGTCGCCGTAGAACAGGCTGCCGTCGGTGAGCACGCCATCGACGTCGAAGATGATCATCCTGATGGGCCGCGCCCGTGCGTAGATCTCGTCCAGATTCATCCTGTATGCCTTGTTCACATGACCTTGGCGCCGAACTGGGCGGCCCCGGACGCTGACCGACGGCTCGGCGCGGTCATGGTCGCTGCGCGCCCTCGCTCGTGTCCCCGTTGCGGGGAATTACGGCTCATACCACGCCCGCCTTGAGCAGATCATGCATGTTGAGGGCGCCGGTCAGACGGCCACCCGCATCCACCGCCAGCAGGCCGTTGATCTTGGCCGCCTCCATCAGGTGCACCGCCTCCACCGCCAGGGCGTCCGCGGAGATGGTGCGCGGCTGCCTCTTCATCACCTCGATGATGCGCGCGGTGCGCACGTCGACGTCCTGATCGAGCAGACGACGCAGGTCGCCGTCGGTGAAGATGCCCGCCAGCCGGCCTTCGCCGTCGACGATGGCGGTCATGCCCAGGCCCTTGCGGGTCATCTCCAGCAGGGCCTCCTTCAGGCTGGCGCCGTCGCCCACCACCGGCAGGTCGGCGTCCTTGTGCATGAGGTCGCGCACGTGCACCAGCAGGCGGCGGCCCAGGCTGCCGCCGGGGTGGGTGCGGGCGAAGTCCTCGGCGGTGAAGCCGCGCGCGTAGAGGGCCGCCACCGCCAGGGCGTCGCCCAGGGCGAGGGCCGCGGTGGTGCTGGCGGTGGGCGCCAGGTTGTGCGGGCAGGCCTCCTGCGCGACGCCGGCGTCCAGGTGGACGTCCGCCTCGCGGGCCAGGGTGGAATTCGCGTTGCCGGTCATGGCGATCAGGCGGGCGCCCTTGCGCTTGATCAGGGAGACGATGGACACCAGTTCCGGGCTCTCCCCGGAATTGGACAGGGCCAGCACCACGTCCTGACCGGTGATCATGCCCAGGTCGCCATGGCTCGCCTCGGCCGGATGCATGAAGAAGGCGGGCGTGCCGGTGCTGGCCAGGGTGGCGGCGATCTTGCCGGCGACGTGTCCGGACTTGCCCATGCCGCTCACCACCACCCGTCCCTGGCAGGCGAGCAGGTCCCGCACCGCCCGCACGAAGTCCGCGCCCAGCCGCCCGGTCAAGGCGGTGACCGCCTCGGCCTCGATGCGCAGGGTGCGCCGGGCCAGATCCAGGATGTCGGAGTCGGGTGTTTCGGGGGATGTCATAATGACGCATGAGTATAGCGTGAGCCCCCCGCGCGTCCACCACCACGATGCCCACCACCCTCGAACTGCTGATCGTGCTCCTCGGCACCACCGTGCTGGCGGTCGGACTGTTCAGGCGCTTCAACCTCCC
>JALOTG010000123.1 GCA_025458005.1 Thiobacillaceae bacterium
GGCCAAGCTGGCCTGGGTCAGCCCGCTCAAGGGCATGTACCTGTTCACCAACCGCCTCGGCCAGCGCGCCATGTCCATCAACGCCGACGGTCTGGCGGCCAAGCTGCGCGAGGGTCGCATCCAGATCATCGACAACGTGCCGCTGATGGACCGCGCGGTGAATTCCCTGCTCAGCACCCTGCAGAACGTCGCCTAGGACCGTCCATGCCCCCCCTCCTGCCCCTTGCCCGTCGCCAGAAGAAACCGGAGGCCGAGTCGCGACCGCCGTCCTCCGCGGCCGTGGAGGAAGAACTGCCCGGTCACCTGCGCCGCTTCCTGGTACGCCAGCCGGTGCTGGACGCCGGCTATCGTCTGGCGGGCCATGAACTGCGGCTGCGCGACAACGTGCCGGTGCCGGTGATTCCCGGCGCGGAGACCCTGCAGCAGATGCAGGACGAGATGCTGCTGGTCAGCACGGCGGACCTCAACTACCAGCGCGCGCTGGGCAACCGGATCACCTTCCTGAGCGTGTCCCCCGCCACGCTGCGCAATCCCCTGGTGGAACAGCTGCCGCGCGACAAGACCGTCCTGGCCATCCACCAGCCCGTCCCGTCCGCGGAGTTGCTGAAGCGTTGCGAGGAGCTCGGTCGGCTGGGCATCGCCCTGGCCCTGGACGACTACCTGCCCAGGCCCGAGCTCGCCCCCCTCCTCAGGCACTGCCGCTTCGTCCGGCTGGACATCGGCCGCTACGACCTGCCCACCCTCATGGCGCACGTCGCCGAGATCCGGCGCGCCGGCGGTCCGGCCCTGGTCGCCCGACACGTGGAGACGGAGGAGGCCTACGCCGCCTGCCGCAAGCTGTCCTTCGAACTGTTCCAGGGCCACTTCTTCGCCCAGGTGCGGCCGCATGCCCGGGTGCGCATCGACAGCAGCCGGCAGCGGATCATGGAAGTGCTCAACCTGCTTATGGGCCGCGCGGAACCCGCCCGCATCGAGGAGCGCTTCAAGCTCGACGCCGGCCTGTCCTACAAGCTGCTGCGCCTGATCAACTCGCCGGCCTACGGCCTGCGCCAGCCGGTCCAGTCCATCGGCCATGCCCTCATGCTGCTCGGCCACGACCCGCTCTACCGCTGGCTGACCCTGCTGCTGTTCACCCATGGCCCGGTCGATCCGCGCAGCCAGGCCCTGCTCAGGACGGCGCTGATCCGCGCCCGCTTCACCGAGACCCTGGGCGAGGCGCGGCTGACCCGCGAGCAGCGTGGCGGCCTGTTCATCGCCGGCATCCTGTCCATGCTGGACGCCCTGCTCAACACGCCCATGGAGCAGGCCCTGGCCCACCTGCGGCTGCCCGACCCGGTGGTGGCCGCGCTCACCCGCCGCGAGGGTCCCTACGCCCCCTACCTGGAACTGGCCATGGCCTGCGAGCGTTTCGACCAGGAGGCCATCGCCCGCCACGCCAAGGCCGTGGGCCTGAGCGCCGACGAGATCAACCTGGCGCACGTCAACGCCCTGATCTGGTCGGAGAGCCTCGAGGTCTGAGGCCCGGACCCTCCCGGCGGGTCGGTCCGGTACGCCGCGGCGCCGTGCCGATATACTCCGCTCATGCGCTTCACCGTCATCCCCGTCACCCCCTACCAGCAGAACTGCTCCCTGGTCTGGTGCGAGGCCTCCGGCCGGGCCGCCCTGATCGACCCGGGCGGCGACGCCGAGCGCCTGATGGCGGCGGTGGCGCGCCACGGCCTGAGCCTGGAGCGGCTGCTCCTCACCCATGGTCATCTCGACCACGTCGGGGCGGCCGCCACCCTCGCCGGGCATTACGGCATCCCCATCGAGGGCCCGCAACTGGAGGACGCCTTCTGGCTGGAACTGCTGCCCGAGCAGGCGCGGATGTTCGGCTTCCCCCCCACCGCCGCCTTCACCCCCGACCGCTGGCTGGTCGACGGCGACACGGTCAGCGTCGGCGATGAGCGCCTGGCGGTGCTGCACTGCCCCGGCCACACCCCCGGCCACGTGGTGTTCTTCCATGAGCGGGCGCGACTGGCCTTTGTCGGCGACGTGCTGTTCAAGGGTTCCATCGGCCGCACCGACTTCCCCCGCGGCGACCACCGCGCCCTGGTTGCCGCCGTGCGCCAGCGCCTCTTTCCGCTCGGCGACGACGTGCGCTTCGTGCCCGGCCACGGTGCCCTGTCCAGCTTCGGCGAGGAACGCCGCAGCAACCCCTTCGTGGGGGACGGCGCCTGATGCGCCGCTGGTCCCCCCGCCTCCGGCGCATCGCCGCCGCGCTGCTCGCGGCCCTGCTGGTCGCGTCGGCAAGCCCACCCGCCCTGGCCCGCGAAGCCAGCGTCAGCCCCGGCATCAACGCGCCCTTCGAGACCCCGGAGGTCAGCGGCTGGATCGAGGCCTTCGAGAGCGAGGGACGGGAGATCTGGGACCGGCGCGAGGCCATCGTCGCCGCCCTGGAACTCAAGCCGGGCATTGCGGTGGCCGACATCGGCGCGGGCACCGGCTTCTTCGTCCGCCTGATCGCCCGCGAGGTGGGCCCGACCGGCCGGGTCTACGCCGTGGATATCGCGCGCGAGTTCGTCGAGGCCATCCTGCGCCGTTCCGAGCGGGACGGCCAGGGCCAGATCCAGGGCGTCGTCAACCCGCCGGACCGGACCGGCCTGCCAGCGGCGTCGGTGGACCTGGTGTTCAGCTCCGACACCTATCACCACTTCGAGTACCCGGCCAGCATGCTGGCCTCGATCCGCCAGGCCCTCCGGCCGGGCGGCCAGCTGGTGATAGTGGACTTCGAGCGCATCCCCGGCGTCTCGTCACCCTGGATCCTGGCGCACGTGCGCGCCGACAAGGCGACCGTGATCCGGGAGGTGGAGGCGGCCGGCTTTCGCCTGCTCGGCGAGATCCCGCTGCTGCGGCAGAACTACATGCTCCGCTTCCAGCGCGCCGACTGAGGTCACGCGGCCCGGATCAGCGTCATGGCGCGCGGAGATGATCAGGAAGCCGGCGGCCATGATGTTCGGGCAACACGACGGCCCGCATCAGAGGACATTCCCATCTAAAATTCCCTGGCCAGGACACCTGTTGAGAAGTAGTATTTAAGAATATTTAGATATCTCCGGATAGATGCCATGAAACTGATCGTTCCCCTCACCATCGTGACCCTCTTGCTCGCCGCCTGTGGCCGCGAACAGGAACCCGCGGCCCCCGCCGAACAACCCGCCGCCGTGGACAGCGGCGCCGCCGGCAAGACGCTGGCGGAGGGAAAATGCGCCAACTGCCACGGTCTGGACGGCAAGGGCACGGGCCCCGGCATCCCTCACCTGGCCGGGCAGAAACTGGCGTACCTGAAGTCCGCCATGAGCGAGTACCGGGACGGCAAGCGCCCCCACGCCGCGCTGCAGCAGCTGGTCTACCAGCTCAGCGAAGCGGACGCCGCCAACGTGGCCGCCTATTACGCCAGCCTGCCCCGCGTCGTCCCCGCGGGGGCCACCCCCGCGGCGCCAGGCGACGCGGACCCCCTCGCGGAAGGCATGGCCGCCGCGGCCGCCTGCGCCAGCTGCCACGGCGCCGACGGCAATGCCAGCACCCCCGGCATGCCCACCCTGGCAGGCCAGCACCGCGGCTATCTGATCGCCTCCATGCAGGCCTACAAGGACGGCGTGCGCAAGGATCCGGTCATGACCGCCCAGATGGCGGGCCTGAACAGCCTGACCATCCAGAACCTGGCCATCTACTACGCCGCCCAGACGCCCAAGGGCCGCGGCAAGCCCGCCAAGGGCGACCCCGCCGTGGGCGAACCCCTGAGCGGGGTATGCGGCGGCTGCCACGGCCTCAAGGGGCAAAGCACGAACGCCCAGACGCCGGCTCTCGCCGGTCAGGACGCCCAGTTCCTGGTCAAGACCATGAAGAACTATCGCTCGGGCACCCGCCCCCACGAGGAGATGAAGAAGCAGCTCGCCGGCCTGAAGGACGCGGACCTGGAGCACATCGCCGCCTTCTACGCCGTCCAGCAGCCGGTCAAGGACCAGGTCAAGCCCAGCCTGACGTCCCAGGAATGGGTGTCCCGCTGCGACCGCTGTCATGGTCCCGGCGCGGACAATCCCGCCATGGTGGCGCCCTACATCGAGGGCCAGAGCTCGGCCTACCTGGAGGCCGCGCTCAAGGCCTACCGCGATGGCACGCGACCCCAGTCCGCCATGCACGCCATGGGCATGCCGCTGACGGATGCCGACATCACGGCCATCGCCGAACACTACGCCGGCATGGCGCCGCGCTGAACGCCGGCATAACGCGGTCCCGAACCCCCGCCGGCTTGATGCCGGGCGGGGGTTTTTCATTTACCGCCGCGATCGCGCCAACCGCGCCGGGCGGGTTTGCGACCTGGCGCCTGTTCCTCCCGCCACGCCCCTTGTCGGGTGCGCCTATCCACGGCCACAGTCATGGAAATTTAATTTAAGGAATTACTTGAAGTTGCCGTTATGAACTCGTTCAACAGAAATACAATTTCCTGACCCCGCTCGGAACAGTCCAGATGCAGGATCGAATACCGGACATCCAGGTACGGCTGGCGGCGGCGCAACTGCCCGCCCTGCCGCAAATCCTGTTGCGCATCGTCGAGCTCTGCGAGCGGGACGACGTGGGTCTGGCGGAGCTCGGCGGCGTCGTCGGCAAGGACGCGGCCATCGCCGCGCGCGTCGTCGCCATCGCCAACTCGCCCTATTACAACCGCGGCCGGGCCATCGACACGGTGGACAAGGGCCTGGCCGTGCTGGGCACCACCACCGTGCGCCGCATCGCCCTGAACCAGGCGGTGATCGAGCTGTTCGGCCGCTTCCGGGGCGCGCGCGGCTTCGACCTCGGCCCGTTCTGGCGGCATACCCTGCTCACCGCCGTGCTGGCCAGACAGCTCGCCCAGCAACTCGGCTACCCGAACCCCGAGGAGGCCTACCTGGCGGGGCTGCTCCACGACGTCGGCCGCCTGGCCCTGCTGACGGTGGCGCAGCAGGACTATCTGCCGCTGTTCGACAGCCGGGCGGACGAGGCCAGCATGCTGGAAGAGGAACGCGCCCGATTCGGCATGGACCACGCCCAGACGGGCGCCTGGCTGGCCGAGCAATGGCAGCTGCATCCCTTCTTCGCCGACGCCCTGCGCTATCACCACGAACCGCCCGAGCGGATCCTCACCGCCCACCAGCTGGTTCAGTCCGTCGCCCTGGCGGACCGTCTGGGGGCTGTCCACCCGACCCGGGTGGAGGATCTGTCCGGCGTCCTCGCGCTGTGGGGGCTCGACGCGCAGAACGCCGCGAACCTGCTGCAGATCGGCCAGCAGGAGATCAAGGCCATCGCCGACCAGTTCGGCATCACCCTGCCGGACGCCCCGCCGCCGCCCGCCCCCGTCACCGAGGTCGCGGCCCTGGACAAGGTGGCGGAACTCACCTCCTCCCGCGTCATCGCCCAGGGCGCCCTGCCCGAGGGCGCCGCCGAAGGCTCCGTCGACACCACCCTGGTGGCCCTGGCCCAAGGCGCCAGCCTGCTGTTCGGCGCCCGCCGCTCCGCCCTGTTCCGGCACGAGCAGGGCAGGCTGCAGGGCCGCAGCCTGGATGGCCTGGACAGCCGCATCGACGAAATCCGCCTGGCCCTGCCCGCGGTCGACACGGCCCTGGGCAAGGCGTGGGCCGGCAAGACTCAGATCCTCCTCGCCGGCATGTCCGGCAACAGCCTGGCGGATGCCCAGATCCTGGGCGTGCTCGGTGGCGAAGGCATGGTCTGCCTGTCCCTCGCCCATGAGGGCATGCCCCTGGGCGTGCTGGTGCTCGGTCTGGACATGGCGCGGACGCTGACCCTCAGGCAGCGCCCCTGGGCCCTGGACGCCTTCGCCGCCGAGGCGGGCCGGCTGCTCGGCCAGGCCATCCGGCGCGAAGCCGAACTGGAGCAGACGCGCCAGGGCCTGGGCGGACGCTTCGAACGGCAAGCCCGCGCCGTGGTCCACGAGGCGGGCAACCCCCTGGGCGTGGTGCGCAACTACCTGGCCATCCTGCGCGGACGATTGTCCGACCAGGCCGCTCCCACCCAGGAGATCGACCTGATGGAGGAGGAACTGCGCCGCGTGACCCGCATCATCCAGGGCCTGCGGCAGGTGGACCTGTCCGCCGCCCCGGAGCGGCACAGGCTGGACGTCAACGGCCTGGTCCAGGAGGTGCTGCGCTTCTGCCGGCTGGGCAAGGCGGAGATGGGCCGGATCGAGGTCCTGCTCGCCCTGGAGCAAGGCCTGCCCGCGGTGCTGGCCGACGCGGACAAGCTCAAGCAGGTCCTCATCAACCTGGTCTTCAACGCCGCGGAGGCCCTGCCCCAGGGCGGCCGGCTGACCCTGTCCACCGCCCGCTGGCGCGGCGCCAAGGGTGGCGAGTCGGTGGAGATCAGCGTCGCGGACAACGGTCCCGGCCTGCCGCCCGAGGTGATGGGTCAGCTCTACGACCCGGTGGCGACGGCCAAGGGCGGGGGCCACGCCGGCCTCGGCCTGTCCATCGTCGGCAGGCTGGTGGAAGAACTGGGTGGTGCGATACAGTGCCGGAGCGCGTCCACCGGCACGGTCTTCAAGCTCGTGCTGCCGGCGGCGGGATGAGGTCGATAACGAGGAGCAGGGTGCATTGATCTACTGGGGTGACCGAGGCCGGTCCGATGTCCGGGCGGAAGACGACGAGCAGGTGCGCATCCTGGTCATCGAGGATGACGCGCGCTTCGCCATCAGCCTGGAGGCCCTGCTCACCGCCAGCGGCTGGCAGACGGACATCCGCCATTCCGGCCAGGAGGGCCTGGCGCGGCTCGCCGAGGTGCCCTGCGACCTGGTCCTGGTGGACATCGGCCTGCCGGACATCTCCGGCCACGAGGTGGTGCGCGGCATCCGGGAGAAGCGCGAGCGCTTGCCGGTCATCGTGGTCAGCGGCGAGACCCAGATCGAGGCGGCCATCGAGGCCCTGCGCCTGGGCGCCGCCGACTACGTGCGCAAGCCCATCGAGCCCGAGTTCCTGCTGCACAGCATCCGCCGGGTGCTCAAGCAGAACTGGCTGGAACGCGAATACAAGTCCTTCCAGCACCTGATTTCCCAGTCGGAGCGCATGCATCGCTTCCTGGTGGACAACTCGCCGGACATCATCTTCACCCTCAACGAGGCGGGCTGCATCAACTTCATCAACGACCGTGTCCAGGAAAGACTGGGCATCCCGCGCCAGGAGCTGCTCGGCCGGCACTTCTCCGACCTGGTCTATCAGGATGACCGGGACCGCGTGCGCTACGTCCTGAAGGAACGGCGGACACACGATCAGCCCGCCCAGACGCTGGAGATGCGCCTCGCCAGCGCCCTGGACGGCAAGGGCTACCGGCACTTCCAGACCATGATCGTGCCCATCGCCCACGCCGCCTGCGCGGCCATGCAGATGGTGGACGGCGGCAACCTGGACGAGGCCTGCTGCTACGGCGTCGCCCGCGACATCACCGAGCAGCGCGAGGCGGAGGCCTGGGCCAGCTTCCAGGCCAACCACGACGCCCTGACCGGCCTGCCCAACCGCAACCTGTTCCGCGACCGGGTCGGGCTGGCCATCACCCAGGCGCAGCGCAACCAGGAGCGCTTCGCCGTCCTGTTTCTCAACCTGGACCGCTTCAACGCCATCAACGACATGCACGGCCACGCCAAGGCCGACGAGCTGCTGATCGAGGTGGCCGAGCGCATCCAGCGCTGCCTGCGCGGCGCCGACACCCTGGCCCGCTTCGCCGCCGACGAATTCCTCCTGCTCAACAGCCAGATCCAGAACGAAGGCGACGTGGTGGCCGTCATCGATCGCATCCGGCAGGAGCTGGCCACGCCCTTCGAGGTCAACGACCGGCTGGTGAGCGTGTCGGCCAGCATCGGCATTGCCCTCTATCCCGAGCACGGCGACACCCCGGAGGCCCTGATCCGCCACGCCAACATCGCCCTCTACCACGGACGGCTGTCAGGCGGCAGCCACCACGCCTTCTTCGCCGAGGAGATGCGCGCCTGCGCGGACTACAAGCTGCAGATCGAGGACGAGCTGAAGCAGGCCGTCGAGGCGGGCGAACTGGAGCTGTTCTTCCAGCCCCAGGTGGACACCCGCAGCCGGCGCATCCGCGGCGTCGAGGCCCTGCTGCGCTGGAACCACCCCCGGCGCGGCCTGCTGGCGCCGGGCGAGTTCATCTCGGTGGCCGAGGAGACCGGCCTGATCGTCCCCATCACTCGCTGGGTGGTCGCCGAGGTCTGCCGCCTGCTCAACCACTGGGACCAGCGCGGCGTCGCGCCGCCGCGGGTGAGCATCAACCTGTCGCCGCGCTGCCTGGAGATGAACGAATTCGTCCACTGCTTCTCCGGCTTTCTCGATCTCTACGAGGTCGATCCGGGCCGCATTGAGGTGGAGATCACCGAGAACATGTTCATCCGCGACCCGGCGGCGGTGGTGAGCAGGCTCAACGCGCTGGCCGACCGCGGCGTGAAGATCGCCATCGACGACTTCGGCACCCAGTACTCCTCCCTGGGCTACCTGCAGAAGTTCCCCATCCACACCCTGAAGATCGACAAGACCTTCGTCTGGGACATCGACCGCGAGTACCGGCATCTCACCATCATCAAGGCCATCATCTCCATCGGCCACGGGCTGGGCCTGAACCTCATCGCCGAGGGGGTGGAGACCGAGGAACAGATGCGCTTCCTTGCCAGCCATGGCTGCAACGAGATCCAGGG
>JALOTG010000124.1 GCA_025458005.1 Thiobacillaceae bacterium
CCAAGTCGGCGCGCAACTTCCTGCTCATCCTGGGTTTCGTCTCCCAGGACGGCCGCCTGACCCGCGACGACCTGGCCGACTTCCTCACCGCCTCGGTGCAGGATCCCCTTTCCCGGGTGACGGGCGTTGGTGAGGTGCAGATCTTCGGCTCCCAGTACGCCATGCGCGTCTGGCTCGACCCGGCCAAGCTGAACAACTACCGACTCACACCGGCCGACGTGCAGGCGGCGCTCCGCGCCCAGAACGCCCAGGTGTCCGCCGGCCAGCTGGGCGGCACGCCGGCGGTCAGGGGGCAGGGCTTCACCGCCTCGATCACCGCCCAGCACCGCCTGGAGACCGTCGAGCAGTTCGAGCGCATCCTGCTGCGCGCCTCCGCCCAGGGCGGCGAGGTGCGCCTGAAGGACGTCGCCCGCGTCGAGATCGGCGCCGAGAACTACGGCGTCATCGGCCGCTACAAGGGCCAGCCGGCGGCGGGCATCGGCATCAAGCTGGCCGCCGGCGCCAACGCCCTGGACACGGCGGCGGCGGTGAAGGCCAAGGTCGAGCAGATGAAGCCCTACTTCCCGGCCGGGGTGGAGGTGGTGGTGCCCTACGACACGACGCCCTTCGTGCGGCTGTCCATCCTGGGCGTGGTGCAGACCCTGGTCGAGGCGATCATCCTGGTGTTCCTGGTGATGTACCTGTTCCTGCAGAACTTCCGCGCCACCCTGATCCCCACCATCGCCGTGCCGGTGGTGCTGCTCGGCACCTTCGGCGTCATGGCGGCGTTCGGTTTCTCCATCAACACCCTCACCATGTTCGGCCTGGTGCTGGCCATCGGCCTGCTGGTGGACGACGCCATCGTGGTGGTGGAGAACGTCGAGCGGATCATGACCGAGGAAGGCCTGCCGCCCAGGGAGGCGACCAAGAAGTCGATGCGCCAGATCACCGGGGCGCTGGTCGGCATCGGCCTGGTCCTGTCGGCGGTGTTCGTGCCGATGGCCTTCTTCGGCGGCTCCACCGGGGTGATCTACCGCCAGTTCTCCGTCACCATCGTCTCGGCCATGGCCCTGTCGGTGCTGCTGGCCATCATCTTCACCCCCGCCCTGTGCGGCACCATGCTCAAGCCGGTGGAGAAGGGCCACCACCACGGCGAGAGCGGCTGGCTCGGCGGCTTCTTCGGCTGGTTCAACCGCCTCTTCTTCCGCGGTCGCGACCGCTACGCCTCGGCGGTGGACGGCATCCTGCGCCGCGGCCTGCGCTTCCTGGCCATCTACGTCGCCATCCTGGGCGTGCTGGTGCTGCTGTTCCACCGCCTGCCCACCGCCTACCTGCCGGACGAGGACCAGGGCATCCTGTTCACCCAGGTCATCCTGCCGGCCGGCGCCAGCCAGGAGCGCACGGTGGAGGTGCTGAAGAAGATCGAGGGCCACTTCCTGGAGAGCGAGAAGGACAACGTGCGCTCCCTGTTCGCCGCCGCCGGCTTCAGCTTCGCCGGCAGCGGCCAGAACATGGGCATCGCCTTCGTCGGCATGAAGGACTGGAGCGAGCGCACCCTGCCCGGCCAGGACGTGCACTCGGTGGCCGGCCGGGCGATGGGCTTCTTCGCCCAGATCAAGGAGGCGATGGTGTTCGCCTTCGTGCCGCCGGCGGTGATCGAGCTGGGCACCTCCACCGGCTTCAACGTGCAGCTGCAGGACCGCGCCGGCCTCGGCCACGAGGCCCTGGTGGCGGCGCGCAACCAGTTCCTCGGCCTGGCCGCCCAGGACAAGCGCCTGGTGGGCGTGCGCCCCAACGGCCAGGACGACATGGCCGAGTACCAGCTCGACATCGACCATGCCAAGGCCGGCGCGCTAGGGGTATCGGTGGCGGCCATCAACGACACCCTGGCCACCGCCTGGGGCGGCGCCTACATCAACGACTTCATCGACCGCGGCCGCATCAAGAAGGTCTACCTGCAGGCCGAGGCCGACGCGCGCATGACGCCGGAGGACCTGGCCAAGTGGTACGTGCGCAACGATCGCGGCGACATGGTGCCGCTGTCGGCCTTCACCAGCGCCCGCTGGGTGTTCGGCTCGCCGCGCCTGGAGCGCTACAACGGCCAACCCTCCATCGAGCTGCTCGGCCAGGCGGCGCCCGGCCTGTCCTCGGGCGACGCCATGGCGGCGGTGGAGGAGATCATGGCCAGGCTGCCGGCCGGCATCGGCTACGAATGGACCGGCACCTCCTTCGAGGAAGTCCGCTCCGGCACCCAGGCGCCGGCCCTCTACGCCCTCTCGCTGCTGGTGGTGTTCCTCTGCCTGGCGGCCCTCTACGAGAGCTGGTCGGTGCCCTTCGCCGTGGTGCTGGTGGTGCCGCTGGGGGTGCTCGGCGCCCTGCTCGCCGCCAGCGGCCGGGGGCTGTCCAACGACGTCTACTTCCAGGTCGGGCTGCTGGCCACCATCGGCCTGTCATCGAAGAACGCCATCCTGATCGTCGAGTTCGCCAAGGGGCTGATGGAGAAGGAGGGCAAGGACCTGATCACCGCCACCCTGGAGGCGGTGCGCATGCGGCTGCGGCCCATCCTGATGACCTCGCTCGCCTTCGGCCTCGGCGTGCTGCCCCTGGCCCTGGCCAGCGGCGCCGGCTCCGGGGCCCAGAACGCGGTCGGCACCGGCGTGCTGGGCGGCACCATCGCCGGCACCGTGCTGGGCATCTTCTTCACGCCGCTGTTCTACGTGGTCATCAAGCGCCTCTTCAAGGGCAGGGCCGCGCCTGCGGCGACGACCGCCGAGGAGGGCCGGCGATGACCCGATTACGCGCCCTGGTACTGGCCCTGGCCGCCACCCTGGCCAGCGCCTGTTCGATGATCCCGGACTACCGGCGCCCCGCCGCGCCGGTGCCGGCGAGCTTCCTCAACGCCAGCCCGGCCGACCCGGCCACGCCCGCCGCCGACGCCATCGCCTGGCGGGACTATTTCGCCGACCCGCGGCTGCGCGAGGTGATCGCCCTGGCCCTGGCCAACAACCGCGACCTGCGGGTGGCCGCCCTGAACATCGAGCGGGCCCGCGCCCTCTACCGCGTCCAGCGCGCCGACCTCTATCCCGGCCTGGACGCCAGCGGCGCCATGACCGCCCAGCGCCTGCCGGAGGACCTGAGCGGCACGGGCGAGGCCGACACCCGCCGCCAATACGGCGCCAGCGTCGGCCTCTCCACCTACGAGCTGGATTTCTTCGGCCGCGTGCGCAGCCTCAACGAACAGGCCCTGCAGCTCTACCTGGGCACCGAGCAGGCGCGCCGCAGCGCGCAGATCAGCCTGGTGGCGGAAGTCGCCAGCGCCTGGCTCACCCTCGCCTACGACCGCGAACGCCTGGCGCTGGCCCGCGCCACCCACGAGACGCGGCTGAAGTCCCACGAGCTGATCCGCCGCAGCGTCGAGCTCGGCGCCGTCCCCGCCCTGGACCTGCACCAGTCCAAGGCGCTCACCCAAAGCGCCCGCGCCGACGTGGCCCGCTTCACCGCCTTTGTCGCCCAGGACGAGAACGCCCTGGCCCTGCTGACCGGCACCCCGGTGCCCCCGGCATGGCTGCCGGCGGCCTTGTCGGAGCAGGTCGGCGCGGTGGCCGAATTGCCGGCCGGCATGCCCTCCGAGGTGCTCGCCCGCCGCCCCGACATCCTCGCCGCCGAGCATGCCCTGCGCGCCGCCAACGCCAACATCGGCGCCGCCCGGGCCGCCTTCTTCCCCAGCATCACCCTGACCGGCGCCGTCGGCACCGCCAGCGCCAGCCTGGACGGACTGTTCGAGGGCGGCTCCGGCGCCTGGAGCTTCATCCCCCAGATCCGCGTGCCGATCTTCGACGCCGGCCGCCTGCGCGCCAGCCTGGACGCGGCGGAGGTGCAGCGCGACATCAACGTGGCCGAGTATGAAAAGGCCATCCAGAGCGCTTTCCGCGAGGTGGCCGACGCCCTCGCCGACCGCGCCACCCTGTCCGAGCGCCTCGACGCCCGACGCCAGCAGGCGGAGGCCACCCGGGCCAGCTTCCGCCTGTCGGAAGCGCGCTACCGGGGCGGCGTGGACAGCTTCCTCGGCCTGCTCGACGCCCAGCGCGCCCTGTATCTGGCCGAGCAGGAACTGATCGCCGTGCGCCTGACCGAGGCCGTCAACCGGGTCGCGCTGTACAAGGCGCTGGGCGGCGGATGGCACTAGGCGGCGCCGGCCGCGCGTCCCGGACGCGGCCGGAGCGATTAGAATCCCGGTTTTTGCATCGCAAGACGGATCGGGAAAGCACATGGACATGCGGCGGGCCTTCGGGCCGATCGGCACACGGGACACTGGGGACAACCGGGATCAGGACCGGGAGCGCCTGCAGCTCTACATCAGCCTGAAGCTGGCCTCCTCCGGCCAGCCGGTGAGCCTGCTGGGCGGCAACGGCGACTTCCTCGCCGTGGCCCACGACCTGCTCATGAGCTACCGGGAAAAGGGCCGCCTGCTGACCGGCCACCTCTGCCCGCCCGACCAGCGCATCCAGGACTTCCTGGACGACTACCTGACCGGTTGCGACCCCCGCCCGCGCCTGCCCGACAACACCCTGGTGCTGGACCGTCCCGGCGTGGCGCGCGAGCTCTCCCTGCCGGTGGACGGCGACGAGTTCAGCTGCGAATTCCTGTCCAGCTACCGGGTCCGCAACGGGGTGCTGCACAACCCGACCAGCGACCGGCGCACGACCCATGGCTCCTTCCACGTCGCCGAGGGCGGGCTGCCCATCCCCGGCGACAAGAAGGCGGTGCCCAGGGCGGTGTTCGCGCGGCTGCTCGCCGAGGCCCTGCGCCCGCCGGCGGACATCCTGCGCCTGCCCTTCACCGCCGGCCAGGAGGAGGAGGCGCGCATGTTCGTCTCGCTGCTGCTGCGCCCGGTGGTCTGCCCGGCGATCCCCGGCGTGGAGCCGGAGAAGCGCATGGAGATCCGCTTCTTCGCCCCCGGCAACCTGGTCAGCAACCTGGACTTCGTGGAGAGCATCTTCGGCAACGGCGGCAACCCCTTCCTGGCCGACCACGACGCCGGCCTGGACGTGGACCACTGGACCGGCCACACCGGCTGCGTGATCCTGGCCCCGCACCTGGTGCGCTTCACCAAGCAGGCGCTCGGCCTGCCGCACTGGGACCAGGCCAGCGAACGCCAGCGCCGCGAGGGCATGTGCTGGCGCGAGGCGGGCGAGCTTTACAACGACGGCAGCGCCTTCAAGCTCACCGCGCGCGACGAGCGGGGCGTGATCGTCACCCTGATCGCCGACAACTACTACGGCTACTGCAAGAAGGAGGTCAAGACGCAGCTCTCCTACGCGGCCAACCTCTATGGCCTGGCCGAGGAGGAGCACTCGGGCGGCGCCCTGGCCTTCCCGCGTCGCAACCACGGCGAGGAATACGGCGCCGACAGCAAGACGCGCGCCCCGGACTACAGCTTCGCCGAGACCGCCGCGCGCTTCGCCGACCTCATGGACGCGCAGCCGGAGGGCTACGCCTACGACCGCACCCACCCGGAGGTGATCTACATCCCCCAGGACGTGCGCATGGACCTCGCCGCGCAGCGCATCGCCTGGGTCAGGGACGGCGTACCCCAGGCCATCAAGCTGCGCCCCGACCGCGTCTACATCCAGCCCAACGGCTACAAGATCGAGATGCAGAAGCACCCCGGCGCGCCGTCCTGGCGGCTGGTCGGCACCGACCCGGAGGGCACCTTCTGCCACAAGCCCTGCACGGTGTCGGGCGGCGGCAAGTCGGAGATCTCCAAGTCGCTCGACGACGCGGTGATCTACGGACCGCTGTTCGTGGCCGACCTGGACCAGGACCTGGACCAGGTGGAGGCGATCTTCAACCGCGACTACACGCAACGCTTCAGGCCCGGCTTCGAGCACGAGGACCGCGATCCGTCCCGTCCCCCCCTGTCGCCGGAGCGCAGCCTGGGCTCGGTGATCAAGCTGCTCACCCCGTCGCCCAGCTACACCGACGCATACAACGCCTGGCTGGAATCCCTGCCCGACCGCGTCCTGGCCCAGGCCTTCGTCATCAAGCGCATGTATCGCCCCGAGGAAGGGGCGGACTGGCGCGCGCGCCTGTCGGTGGACTTCGTCAACGGCCATCCCGGCCACGAACTGAAGCTGGGCGAGCGCAAGCTGGTCGGCTCCTACCTGCGCGTCGGCTTCGCCGAGAACGGCGCCTGGCGGGTGTTCAAGCTGCGGCAGGACTTCATCGCCGCGGCCAAGGTGCAGATGGAGGACGACATCAGCGCCGCCGTGGTGGTGCCCGCGGAGATCCTCTCCAACCTCTCGCCGAAGAGCGCCGACGCCAGCGTGAAGCTGGTGGTGAACTGCGAGAACCGCCTGTTCCAGCGCCCGGATGACGCCATCCACCCCGGCTACGATAAGCAGACCGAGCGCGACATCGCCCGGCGCGACAACTTCCTGGCCAACTTCGAGCCCCTGGCGGGCGAAGCCCTGGCCGGCATCGTCGAGGACGTGGTGAACTTCGGCGACTACACCCCGCCCATGCGCGACATGCTCCAGGCCGCCTACGATGCCGGCGCCGGCTACGTGGTCTCCTCCGCCCACCCGCGGCTGGTGGACGGCAAGCCGAGCAAGAACCCGCGCTACCTGCAGCTGCGGCCCGACCTGGACGATCCCCTCGGCCGCTACGTGGCCGAGATCGGCGCCCGCTTCAACCGCCGCCTGCCCCTGGACCAGGTCCTCTGCGAGCCGGTCAACGCGGTGCTGGCCGGGCGGCGCAACAACCCCCCCGAACCGGGCATCCGCCCCCTGGCGGTGTACAACCCGATCCACTACCAGGAACTGCCCGAGCTGTTCATGGACTTCATCTGCAGCCTGACCGGCAAGTCCCCCTCCACCACCGGGGCGGGCTCCGAGGGCGCGCTCACCAAGGGGCCGTTCAACGCCCTGCGGCCGACGGCGGACCTGAACAACGCCCTGGTCTCCTACATCCTCACCGGCTATGCCGGCTTCACCTCGGCCGCCGGCTGGATCGGCCCGCGCGTGCGGGTGGACCACGACATCAGCCTGCTGGTGCCGGAGATCTGGTCGCGCCTCGCCATCCACGAGCGCAACCCGGAGTGGCTGATCGCCAACGGCTGCCTGGAACGGGTCGAGGACTTCAGCCACGACGGCCGCCCGGTCCTGGCCAGCCGGCTGGGCTGGCGCATCACCGAGCGCTTCGTGCACGGCTTCCTGGGCAAGATCTTCGACACCCCCATGGCCGTGTTCACCGCCGAGATGCTGCGCCCCGAGCTGCAGGATCGGGCAGTGTTCGTGGACGGCGTGGAGAACATCGTCGAGGCCCAGCGCCGGGTCGCGCAGCGCTACCTGGACGACGGCAGCATCGAGGACGCCTGCCCGCCGCTGAAGGCCTTGCTGCACATCATGGCGGAGGGCCACTACCAGGGGCACGACGTCCACCACCCGGAGATCCGCGCCCTGTTCAGCCGCGCCGCCCTGCTCGCCTCGGACTGGTACCGCGAGCGCCTGGAGGTCAAGCAGGCCCGCGACCTGGGCCTCTGGCGGCGGCACGTCGCCTACCTGGAGGCGTTCCTGCGCCGCGACAGCCACCGCGACGTGGCCGCCAGGCTGGGCATCGCCGACCGCCTGGCGCAGGCCCGCGCCCGCATCGACTGGCTGGGCAGCGAGGCCTACCTGCAAAGCCTGCAGGGCACCATCGGCGCGGATCCCCTGCGCCCGGCGCGCGGCGAAGCCGAGTTGGAGGCGCCCGACGTCGCCCTGGCGGCGTAAGCGTTCCGCACCGAAGCGGGGCGCGCCCGCGCGGCGCGAACCGCTCCGGTGCCGGCCGGGCCGCCCCGCGGTCCGACGACTCCGGCCGGGGCCAGCAACGGCGCCCTGTCCGGCCGAGGCCCGCGCATGGCACGGATGTTGCTGTGCCTACACTGATACATCCGCATCCTGGGGGGAACGCCATGCACAAACTGGTCCTGCTGCGCCACGGCGAGAGCATCTGGAACCTGGAAAACCGCTTTACCGGCTGGACCGACGTCGACCTGTCGGAAAACGGCTACCGGGAGGCCCACGCCGCCGGCCGTCTGCTGCGCGACGCCGGCTACAGCTTCGACCTCGCCTTCGTGTCCGTGCTGCGCCGGGCCATCCTGACCCTGTGGGAGGTGCAGAAGGCCATGGACATGATCTGGCTGCCCACGGAGAAGGACTGGCGCCTCAACGAGCGGCACTACGGCGCCCTGCAGGGCCTCAACAAGGCGGAGATCGCCGAGCACTACGGCGCCGAGCAGGTGCACCAGTGGCGGCGCGGCTACGCCGTGCGGCCGCCCGCCCTGAAGACCAGCGACCCGCGCCACCCGCGCCACGATCAACGCTACCGGCGCCTGGCGCCCCACCACCTGCCCGAGTCGGAATCCCTGGCCGACACCATGGAGCGGGTCCTGGAGGTCTGGCACGAGCGCATCAAGCCGCGCATGCGCGCCGGCCACCGCATCCTGATCGCCGCCCACGGCAACACCCTGCGCGCCCTGGTCAAGCACCTGGACGACCTCTCGGACGAGGCGGTCATGGAGTTGAACATCCCCACCGGCGCGCCGCTGGTCTATGACTTCAACAACGCCCTGCAGATCACCGCCCGCTACTACCTGACCGAGGAGCACGCCATCCCGGCCGCCCTGCGCGCGGCCGAGCCGATCCAGGTGCCGGCCGCCCCCTGAGATGGGATCCGGGTCATCCGCCGCGCACGAACCGGCGCA
>JALOTG010000292.1 GCA_025458005.1 Thiobacillaceae bacterium
CTACGACACCGCCAGCTTCAGGAAGCTCGCGGAGCTGCCCGCCGAGGCCCCGAGCGGCATCTTCTTCACCTACCGCGCCCACCGGTTTGGCCTATGAAGTCTCACGAACTTTCCGACCTGGACTTCCGTCTGCTCAACGACTGGCAGCGGAGCTTCCCCCTGGTGTCCCGCCCCTACGCCGAGCTGGCCGCCCGCCTGGGCTGCGACGAAGCCACCGTGCTGGGGCGCCTGGCCGCCTTGAGGGAGCAGGGCCACGTGTCCCGCGTCGGCGCCGTGTTCCGCCCCCACGTGCTGGGCTGGAGCACCCTGGCGGCGGTGGCCTGTCCGCCCGAGCGGCTGGACGAGGTGGCCGGCCTCATCGACGCCTTCCCGGAGGTGAACCACAACTACGAGCGGGAGCACGCCTACAACCTGTGGTTCGTGGTCACCGCCACCAGCCGGGAGCGAGTGGCCGAGGTGCTGGCGGAGATCCATCGCCACGGCGGCCTCAGGCCCCTCGACCTGCCCATGCAGGCGGACTACCACATCGACCTGGGCTTCACCTTGCACCCCTCCGCCGCGGGCGGGGGAGGCGGTGGGGGAGAGGGTGCCGTGCGCCGCCCCCATCAGCATGCCGCCGGCAACCCCGTGGACGCCGCCGCCTTGCGCGAGCGGCTGGAATCCGCCGACTACGCGCTGGCGACGGCCCTCGAGGACGGCCTGTCATTGACGCCGCAACCCTACGCCCGGCTGGCGGCCCGTTGCGGCATGAGCGAGGCGGCCTGCCTGGCCCGGCTGGAGAGGTTGCTGGACCTGTCGGTGATCCGCCGCCTGGGCGTGGTGGTGCGCCATCGCGAGCTGGGCTATGCCGCCAACGCCATGGTGGTGTGGGACATCCCGGACGCGCGGGTGGCGGAGGCGGGCCGGCGGCTGGCGGCCGAGGCCGGCGTGACCCTCTGCTACCAGCGTCCCCGGCGCCTGCCGGACTGGCCCTACAACCTCTTTTCCATGCTGCACGGCCGGGATCGGGACACGGTGCTGGCGCGGGTGGCGGGCCTGCGCGAGACCCTCGGCCAGGCCCTGGGCCTGGCGGCGGTGGAATGCCGGCCCCTGTTTTCCCGTCGCCGCTTCAAGCAGTGCGGCGCCCGCTACGGCAGCCTGGCGAGGGCCGCATGATGGCGCACGGTCAGCATAACCAGTCCGCCCCCGCGGTCCTCGACGAGACCGACCGCCGCATCATCAATGCCCTGCAGGGGGGGTTTCCGATCTGCGAGCGGCCTTTCCGGGCCTACGCCGAGGCCCTCAACCTGCCCGAGGGCCGCCTCATCGAACGGCTGCGCCGTCTGCTGGCGGAGCGTGTCCTGACCCGCTTCGGTCCCCTCTACAACGCCGACCGCATGGGCGGCGCCAACGTCCTGGCGGCGATGGCCGTGCCGGAGGCCGACTACGAGAACGTCGCCGCGATGGTCAACGCCCAGCCCGAGATCGCCCACAACTACCGGCGCGAGCACGCCCTCAACATGTGGTTCGTGGCCGCCGCCGACAGCCCGGAGACGGTGGAGGCGGCCTTGCGCCGCATCGAGGCGGCCACCGGCCTGCCCGTCTACCGCTTCCCCAAGGAGAGGGAATTCTTCGTCGAGCTCAGGCTGTCCGCCTGAGCCCTGTTCGCCACCCACCGATAAGGAGATCGCATCATGTCCGAACCCACCCTCTACCAGCGCCTCGGCGGCTACGACGCCATCGCCGCCGTGTGCGCCGACCTGATCGCCCGTCTGCGCGCCGATGCCCAGCTGGGGCGCTTCTGGCAGTACCGCGGCGAGGACGGCATCCAGCGCGAGTACCAGCTGCTGGTGGACTACATCTGCAACGCCGCCGGCGGCCCCCTCTACTACACCGGCCGGGACAACAAGCTCTCGCACCGCGGCATGCGCATCAGCGCCGGCGACTGGGACGTGTTCATGGGCCACCTCGCGGCCACCCTGGACAAGTTCGCCGTGCCGCAGCGGGAGCGGGGCGACGTGGTGGCCTTCATCGATACGACCCGCGCCGACATCGTCGAATGCTGAGCCCCTGAGCCGCCCGTCGCCATGAATCCGAGGCTGGAAGGCGTCCCGCCGCGCGTCGCGCCGGCGGCCCAGAGTGGCCAGCTGGACGAGGCCGACCGCCGCATCGTCCTGGCTACCCAGTCCGGCCTGCCGCTCGCCGCGCGGCCCTATCACGCCGTTGCCGAGCGGGTGGGGCTCGCCCCCGAGGAGGTCATGGCGCGCCTGGCGCGCATGCTGGAGCGCGGCGTGATCCGGCGCATCGGCGTGGTGCCCAACCATTACGCCCTGGGCTACCGGGCCAACGGCATGACCGTCTGGGACGTGGAAGACGCGCGGGTGGATGCCCTCGGCGAGCGGGTCGGCGCGCTCGCCTTCGTCAGCCACTGCTACCGCCGCCCGCGCCGCCCGCCTATCTGGCCCTACAACCTGTTCGCCATGGTGCATGGCCGCGACGAGGCGGAGGTCGAGGGCTATGTCCGCCAGATCACGGATCTCCTCGGCGTCGACTGCCGCGGCTCGGACATCCTCTACAGTCGAGGCATCCTCAAGAAGACCGGCCTGCGGCTGCGCGAGGCACACGAACTCCCGGAAGCCTGAAGGATCCCGCCATGTTCAGAGTCAGCCAGTTCATGCAGGAGTTGATCAACCCCACGCCCGTCGGACCGCCCCGGCGTCCGCCCGGCCCGGTGGTGATCTGGAACCTGGTGCGGCGCTGCAACCTGACCTGCAAGCACTGCTACTCGATCTCCGCCGACAAGGACTTTCCCGGCGAGTTGTCCACCGACGAGGTGTTCCG
>JALOTG010000293.1 GCA_025458005.1 Thiobacillaceae bacterium
GGCCTATCCATAGTGCGACGGCCTTGCCCCCATCGGCAACAGCCGTGGCTGCGGAAGGGGTGCGAGGAGGAAGGCGGTGATCGTGCCGACCGGGTTGCGCCAGCGCTTGAACTTGGTCGACAGCATCATGGTGTTTCTCCAAAGAAGATAGTGGGGAAGATGTGGGAGGGGCGCCTGCCGTCTTCAAGCAGACGGGGGCAGGGCCTTCACATGCTGCTTGCGGAACACAGCCGCCGCCAAACATGATGCGGGTCAATTCCGGCTCGTGGTGCTGGGGGGCTAAAATGGACACGACTGCATCCTGATTGCTGACAGTATCTTCGAGGTTACCAACCTATCAAGAAGGATCTCAGGATGCGGATGTGTTCTGATTACAGTTGCCGAGCAGGCCCCTAACCCGGATGGAGTCCGGAAAGAGTGTAACGGATTCCGGGGGTCATGCCCGCTGAAGCGGACTGTGTGCAGGTTTATGTGGGGAGGGAACACCCCTGTCTCAGTATGTCGTGCCGGCGTCGGCCCTTGTCTTCCTCTGCATCTGGAAGCGGGCTCACGTTATGAGCTACCACTCTCTTACAATCCCATCAGCATGACCTTCGGGGGATCACCAATGCACGGCACCGCAGGTTATTTCCGTTACTGGGGCAAGGCAGATCCCAAATACGATGGCGAGCCGAAGTGGCATCCGCTTGCCTACCATTGTTTGGATGTATCGGCCTGCGCGGCGGTGCTGCTGGATCGCCAACCGATGTGGCTTGCGGCCTTGAGCCGCTTGTCGGGACTGGAGATTGAATGGCTTCGTCCCTGGTTGCACTTTCAGCAGGCGCTCCACGACATCGGAAAACTCGACGATGGCTTTCAGGCCTGGCGGGCGGATCTGATGGCAACGCTGCAAGGACGCAGCGGCGTTCGCGCTGGGGGCGAGCGGCACGATACCTTGGGCTATGTGCTGGCGGAAGAACACCTCTTGGATTGGCTCGGCCTGGATGGCCAGGACCCCGATCTCGTCGATCTGATTCAGCCTTGGGTCGCGGCAGTGACCGGCCATCATGGTAGGCCGGCAAACAACCTAGCCAGCCGGGTATTGCTCCTGCGCAACCATTTGTCCCCGCCGGTGGTGGAAGACGCCCGCATTTTCGTGACCGCGGCCGCACTTTTGTTTCTGCCGGAGGGCTTCGACTTTCCAACACCCGAGGCCGGCCTCGCCGAGCGGTACCGGCAGGCTTCCTGGCTGATTGCAGGGCTCACTGTGGCCGCGGACTGGCTAGGCTCGAACACCCGCTGGTTTCGCTACCACGCCCCTGACCTGTCTCTCGCCGAGTACTGGAAGACGGTCGCTTTGCCCCAGGCGCGCCAAGCGGTTGAGGAAAGCGGCCTTGAGCCTGCCATGACGGCTCCCACGCCCGGCATCCGAACCCTGTTTCCGGCCCTGGAAACGCTCCCGCTCACCGGCCTGCAAAACTGGGCGGAAATCGTAAACATCGCCGATGGCCCTCAAGTCTTCATCCTGGAAGACCTCACCGGCGCCGGTAAGACCGAGGCGGCACTCACCCTTGCCGCCCGGCTCATGGCAACAGGCAGCGGTCAAGGCCTCTATCTGGCCCTGCCGACCATGGCCACGGCGGACGCCATCTTCGACCGCGTGCGCCGTGACAACGGCTGGCGGCGTTTCTTCGCAGGCGGCGCTGGCCAACTCGCCCTTGCCCACTCGGCGGACTGGCTCAAGCTGCGGCTGGAGGCAATTAATCGGCGCGATGCCGACTACGGCCCGGGCGAAGATACGTCCGCCTCCCGCCACTGCTCCGCCTGGCTCGCTGACAGCCGCAAGAAGGCACTGCTGGCGGATTTCGGCGTCGGCACCCTGGATCAGGCCCTGCTCGCCGTGCTGCCGGTAAGGCACCAGTCCTTGCGTCTGCTGGGGTTGACGCACAAGGTGCTCATCGTGGACGAGGTGCATGCCTGCGACTGCTACATGGGCGAATTGCTCGCACGGCTGCTGCGCTTCCATGCCGCCCTTGGCGGCTCGGTCATCCTACTGTCCGCCACCCTCCCGCAGAACCAGCGCACCCGTTACCTGCAGGCCTTCGCCCAAGGGGCCGGATTCACGACCGAACCGCCCAAATGCGAAGCCTACCCCCTGGCGACCAGGCTTGCCCGAGCCGGCCTCGTCGAACAACCCCTACCGGCCCGCGAATCCGTATCGCGGCGGGTGGAAGTCAGGCTGTTGCAGGAAGAAGCACAGGCGATCGCCCAACTGGAAGAGGCCATCGCCCAGGACCGTTGCGCGGTCTGGGTGCGCAATACCGTGGCCGACGCCGTGGAGACTTGGCGCCATTGGAATATCACCCATCCGAACAGGCCGGCCACCCTGTATCACGCCCGCTTCGCGCTCAATGACCGGCTAAGGATTGGCGAACGGCTGTTAGCCGATTTCGGTCCGGAGAGTGGGCCGGGCACCCGGCGCGGGCGCCTGGTCATCGCCACTCAGGTGGTCGAGCAATCCCTGGACGTGGATTTCGACGACATGGTGAGTGACCTCGCCCCCATTGATCTACTTATCCAGCGCGCCGGCCGCCTGCAACGCCACCGGCGCGACGGGACGGGAAACCGCGTGCCCGGGGAAATACCGGACGGTCGCGGTGGCGCCCGCCTCGCCGTGCTTGCGCCGGAGCCCACGCCGGATGCCGATGCCAAGTGGATCAAGCGCCTCTTGCCCAAGACCGGCAAGGTTTACCCCGACCACGGCAAACTCTGGCTCACCGCCCGCTGGCTACTGGATCGGGGTGGCTTCGAGGTGCCCAGGCAGGCAC
>JALOTG010000294.1 GCA_025458005.1 Thiobacillaceae bacterium
ACGATGTGGTCGTGCACCGCGTGGGCCAGGATGATCAGGTTGCGGATGTACTGGGCGTTGACCGGGATCTCCAGGTCGAGCGCGTTCTCCACCGCGCGCACCGAGGCCAGCGCGTGCACCGTGGTGCAGACGCCGCAGATGCGCTGGGTGATGGCCCAGGCGTCGCGCGGGTCGCGCCCCAGCAGGATCTGCTCGACGCCGCGCCACATCTGGCCGGATGCCCAGGCCTTGCTGACCTTGCCGCCGTCCACCTGGCAGTCGATGCGCAGATGACCCTCGATGCGGGTGATGGGATCGATGGTGATGCGTTTGCTCATCTTCTTCTCCAGTTATTTGGCGGCGACGCTCGCGCCTTCGACCCTGGGCAGCGATGTTGGCAACACCGGCAGCCAGCGGACCAGGACGATATAGCCGAGGATCTCGATGGCGACGATGCCCACCGAGAACATGATCTCCGTGAAGGACGGGAAGTATTCCCAGCCGTTGCCGGGACGGTAGCCGATCAGGGCGGCGTTCAGGCGCAGCAGCAGGGCGCCGGCCATCATGAACACCGCCGCCAGGAACAGCTTGTCGGGACGGCGGCGATGGGCGGGCCTGGCCAGCAGGACGACGGCCAGGACGAAGACCGCCATCTCGATCCAGAACATCAGCGCCACCAGGTTGGGCTGGAAGGCCTCCACCAGGGCGCCGCGCCAGAGCAGGTCGACGACGCGGACGGCCAGATAGACCACCATGAAGCCCCACATGACCTTGGACAGCCGGGAGATGAGCCCCAGCTCGTAGGGGCGCTTGAAGCCGGTGGAGGCCATGGTGGCCTCGAAGATGACCACCGCGTAGCCGACGGCGATGGCGGTCATCAGGTACAGCACCGGCAGCATCAGGGTCTGCCAGAGGGGGCTGATCTGGGTGCCGAACACCACCAGCATGGAGCCGAGGGAGGACTGGTGCATGGACGGCAGCAGCACGCCCAGGGCGATGAAGAGGAACATCCAGCGGCCCAGACGGCGCTTGATGTCCCGCATGCCCAGCTTCTCCAGGAACACCGGCGAGAACTCGATCCACATCACGATCACGTACAGGGTGATGCAGACCGCCACCTCGAACATCACCGAGTTCACCTGCGCCCAGCCCGGGGTGAAGATGTGCCAGGTGTTCCAGTAGCGGCCCAGGTCGACGATCACCGAGGCGCCCGCCAGGGTGTAGCCGAACAGGCTGCCCAGCAGGGCCGGCCGCACCAGGGGGTGGTACTCGCCCTTGTTGAAGAGGTAGACCAGCAGGGCCACGGCGTAGCCGCCGCAGGCGAAGGCGGAGCCCACCATCACGTCGTAGACGATCCAGATGCCCCAGCTGTAGCCGTCCGAGATGTGAGTCACCGCGCCCAGACCGAAGATCAGGCGGCTGATCAGGATGACGCCGGCGATGGCGATGAGGATGGCCAGGTTGAGCGTCAGCGGGGTGATGTACTTGCCCCCCAGGGGGGCCGGGGCGGGATGCGCGTGCGCCATGGTGTTCTCCTATGCCTCGTCGTCGCTCTCGTCGTGGCCGCGCATGTTGCGCTTCACCGCGACGATCAGGCCGCCGAGGACCACGGCGGGGGCGATGAGATAGCCGTAAAGGGTGTGCTGCATGGTCTCGGAGACGCTGGCGAAGGAGCGCTCCGGCAGCGTCGGCATGCCCAGCTTCTCCATCGGCACGGCGGCGATCTTGAGCACCTGGGTGCCGCCCAACTCGGTCTCGCCGTAGACGTGACGCACGTAGCGGGCGACCTGGGCCTCGTGGACGTCGTCCGAGCCCACCTGGCCGCGCGGATAGGCCGTCGTCGTGCCGGGTTCCAGGGCCAGGCGGCGCTTGGCCTCCCGTAGCAGTTCGGCGGTCGGGCCGAAGAGGGTCGCCCCGGTCGGGCAGACCTGGGCGCAGGCCGAGTACTGGTACTTGTCGCCCGGCTTGAGGTGGTTGCACAGCTCGCACTTGACGATCATCGGGAAGGGCGTGTCGTACTGGAAGCGGGGCGCGCTGAACGGGCAGGCGACGACGCAGTAGCGGCAGCCGATGCAGTCCTTCTCATCGTAGCTGACGATGCCGGTGACGGGATCCTTCTTCATGGCCGACACCGGGCAGGCTGACACGCAGGACGGGTCCACGCAATGCAGGCAGGAGTGCTTGATGAAGGCGTAGCCGTCCACCTCCGCGTCCTTGGTCTGGGCGCTGCCGTGACGGTACATCTTGATGACGTTCTTGGTCTTGCCGGAGAGGTCCAGCGGGGTGTCCCAGAGGTCGTGCTCATTGGACAGCTCCGGCGGCAGGCCGTTGGATTCCTTGCAGGCGGCCACGCAGGCCTTGCAGCCGATGCACAGGGTGCTGTCGAACAGCAGGCCCATGGCCTTGGGCGGCATGCTCAGATTGCCGCGCGCCTCGGCGACGCCGGGCTGGACCGCGGCCAGGGTGGCGCCGCCGGCCAGCACGCCTTTCAGGAACTGGCGACGGTCGAGGCTCATGGCTTGCCTCCCTGTCCGGGCTCGGACTTGTCCACGTCCAGGTTCTGGCCGAGGTTCTTGTTGATCGCCCAGGTGGCCCCGGCCACCGCGCCGACGACCACCCCCACGGTCGCCGCGGCGGCCACGCCGACGCCGTTGCCACGCGGTTCCGCGACGTTGGGATAGCCCAGAGGGGGGGCCACGGACTTGAGCTCGGCCAGGGCGTGGATGGGCTTGGCGAAGCCCACGCCCTGCTCGGTGCAGCCGATGCACGGGTGGCCGCAGGCGACCGGCCAGGTCCCGGCGCCGGCATCGCCGAACATGAT
>JALOTG010000125.1 GCA_025458005.1 Thiobacillaceae bacterium
GTTTAAATTCGCCCTAGCCAGCCTGGTGGTCGGTTTTCTGATCGCTTGGTGCGCCTACGCCATCAGCGTCATCACCGTGCCCATGCTCATCGATCGCCAGGTGGATGGCTTCACCGCGATCCGCTTCAGCATCAAGTCGGTGCTCGGCAACATGCCGGCCATGATGCTGTGGGCCGGCCTGATCGTATTCATCGTCGGGCTGGGCCTGGCCACCTTCTATCTGGGGCTGGTCATCGCGCTGCCACTCATCGGGCACGCCAGTTGGCATGCCTACCGCGACCTGGTTCCCGCCGGCGAGTAAGGCGGCACGCTCGGTTCACCACCGCGCCACGAAGGAGAAGCACTCGCGCCGCTGGATCCACCAGGGTTCAATCTCCGTCGATTCCGCGCCCCGGATCGAAATCCCCGGCCACCTCCCGCAGCCGTTCCCCTAAAATCCGCCCGCAGATCGCTCCCTTTGAAGCCTCGATGTGGCCCGGCGACTTGTCGCCGGCGCGACCCGGAACCCGCTGCCCATGCTCGACGACCTGATCCTGCCCGAACATCTCGCATCCCGCGCCGGCCTGGCCGCCTTCCAACGCGGCGAGGCCTATTTCAGGGAAGGCCGGGCCCAGGTCGTCATCGACGAGCCGGACCGGGTGGCGGGGACGGTGGCCGGGAGCGGGCGCGAGCGCGAGCCCTACTACGGCCAGATCCAGGCGCGGGACGGCAAGCTGGGCTGGGTCTGCTCCTGCCCGGTGGGCGAGCGGGGCGAGTTCTGCAAGCACCTGGTGGCGCTGGCCCTGGCGCGGCTGGCGTCGGAGGAGGAAGAAGCCCCTCTCCCCAGCCACCCCCCCGAGGGGGAGGACGCGCAAAAGGCCAGGCGCCGGACCAAGGAGGACGAACTTCGCGCCTTCCTGGCCGGCCAGGACCCGGCCCGGCTGGTGGAGTGGCTGCTGGAGGTGGCGCGCTGGGACCGGGCGACGCGGGAGCGCCTGTTGCTGGCGGCGCGGGCCGGGGGATCGGCCGCTGAATTGAAGAAGCTGGTCACCGACGTGACGCGGGTGCGCGGCTTCCTCGACTACCGCGACATGCCCGACTTTGCCCGTCGCGCCCACGAGCTGATCGACGCGCTGGAGCGTCTGCGCGGCGCCGAACTGATGGGCCTGGCGGAGTATGCCGTCGATCGCCTGCACCAGGTCCTCGAGTCCTGCGACGACTCGGACGGCTACATGAGCGACTTGCTGGGCCGCCTGGTGAAGCTGCACGTCCGCGCCTGCGGCGAGGCCCGGCCGGAGCCGGCGGCCTTCGCGCGCCGGCTGTTCGAGCGGCAGATGGGCGATGACTGGGGCACCTGGCCCGGCGTCGAGGCCTACTCGGCGGTGCTGGGCGAGGCCGGGCTGGCGGCCTACGCGCGCCTGGCACGCGCCGCCTGGGACCAGCTGCCCGCCCTCCGGCCCGGCGACGCGGACCAGGATCGCTGGAGCAGCCGCTTCCGGATCAAGGACATCATGCAAAGGCTGGCCGGATTGACCGGCGACCCGGAGGCCCTGGTGGAGATCGAGCGCAAGGACCTGTCCAGTGCCTACGCCTTCCTGCGTGTCGCCGAGATCTATCGCGACGCCGGCCGGCACGACGCGGCCCTCGACTGGGCGGAACGGGGCCTGGCCGCGTTCCCCCAGGCGCCGGACTGGCGCATCCAGGACTTCCTCGCGGAGGAGTATTTCCGCCGGGAGCGCCCGGACGAGGCCATGGCCCTCGCCTGGGCCCAGTTCGTCGGCCGGGGCGGCGGGAGCGCGGAGGGTTACCGGAAGTTCATGGAACGCGCCCGGCGCGCGGCCGACGCCGGGGCCTGGCGGAAGCGGGCCCTCGATGCCCTGCGCGAGGCGGCGGTGCGACATCACCAGCAGTGTCGGCCCCTCTACGGACGGCGGCCGGAGCGGCCCGACTTCACCCAGCTGGTGAGGGCACTGCTGGGGGAAAAGGACCTGGACGCCGCCCTGGCCGAGGCCAAGGCGGGGCTGTGCCACCCGGATACCCTGGTCGACCTGGCCCGCGCCCTGGCGGCCGGCCGGGCGGAGGAGGCCATCGCCCTGTACCGGCGGGCGGTGGAGCCGATCGTCGAGCGCAAGAACAACCAGGCCTACGCCGAGGCCGCCACGGTGCTGCGCGCCGCGCGCGAGCTCTACCGGGAGCTGGGGCGGGCGCGGGAGTTCGGCGACTGGCTGGCCGAGGTACGCCTGGCGCACAAGCCGAAGCGCAACTTCATGAAGCTGCTGGACGCGCTCTGATGCGCGCCGACCAGCTCCTCTCCGCGCGCGGCCTGGCCGCCTCGCGCGTCGCCGCGCGGCGCCTGATCGAGGCCGGCCGGGTGCGCCGCGAGGTGGCCCGGGGCGCGGGACGGGGCTGGGAGACGGTGGCCAAGGCAAGCCTGGACCTGGCCGAGGACACGCCGCTGGAGGTGCTGCCGGACGCGGCCGACCGCTATGTTTCGCGCGGCGGTGTGAAGCTCGCCGGGGCCCTGGCCCATGCCGGCCTGGACGTGAGCGGCTGGACCTGCCTGGACGTCGGCCAATCCACCGGCGGCTTCACCGACTGCCTGCTGCAGGCCGGCGCGGCGCGGGTGGTGGGGGTGGAGGTCGGGCACGGCCAGCTGCATCCGCGCCTGCGCCACGCGCCGCGCGTCACCTGCCTGGAGGGGATCAACGCGCGCCACCTGTCGCCGGCCGATCTGGGAGAGCACTTTCCCGAGGGCGGTTTCGACCTCATCGTCGCCGACGCCTCGTTCATCTCGCTGACCCTGCTGTTGCCGCGGTTTCCCGCCCTGCTCCATGCCGACGGCCGGGTGCTGGCCCTGGTCAAGCCGCAGTTCGAGGTGGGCCCGGCGGGCCTCGGCAAGGGCGGGCTGGTGCGGGATGCCGGTCTCTACGCCGGGGTGGAGGAGAAGCTGCGCGCCGCCTGCGCGGCGGCGGGCCTGGAGGTGCGCGGCTGGTTCGACAGCCCGATCGCCGGCGGCGACGGCAACCGGGAGTTCTTCGTGCTGGCGCGGCTCAGTAGGCGACCTGGGGGATGACGTCGAGGATGTCCAGAGTGTCCCGGTTGACCAGGATCACGTCGGCGCCCAGGGTCAGGCGGGTATGGGGCTTGGCGAGGGTGGGCAGCAGCTTGTCCAGTTCGGTGGGCAGCTTGGCCGGCCGTTGCCCGGTGTCCAGCTTGTCGCCGGGCTTGGCGCGCTGCGCCGGCTTGGCCCCCAGCATCACGCCGGCGCGCTGCCGGGCGTAGTAGTCCTCGATGATCTTGCGCTCGGCGTCGCCGAACTTGAGACCGGACGCGGCGCTGGCGGCCGGTTGGCCCCCCGGGCTGGCACAGCCCGCCAGGACGGCGGCGGGGACAAGGGACAGCAGGTGGAGCAGGCAGCGGCGGCGGTCCATGGCGACGACCCTCTTGGCAAAGTGGATGACCCCGCCTGTTTAACAGACTCCCACCGGCAATACTTTGATGGCCATCAATAATGTGGGGCGGTCGGTCCGACCTCGGCGCCGCCCCTACCCAGGCATGCCGCCTACTTGCCGGCCTTGCGCTCCTGGGCGATGAGGGCGTCGAGGGTCTCGAACAGGCGCTTGTTGCCGCCGGTGAGATAGGCCGAGGTCTGGTACTTGCCGTTCACCACGAAGGCCGGCACGCCGGTGATCTTGTAGCGGCTGGTCATCTGCTTGGCGCGCCCCGCCTTGGCGTTCACGGAGAAGGAGTTGTAGGCGTCGGCGATCTTCTTGCGGTCCACCCCCTTGCCCGCCGCCCAGTCGAAGAAGGTGTTGGGGTCGTTCAGGTCGATGTGCTGCTCATGGATGGCGCGCAACGCCTCGGCGTGCAGCCGGTCGAGGGCGCCGACCGCCTCCAGGGCGTAGTAGGCGCGCGTCAGCGGCATCCAGCCATCGCTCAGGACCGCCGGCTGGCGCTTGAACACCACGTCGCGGGGCAGTTTCTTGACCCACTCCGCCAGTTCCCCCTCGATCTGCGCGCAGTGCGGGCAGCGGTACCAGAAGAACTCCAGCACCTCGATCTTGCCGCGGCTTTCCACCGGCTGCGGGGGGGACAGTTCCACGTAGTCGCGGCCCCACTCGGCCGCCTGGACGGCGGTGGCAAACAGCAGGACCACGGGCAGGGCCAGCCAGGAAAGGCGCTTCAGGTCGATCATCGCTACTCCTCAGGGGTTGGTGGATTTCTCTTTGAACAGGCGCGGCTCGTAATTGTTCACCGCCAGGGTATCCAGGGCGCCGAGGGCCTCGTCCTCGGTCTTGAACGGGCCCACCCGCACCCGGTTCAGGGTCGTCGCGCCGCTGGCCACCTTCTGCACCTGCACCTCCAGGCCCAGCAGGGCGAGTCGGGCCTTGAGGCGGTCGGCGTCCTTGGCCTCGCTCAGGGCGGCCACCTGCAGCCACCAGACCTCGCGGTCGAGCTTGGGCTCGGTGGGCTTGCTCGGCTTTTCGCCGGGCAGGATGTCGAAGAAGGTGTAGTTCGATTGGCCTGGCGCCGGCTCCCCCTGGGCCGGCCTGGCCGGCGGCGCGGCCGGGGCAGTCGTGGCGCGCGGCGCGGGGGCACTGGCGGCGGGGGCGGGGTCGCGCGGCGTGGGCTTGGACGCCGTGGGCTTGTCGGCAACCGGGCCGGGGGCGGGGGCGGCGGCCACGGGTCCGGTGTCCAGGGGCTCGATGGCCGGTGCTTGCGGCACCGTCTTGAACTCGCTGGGCTTGGCGTAGAAGTACCAGGCCAGGCCCGCCGCCACCATCAGTCCCATCACCAGGCCGATGATGACGCCCAGGAACATGCCGCCCGCCCTGCCGCGCCGCGGCTGGTCCTGGCCGGGACGGCGAGTGCCGCGCGTGTGTCGTGCCATGCCGGCGCCCGCCCGGCCCTACATCTTGTCGGGCGCCGAGACGCCCAGCAGGCCGAGGCCGCTGCGCAGCACGCGGCGGGTGGCGGCGACCAGCTGCAGGCGGGCGAGCCGCAGCGCCTCGTCCTCCTCCAGGATGCGGCAGGTGGTGTACAGGCCGTGCAGGTCGGCGGCCAGGTCCTTGAGGTAGTAGGCGACCAGGTGCGGGGCATAGTCGCGCGCCGCCGCGCCGATGCTCTCCGGGAACTCGGCCAGGCGCCTGAGCAGCGCCAGCTCGCTCGGGTGGGTCAGCAGCGTGGCGTCGGCGTCCGCCAGGTCCTTCTCCATCCCGCCCCAGCCGGCCAGCACGCTGGACACCCGGGCATGGGCGTACTGGATGTAGTAGACCGGGTTGTCCGCGCTCTGCGACTTGGCCAGGTCGAGGTCGAAGTCCAGGTGCTGGTCGGACTTCCTCAGCACGTAGAAGAAGCGGCAGGCGTCGTTGCCCACCTCCTGGCGCAGCTCGCGCAGGGTGACGTACTCGCCGGCGCGGGTGGACATGGACACCTTCTGGCCGTCGCGGTAGAGCACCGCGAACTGCACCAGGGCCACCTCCAGGCGGTCCGGGTCGTGGCCGGCGGCGGCCAGCGCCCCCTTCACGCGCGGGATGTAGCCGTGGTGGTCGGCGCCCCACACGTCGATGACCCGGTCGAAGCCGCGCTCCAGCTTGTTCAGGTGGTAGGCGATGTCGGCCGCGAAGTAGGTGTACTGGCCGTTCTCGCGCCGCACCACGCGGTCCTTCTCGTCGCCGTGGGCGGAGGAGCGGAACCAGACGGCGCCGTCCTGCTCGTAGAGCTGGCCCTTGTGGCGCAGCTGCTCGAGGGCGCGCTCGATCAGGCCGGCGTCGTGCAGGGTGCGCTCGGAGAACCAGTGGTCGAAGCTGACGCCGAACTCGGTCAGGTCGTTGCGGCAGTCGCCCAGCTGCTCCTCCAGGGCGTAGCCGTGGATGTAGTCGTAGTCCTGCCCGAGCAGGCGCTTGGCGGCGGCGATCAGGGCGTCCAGGCTGGCCTCGGCGCGGCCCTTGGCGTCCGGCTGCTGGGCGTATTCCTCGGCGGAGGGGATGGCCGGCACGCCGGTCAGGACCTGGGCCGCGGTCCGCTTGTAGCGCTCGCCGTGCAGGGCGTAGATGCTGTCCGCCAGCACCCGCACGTAGCCGCCCTGGTAGGCGTTGGGCGGGAAGGGCACGCACTCGCCGGTGAGCTCCAGGTAGCGCAGCCAGGTGGACAGGGCGAGGATGTCCATCTGCCGGCCGGCGTCGTTGACGTAGTACTCGCGCTGCACATGGTAGCCGGCATGGGTCAGCACGCTGGCCAGGCTGGCCCCGTAGGCGGCGCCGCGGCCGTGCCCCACGTGCAGGGGACCGGTGGGGTTGGCGGAGACGAACTCCACCTGCACCCGTTTGCCCCGCCCCAGCTCGATGCGCCCGTATTCGGCGCCCTGGGCCAGGATGTGCGCCGGCAGCCGCTGCCAGAGGCGGGGCGTGATGAACACGTTGATGAAGCCGGGCCCGGCGATCTCGGTCTTCTCCACCCAGTCCGAGGCGGGCAGGGCGGCGATGAGCTCCGCCGCCACCTCGCGCGGGTTGCGCTTCAGGCCCCGCGCCAGCTGCATGGCCAGGTTGCAGGCCCAGTCGCCGTGGGCGGCCTGCTTGGGACGCTCCAGTTCGACGGCGAGGCCGGAATCGGGCGCCACGCGCGCAAGGGCCTGGCGGAAGAGATCGGCGAGGTGCTGCTTGGGGTCGGTGTAGGCGAGACTCATGACGGCGGTTCCGGAAACAGCCTTGGATTATAAGGGACGCGGCGGGCCGGACCACCCGGCCGATGCCGGGAAAACTAGAATTCGATGGGGTCCACGTCCAGGATCCAGGTCACCCCGCCGGCCGGCAGGCCGTCCAGCGCCGCCGCCCAGACCCGCAGGAAGTCCTGCAGGCGCTGGCGCGAGCGCGACTGGGCGAGCAGCTGCCAGCGGGCGCGGTTGGCCACCCTGGCGAGCAGGGCCGGCGCCGGGTCGAACACCGCCACCGCCTCGGCCAGCGGCAGGGCGGCGGCGCGCGCCGCCTCCAGGAAGGCCTGGGCGGCCTGGTCGCTGCGGGCGTCGGCGCGCAGGATGACCTGGCGCGTATAGGGCGGGAAGTCCGCCTCGCGCCGCTCGGCCAGCGCGCGGGCGGCATAGGCGGGATAGTCGTGGCCCACCAGGGCCTGGTAGAGGGGGTGGCGCGGGTAGGCGGTCTGCACCAGCACGCGGCCGGCCCGCTCGCCGCGCCCCGCCCGGCCGGCCACCTGCATCAGCTGGGCGAACAGGCGCTCGCCGGCGCGGTAGTCGGCCGACAGCAGGGCACCGTCGGCCCCCACCACGCCGACCAGGGTCAGCTTGGGGAAGTCGTGGCCCTTGGCCATGATCTGGGTGCCCACCAGGATGTCCACCTCGCCGGCGTGGACCGACTCGCGCATGGCGTCGAAGCGGCCCTTGCCGCCCACCGTGTCGCGGTCGACGCGGCGGATGCGGGCCGCCGGGAAGCGCTCGGCCAGGGTCTCCTCCACACGCTGGGTGCCCTGCCCGGAGGGGCGCAGGTCGACGGATCCGCATTCCGGGCAGGCCTCGGGCGGGCGCGCGGCGAGGCCGCAGTGGTGGCATTGCAGGCGGTAGCCGGTCCGGTTCGCGCCGCCCTGGCGGTGCAGCACCAGGTGGGCGGCGCAGCGCGGGCAGGGAAAGACGTGGCCGCAGGCGTTGCAGAACAGGGTGGGGGCGTAGCCGCGCCGGTTGATGAACACCAGGCTCTGGCCGCCCTGGCGCAGGTTTTCCTCCAGGGCGGCGACGAGCTGGCTGGTCAGCCCCTGGCGCGGCCGGTCGACGCGCGTGTCGATGAGGCGGACCTCCGGGAGATCGGCGGCGCCCGCCCGGGCCGGCAGCTCGAGGCGCCGGTAGCGGCCGGCCAAGGCGTTCGCCCAGGTCTCCAGGGCCGGCGTGGCGGAGCCCAGCACCACCGGCACGCCGCGCTGCCGGGCGCGCCACACCGCCACGTCGCGGGCCGAGTAGCGCAGCCCCTCGATCTGCTTGTAGGACGGCTCGTGCTCCTCGTCGACGACGATCAGCCCGAGGCGCTCCAGGGGGGCGAACACCGCCAGGCGGGTGCCCAGCACGATGTCGGCCCGGCCGGTCAGGCAGTCCCGCCACTGGGCCGCGCGCTCGCCCGCCGCCAGGCCGCTGTGCAGGCTGGCCAGGCGCGCCGCCGGGAAGCGGCGGCGGAAGCGCTCGGTGAGCTGCGGCGTGAGGTGGATCTCCGGCGCCAGCACCAGGGCCTGGCGGCCGCGCGCCAGGACCGCCTCCACCAGCCGCAGGTAGACCTCGGTCTTGCCGCTGCCGGTGACGCCGAACAGCAGCCAGGGGGCGTAGCCGTCGGCGGCGAGGATCGCCGCCACCGCGCGCGCCTGTTCCGGATTGAGGCTGGGGGGAGACTCGGCCAACGCGCCGATCGACGCCGCGGAGGACGGCATCTCGGCCGGCGCGACCAGGTCGCGCGCCAGCCAGTCGCGCAGGGTAGGCCGCAGTCCGGCCAGGGCCTTCGCCGCCACCGGGCCGTCGGCGAGCAGGGCGGCCAGCCGCCGCTGCGCCGGCGCCCGGGCGGGCAGCCCGGCGGCATGGGCCACCCCGGCGGCGGTCAGGGCATAGGCGGCCGGCGGCGTCGGGCGGCGCGGCGCGGCGCGCTTCAGGGCGGGGG
>JALOTG010000295.1 GCA_025458005.1 Thiobacillaceae bacterium
CTTCAGCGACGAGTCCGAGATCGTCGCCGAGCTGATCTGCATCGCCGAGCGGCTGCGCGCCGTCATCATCGCCGACGGACCCAACAGCACCGACGCAGCGGCCATTGCCTACCGCGGCGAATTCGGCTCGGATCGGGTCTATCTCGTGGATCCGCAGGTCAAGTTCTGGGACACCGCCGCCAACGCCGAGGCCAACCAGGTCGCCAGCCCCAGGGTGGCCGGCATCATCAGCAAGTCGGACAACGAGCGCGGCTTCTGGTGGTCCCCATCCAACCGCGAGATGCTCGGCATCACCGGCACCGCACGCCCGGTTGACTTCGAGCTGGGCGACCCGCTGAGCCGGGCCAACTACCTCAACGAGAACGAGGTCGCCACCATCATCCGCAAGGACGGCTACCGGCTCTGGGGCAACCGCTCCTGCTCCTTCGATCCGAAGTGGGCCTTCCTCTCGGTGCGCCGCACCGCCGACATGATCCACGAGTCCCTGTTGCGCTCCCACCTGTGGGCGGTGGACCGCAACATCACCCGCACCTACATCGAGGATGTGCTCGAAAGCGTCAACGCCTACCTGTCCCACCTGGTGGCGGTGGGCGCCATCATCGGCGGGCGCTGCTGGGCCGATGAGGAGCTGAACACCCCGGACCAGATCGCCCAGGGTAAGGTCTACTTCGACTTCGACTTCAGCCCGCCGTACCCGGCCGAGCACATCACCTTTCGGAGCCACCTGGTCAACGACTACCTGGTCGAGATCCTTCCAGCCGCCGCCTAACCGTAGGTCGGGCGTTAGCCCGACCGACCACCCACTCGGAGCCCAATCATGGCCATCCCTTCCGTCCTCAAAGCCTACAGCCTTTTCGTCGACGGCCGCGGCTACGCCGGCAAAGCGGACCTCGAACTGCCCGAGCTTGGCATCGTCACCGAGGAATACGCCGCCGGCGGCATGTCCGGCAAGATCAAGCTCGACATGGGCCTGGTCGAGGCCATCGACGCCAAGTTCACCCTCTACGACTACGAGCCTGAGATCCTCAAACAGTGGGGCCTGGCCAACGGCAATGCCGTCGCCCTGGTCTTCCGCGGCGCCAAGCAGGACGACGGCGGCGGCGACCCGGTGCCGATCAAGGTCACCTGCCGCGGCCAGCTCCAGACCCTTGGCATGGGCTCCTGGGAGGCCGGCGCCAAGACCAGCCTGGAGGCCACCGTCAACTGCCGCGCCTACAAGCTCGAAGTCGGCGCCGAGACCGTCATCGAGATCGACATGGAGCGCATGATCCGCGTCGTCGGCGGTACCGACCAGATGGCCGCCCTGCGCGGGGCTATCGGCCTATGACCACCGTCACCCTGTCTACCGGCCGCCCCCTGGACCTGCGCGAACCCACCGCGGGCGAGCTGCGCGGCATCAAGCTCCTGGACGTGCTCCAGCTCGACGCCGGGGCCCATGCCGCCCTGGTGGAGCGCCTGAGCGACCTGTCGGCCGTCGAGTTCTACGCCCTCAAGGCACCGGACGCCATGGCGGTCATGGCCGGGATCGTGGGTTTTTTCGCCCCGAATCCGGCGGACCAGAGCGACTCCCAGGCTGCGTAGAGGATGCCTGGATGGTGATCGCCACCGCCTGGCACTGGCCGCCCTCGGAGATGGACCGCATGGGCCTCGCGGAGCTGATGGACTGGGAGGCGAGGGCGGAAGCCGTTCTCAAGGCCAAAGCCGGCCGGTAGGGCCTTGAGCGTCAATCCCGGCGGCGCAGGTGCGCCTCGCCAAAGCGCGACCCGGGCAGCCCGGTGTCTGGGTCAAGAAAAAAGGCGATGCTACCGATGACGGTCATGGCGATACCAGAGAGGAAGCCGCTGACAAGGATGGCAAACAGGGGACCATACGACCAGAGCGCGACCGTCAACCACAGGACTGCGGCCAGTGCCAGAAGAAGGACGGAACCAAGAAATGTTTTCATCGACGGCGCCTTGCGACCCTGTGACAAGAGGATAGGAGTATAGCCAATGCCGGCCAGCAAGCTGAACGTCCAGGTCATCGTCGGGCTGGTGGACCGCTTGACCAAGCCGCTCCAGGGTCTGTCCGGAAATATCAAGCGCACGGCAGCCGACATGGATCGGCTGTTGTCGAAGACGGCGAACGCGACCTTTATCGGGCAGGCCATGGCCGACGCCGGGCGCGGTCTGTTCGATCCGCTGCGCCAGGCGGTACACACGGCCGCGGAACTGACGGGCGAATTGACCGATGTCGGCATCGTCGCCAACCAGGCCGCCGCCGAGATCGTCGCCATCCGCCCCGAGCTGCGTGCCCTTGCCTTGGAGAAGGTGCAACCCCTGCGCGCCCTGACCGAAAGCCTCGGCGCCATGACCGCCAAGGGCCTGGAGTGGCAAACCGCGCGCTCGGCCCTGCCCGAGGTAGCGCGTGCCGCCACGGCTGCCCGCGCAGAACTCAAGGACATGGAGGGCGTGGCGGCCTCCCTGATCCAGCAGCTTGGCATTGCCCCGGATCGGCTGGCCGACCCCTACAATCGCCTGGCCGCCGCCGCCAATGCCGGCGGCTTCGAGTTGCGCGACATGGCGCAATACTTCCCCGAGGTGACCGCCAGCATGGCCAAGGTGGACACCGGCACGCGCGCCGTCTCCACCCTAGGCGCGGCCTTGCAGATCGTGCGCAAAGGCGCCGGGTCCGCCGGTCAGGCCGCGACCCAGATGGGCGACCTGCTGGAGAAGATGTTTGCTCCAGCGACCGTCGATGCCCTGGAAAAGAAGTTCAACACCGACCTGCCGGCCGCGCTCAAGCGCTGGCGGCCGCGCGGCCCTGATGTCGCTCCTGCGCAATTGGCAGGATCTGGAGAAGATCCGCGCCGCGGCCGACGCCGCCCCAGGCCAGGACTTGATCGGTCAGATGTTCGGCCGCCGGATGGCAGAAGATCCAACCCTGCGCATCCGTCAGCTCGGCATCGCGGTGGACAACCTGAGCGACCGCATCGGCACCGCCCTGTCACCGGTCCTCACGCCGCTCATCGAGCGCCTCGGTGCCCTGGTGGACAAGGTCGGCGCCTGGATCGATAAAAATCCCGAGTTGGCGACCACCTTGCTGATGGTGGCCGGGGTCACGGCCGGTCTCATGGTGGTGTTCGGCGGCCTCATCACCGCCCTGGCCGGCATCGTCGGATCGCTCGCCGTGCTGTGGGTCTCGCTCAAGGTCGTCGCCGGGCCCTTCGCCGCCCTTTGGCGCTTCGGCGGCTTGCTGGTGCGCGTGTTCGGCGCCCTGGGTTGGGTCGTCAAGCTCCTGGCGGTAGCCTTGTGGAAGGACATCGCCACCAAGGCCATCCCTGCGGTCCTGGCCGGCCTGCGCCTGCTGTGGGGCGCGCTGTTGGCCAACCCGGTCGCCGTGGTCATTGGCCTCATCGCCGGGGCCATCTACGTTTTCACCCACTG
>JALOTG010000296.1 GCA_025458005.1 Thiobacillaceae bacterium
CAACCCGCCAGGGCGCTGGACTTTCACCCCCTGGCATCCCTGGACCTGGCCGGCGGGGTCTACGCCTACGACAACATCCTCATCCCGCGCGGGGTCACCGTCACCCTGTTGGGCGAGCCCAAGTCCCTGTCCCTGATCGCCGTCCGGGACATCGTCATCGACGGCACGCTGGCCTTCGACGCGGGCTGGCGCATCGAGCTGCTGGCCGGTGGCGCGGTGCGGCTGGACGCCGCATTGCCGGGCATGGACGGCATGATCGCGCCCGCTCCGCGCGACCCGATCGCCGGCGGCGTGATCCTGGTCTCGAGCGGCGGCGACCTTAGCCTCCGCCATGGCACCGGCGTCCCGCCGGCCGACACCGACCCGCGCCCGGGCGGCGATATCCGGATCGCGGCGGGCAGCGGCATTTCCGGCGGCACGATCATCACGGCGGGCGGCCCGGAAAATCCGTCGCCCAGTGTCGTGCGCACCCCCCCTGTCCCCGAACCCGAGACCTGGGCCCTGCTGCTGGCCGGGCTGGGTCTGGTGGGCTGGGCCGGGCGCCGGCGACCGGCCTGACCGCCCCGACTCGGGCATGAGGGCCGCGCGACGCGGCCTTTTTTTTGCGACGGCGGCGCCGCCATAGACCATCACGCCGCGATGGCAATAAGCCGATCTGCTCATCTTTTTATCGCCTGACTGTCAGGCTGCCGCAACCTGTCCCGCCTAAGGTGGTGTCGACGCGTGCCCAGGCAACGCTTCCCGGCCGAGGGCCGAAGACGTGTTGGGCATGCGCGCCAACCCCTCGACCTGCACAGGAGTCCACAGATGAACGCCAAGACCCTCAGCCTCGCCCTGCTCGCCGCCTCGACCCTGGCCGCCTCTGGCGCCCAGGCCGCCGCGCCCGCCACCCTGTACTTCCAGGACGGCCTGAACGGTTATGCCGGCACCCGCGACACCGAGATCCGCTTCCCCGAGCCGAACGTGAATGGTGGCGGCAACTGGTCCGTCAGCGTCGACTTCGACGATGGCCCCGGCGACAACAATCCGACCCACGGCCTGCTGGCCTTCGACGACCTGTTCGGCGCGGGCGCCGGCCAGATCAAACCCACCGACGTCGTCCAGAACGCCACCCTCCGCGTCTACATCCAGAGCGTGGGCAGCGGCTGGACCTGGAACGAGATGCTGCAGCCCTGGGACGAGTACACCGCCACCTGGAACAGCTGGACGGACGGCATCCAGGCCGATGACGTCGAGGCCCTGGCCGCCCCGGTGTTCAGTGATGGCGCCGGCAACGGCGCCGCCAACGTCGTGGGCGACATTGACGGCTACTACTACGTGGATGTGACTGATTCCCTCAAGAAATGGCAGAGCGGCACCCTTGCCAACAACGGCTGGGCGATCCTGCCCTTCGTCGGCGGCACCAACGGCATCGACTTCCAGGCCGGCGATGATCTGGACTATCCCCTGGACCGTCCCCTGCTGACCGTGCAGGTGGTCCCCGAGCCCGAGACCTACGCCCTGATGCTGGCCGGCCTGGCCCTGGTGGGCGTGATGGCCGGCCGGCGCGCCGCCTGAGCCATCAGCCCGCCCCGGAAGGGGCCCCATGTGCCTTGCCCGCGCGGGGCGTGCCGCCCCGCGCCAACCTCTAGGGAGAATCAGCATGTCAACGCACTACCGTATCCGGCACGGACTCCTGCTCGCCGCCCTGGGCATCGTCATCCAGATGCCCGCCACCGCGGCGCCGTGGAGCTTCGGCATCATCTCCGACACCCAGTGGGCGCCACAGAATGACACCAACCGTACGGTCGCCATCCACGTCATCGACCGGGTCAACGAGCAATTCGTCGCGCACGGGGTTGACCTGGTCCTGCAGGTCGGCGACCTGCACGACACCATCTCGCCCACCGCCATCGGCGTGCGCGCCGCCCACAACCAGGCCCTGGCCGACGCGGGCATCCCGTTCTACCCGGTGCGCGGCAACCACGACGACGAACGGCGGGCGCTGAGCACCTACAAGGCCACCTTCGACCAGTCCGCCTACAGCACGCCCAGCTTCGGCGCCGACGGTCAGGCCGCCCAGGGCCTGAGCTACGCCTTCACCCACGAGAACGCCAAGTTCGTGCTCATCGACCCCTACGCCATGCCCAACGGCAAGCGCTACACGGTGGCCGATCACCAGCCCTGGATCGACAGCGAACTGGCCGCCGCGGACCACGACCACGCCTTCGTGCTGGCCCACCCCAACCTGCAGGGCCAGAACCACAAGGACAACCTGTTCGGCGGCAGCCCGGACGCCAATCCGGACATGCAGAACGCCTTCATCCAGAGCCTCGACGACAATGGCGTGCGCTACTACTTCAGCGGTCACGACCACATGCACCATCGTGCCGTGGTCACTAGCCCGGACGGCCAGTCCCGGGTGATGCAGGTGATCGGAGCCTCGGACAGCTTCAAGTTCTACGATCCGGCGCCGCCCTACTCTGCCCGGGAGCAGAACGTGGCCCAGGAACTGGAGACCATCGGCTACTACGTCTACACCGTGGACGGGCCGCGGGTGAGCGGCCGGTTCTACTCCTCGCCGATTTGGTGGACCCAGCCGGACGGCACGGACGGCAGCCCGACCTGGACCCTGCGGGAGACCTTCGGCTACAGCCTGAACGGCCAGCAGTTCCTGGTGCAGCCGGGGCAGAGCTTCGCCGGCATCCAGGACGTCGGTCCGGTCGGTGCGGGCTGGATCGGCACCGAGATGGCCATCCTGGACGGCGTCAACGCCACCTGGAGC
>JALOTG010000126.1 GCA_025458005.1 Thiobacillaceae bacterium
TCTTGGCCGTGGCCGCGACCTTCTTGCGCTCCCCGTCAGGCAGGGGGATCAGGCCACGGTCGCCCAGGTAGCCGTTCTTGCCCCAGGCCTTCTCGCTGGTGAACTCGGCCAGGAATTCCTGGATGCCCGGGATGGTGCCCACATGAGCCTTCTTCACATAGAAGAACAGGGGCCTGGAGACCGGATAGCTGCCATCGGCGATGGTGTCGAAATCGGCGGCCACGCCGTTGATGGCGGAACCCTGCAGCTTGTCCGCATTCTGATCCAGGAAGCTGAAGCCGAAGATGCCGAAGGCCTTGGGATTGGCGATCAGCTTCTGCACGATCAGGTTGTCGTTCTCGCCGGCCTCCACATAGACGCCGTCCTCACGCACGGTTTGGCAAATGCGCTTGAACTCCTTGCTGTTCGCCTTCTCCATGTCGTGGATCCAGCCGACGCTCTTGCAGCCCTCGTCCATGACCAGCTCGGTGAAGGCGTCGCGGGTACCGGAGGTGGGCGGCGGGCCGAGCACCTCGATCTTGTTGTTGGGCAGGCGGGGGTTCACGTCGCGCCAGGTCTTGTAGGGATTGGGCACGGTCTTCTCGGCGCCGCTGGGGTCCGGCACTTCCTTGGCCAGGGCCAGGTACAGTTCCTTGATGGTGACCTTCAGCTGCGGGGACTTCTTGGAGTTGGCCACGGCGATGCCGTCATAGCCGATCTTCACCTCGACGATGTCGTTCACGCCGTTTTTCTTGCAGGTCTCCACCTCGGTCTTCTTGATGGCGCGGGAGGCATTGCTGACGTCGGGGTGCTGCACGCCCACGCCGGCGCAGAACAGCTTGAAGCCTCCGCCGGTGCCGGTGGACTCGATCTTGGGGGTCTTGAACTTGGTGGACTTGCCGAAGTTCTCCGCCACCACGGTGGAGAAGGGGTAGACGGTGGAAGAGCCGACGATGCTGATGTAATCGCGTGCGTTGGCGGAAGCCGCGAAGCCGACGGCCAGGGCAACGGCCAGGACGGCATGCTTGAAGGAAACGCGCTGGGACATGAGTGGAACCTCCGGGACAGTTGCGGAAATCGCATGGTTGCGACTGCCCCGGATGCTACCCAGGAAACATTACAGCAATATTATCCCTGTAACAAATCACCGGCCGGCCTCGGCGCGCACCGCCTCCGCGATGCGCTCGGCGGCCTGGCGCACCTGACCCTCCTCGCGCCCTTCCACCATCACCCGGATGAGCGGCTCGGTGCCCGAGGGACGCAGCACGACGCGCCCATTGCCGCCCATCTCCCGTTCCACGTCGGCCACCGACTGCTGGATGGCCGGCTGCCCGTCCAGCTTGAAGCCCTTCTCGACCCGCACGTTGATCAGCACCTGGGGGAAGATCGGGCAATCGTTCATGTAGTCCGACAAGGCCTTGCCGGAGCGGCGCAGGGCGGCCAGCACCTGCAGTGCCGAGACGGTGGCGTCGCCAGTGGTGTGCTTGTCCAGGCAGAGGATGTGGCCGGAGGTCTCGCCGCCCAGCTGCCAGCCCTCGCTCTGCAGCATCTCCAGCACGTAGCGGTCGCCCACCTTGGCGCGCCGGAAGTCGCAGCCCAGCTCGCGCAGGGCCAGCTCGGTACCCAGGTTGGTCATCAGGGTGCCGACCACGCCGCCCTTCAGTTCGCCCTGCTCCTTGCGGTGGCGGGCGATGGCGTAGATGAGCCGGTCGCCGTCGGCGATCTGGCCGTTGCTGTCGACCATCATCAGGCGGTCGCCGTCGCCGTCTAGGGCCACGCCCACGTCGGCGCGGTGCTTGCGCACGGCGCGCGCCAGCGCCTCGGTGTGGGTGGCGCCGCATTCCTTGTTGATGTTGAGGCCGTCGGGCTCGTTGCCGATGGCGATGACGTCGGCCCCCAGCTCGTGAAAGACGTGCGGCGCGATGTGGTAGCCGGCGCCGTGCGCGCAATCGACCACGATGCGCATGCCGCGCAGGTCCATGTCGTTGGGATAGGTGCTCTTGCAGAACTCGATGTAGCGGCCGGCCGCGTCATCCACCCGCTTGGAGCGGCCGATGTGCTTGGGGCCCACGGTCCGGATCGGCTGCTCCATGGCCTCCTCGATGGCCAGCTCGACCGCGTCCGGCAGCTTGCTGCCGGTGGCGGAGAAGAACTTGATGCCGTTGTCCTCGTAGGGGTTGTGGGAGGCGGAGATCACCACCCCGGCCTGCAGACGCAGCGCCCGGGTCAGGTAGGCCACCCCGGGCGTGGGCATGGGCCCGGTCAGGCGCACGTCCACCCCGGCGGCGGTGAAGCCCGCCTGCAGGGCGGCCTCCAGCATGTAGCCGGATATCCGCGTGTCCTTGCCGATCAGCACGGCCGGCCGGTCGCCGTGCAGGCTGTCGTGTTCCGCCGCGGCCAGCACGCGGCCGGCGGCATAGCCCAGGCGCATCACCATGCCCGGCGTGATGGGGTCCTCGCCAACCCGTCCGCGCACCCCGTCGGTGCCGAAAAATCGTCTGCTCAATCCCGTTCTCCCAAAGTCCGCCATACCCGGATGGCATCCACCGTGTCCCTGACGTCGTGCACGCGCAGCACGGATGCGCCATTGTGCATGGCCCGCAAGGCGGCCGCCACGCTGGGCACCAGGCGATCCGCCATGTCGCGCCCGGTCATCGCGCCCAGCATGGACTTGCGCGAAACCCCGGCCAGCACAGGGGCGATATCGGCAAGGACCGCCAGGTTCTTGAACAGGGCCACGTTGTGGGCGAGGGTCTTGCCAAAGCCGAAGCCGGGGTCGACCAGGATGCGCTCGCGGGCGATGCCGGCGGCCAGGGCGGCCGAGACGCGCTCGCGCAGGAAGCCGGAAACCTCCGCCACCAAGTCGTCATAGCGCGGATCGGCCTGCATGGTGCGCGGCTCGCCGCGCATGTGCATCAGGCAGACCCCGGCCGTAATGCCGGCGACCGCTTCCAGGGCGCCCGGCGCGCGCAGGGCGTTGACGTCGTTGACCATGTCCGCCCCCGCCGCCAGGGCGGCGCGCATGACCTCCGGCTTCATGGTGTCGACCGACAGGGCCGCGCCGGCATCGCGCAGGCCCTCGATCACCGGGATGACCCGTTCCAGCTCTTCGTCGAGGGGCACGGCTTGCGCGCCCGGCCGGGTCGATTCACCGCCGATGTCCAGTATGTCGGCCCCCTCCCCCGCCAGCCTGAGTCCATGCTCGATGGCGGCGGGGGTAGACAGATAGCGACCGCCGTCGGAGAAGGAATCCGGGGTGACGTTGACGATGCCCATGACCAAAGGACGGTCGAGGGCGAACGCAAAGCGGCCGCAGCTGAACATGGTGAGGGGTGAGAGGCGAGGGGTGAGGCGTGAAGGAACCCCCTCACCCCTTAGGCCTCACCCCTCACTCAGATCAAGCCTCTTCCGCCGGCGTGGTGGTCGGCGCCGGGGCGCTGGGCGTCTTGTCGCCGCCACTGGCGGCGGGCGGGCTGCCGACCGGCTTGGGCGGGCGCGGCTCGCGGCCCTCCATGATATCGTCGATCTGCTCGCGGTCGATGGTCTCCCACTTCAGCAGGGCGGCGGTCATGGCCTCGATCTTGTCGCGATTGTCCTCGATCAGCCGGCGCGCGCGGCCGTACTGCTCGTCGATGATGCGGCGCACCTCGGCGTCCACCTTGCGCATGGTCTCCTCGGAGACATTCTTGTGGGTGGTGATGGAGCGGCCGAGGAAGATCTCGCCCTCCTCCTCGCCGTAGACCATGGTGCCCAATTCCTCGGACATGCCCCACTGAGTGACCATGCGCCGGGCCAGGTCGGTGGCGCGCTGGAAGTCGTTGGAGGCGCCGGTGGTCATCTGGTGCATGAACACCTCCTCGGCGATGCGGCCGCCGAACAGCACGGCGATGGTCGACAGGATGCGATCCCGGTCCATGCTGTAGCGGTCCGTCTCCGGCAGCTGCATGGTCACGCCCAGGGCCCGTCCGCGCGGGATGATGGTCACCTTGTGCACCGGGTCGGTCTTCGGCAGCATTCTCGCCACCAGGGCATGGCCCGACTCGTGGTAGGCGGTGTTGCGGCGCTCCTCCTCGGGCATGACGATGGACTTGCGCTCGGCGCCCATGATGATCTTGTCCTTGGCGCGCTCGAAGTCGTCCATGTCGACCACCCGCTTGTTGGCGCGGGCGGCGAACAGGGCCGCCTCGTTGACCAGGTTGGCGAGATCCGCGCCGGAGAAGCCGGGCGTGCCGCGGGCGATGATGTCGGCCTTGACGTCCTGGCCGACCGGCACCTTGCGCATGTGCACCAGCAGGATCTGCTCGCGGCCGCGGATGTCGGGCAGCGGCACCACCACCTGGCGATCGAAGCGGCCGGGGCGCATGAGGGCCGGGTCGAGCACGTCGGGCCGGTTGGTGGCGGCGATGACGATGATGCCGGCGTTGGCCTCGAAGCCATCCATCTCCACCAGCAGCTGGTTCAGGGTCTGCTCGCGCTCGTCGTTGCCGCCGCCCAGGCCGGCGCCGCGCTGGCGGCCGACCGCGTCGATCTCGTCGATGAAGATGATGCAGGGCGACTGCTTCTTGGCCTGCTCGAACATGTCGCGCACGCGGGCGGCGCCGACGCCGACGAACATCTCGACGAAGTCGGAGCCGGAGATGGAGAAGAACGGCACCTTGGCCTCGCCGGCGATGGCCTTGGCGAGCAGGGTCTTGCCGGTGCCGGGCGAGCCGACCATCAGCACGCCGCGCGGGATGCGTCCGCCCAGTTTCTGGAACTTGGACGGATCGCGCAGGAACTCCACCAGCTCGGCCACGTCCTCCTTGGCCTCGTCGCAGCCGGCCACGTCGGCAAAGGTGACCTGGTTGGTGCTCTCGTCAAGCATGCGGGCGCGGCTCTTGCCGAAGGAGAAGGCGCCGCCGCGGCCGCCGCCCTGCATCTGACGCATGAAGAAGATCCACACGCCGATCAGCAGCAGCATCGGGAACCAGGAGATGAAGATGCTCATCAGCATGGACGGCTGTTCCTACGGCTTGGCCTCGACCACCACGCCGTTCTTGAGCAGGTCGGACACCAGCCAGGGGTCGGACGGGGCATAGGTGGTGAAGCGGGCGCCGTCGCCGCGCACCCCGCGCAGCACGTGCCCCTCGATGGTCACCTTGGCCACCTGGCCCTGGCGCACCTCCTCGATGAACTGGGAATAATCCACCTGCGACTGGGTCGTCTGCCGGGTGTTGAACTGGTTGAACACCGTCATCAGGATGAGGGCGATCACCAGCCAGATGGCGACGTTCTTGAACAGGTTATTCAACTTTCACTCCTTCGCGGCGGATCCCGCATGCTTGATTCTAACGGCCCTTCAGCCCGATTGCTTGAGACCGCGCGCCAGCAGGTAGCACTCCCGGCTGCGGTCGCGGGAGGCATCCGGGTTGCGCGTCGCCACGCTCCTGAACGCCTGGCGCAGGCCCTTCACATAGTCCTCGAAGCCCGTGCCCTGAAACACTTTGACGAGGAAAGCCCCATCGGGTTCAAGGTGGCGGACGGCAAAATCCAGGGCCAGGTCCGCCAGGGCATAGACCCGCGCCTGGTCGGAGACGGCGATGCCCGTGATATTGGGGGCCATGTCGGAAAGTACAAGATCAACGCGCCGGCCACCCAGGGTCGTCTCCAGCTCGGCGAGGGCGGCGTCCTCGGTGAAGTCCCCCTGGATGAAGGTGACGCCGTTCAGGCCGGTCATGTCCAGCAGGTCGACGCCGATGACGCGTCCCTGGCCCCCCAGCCGCTGCGCGGCCACCTGGCACCAGCCGCCCGGGGCGCAGCCCAGGTCCACCACCGTCATGCCGGGACGGAACAGCCGGTCGCGCGCGTCGATCTCCAGCAGCTTGAAGGCGGCGCGCGACCGGTAGCCCTGCTCGGCGGCCTGGCGGACGTAGGGATCGCTGACGTGGCGGTGGTGCCAGGCGCGGGTCTTGGCTTGGCGTTTCATATACTATTCGCGATTTTCAAGGACACGTCATGCTCGAACTGACCTCCACCCAGCGCAAGTTTCTCAAGGCCCGGGCCCACGCCCTGAAGCCGGTGGTGATGATCGGCGCGGGCGGGCTGACCGAGACCGTATTGCGCGAGATCGGGCGCGGCCTCGACGCCCACGAGTTGATCAAGGTCCGCGTGCAGAACGACGACCGCGACGCGCGCGAGGCCTGGCTGCGGGAGATCTGCGCGACCCTGGAGGCCACCCCCGTGCAGCACATCGGCAAGCTGCTGCTCATCTACCGGCCTGCCGACGAGGCGCGCATCCGGCTACCTTGAGTTCGCCTTGGCCACCAGGGCGAGGCCGAGCAGGGACTGGATCAGGTAGACCGCGCTCGATATCCCATGCCAGGCCTGGAAGCGGTCGCGGAACAGGCTCTGCATGACGTCCTGCGGCAGGGCCTGCGCCTTGAGGCCCTCCATGACCGGCTGGATGCCGAAGCGCTGCCCGACGGCGAGCAACAGCATGGCCAGGGCGATCCAGAAGAATGCCTGCCTCAGGCCGGCGCCGCCGAAGCGCATGAGCCGATGCAACAGCAAATAGGTCCCGCAGGCCATGCCCACGTAGGCGATGATGGTGAACATCCGCCCGGCCAGCATGCCGGCCAGCACGCGGTCCTCCAGCTGGTAGAACAGCACCGGCGCGGCCAGGTAGCCGATGGCGAACAGGCCGCCCACCCACAGGGCCACCGCCCAGCTCGCCAGCAGATCAGGAAGTCGTCTCATGGATGGCTTGGGCCCGTTCACGCGCCTGCCCGGTCGGGCGGCGGGAGGGCGCCCATTCAGAGGTAGTGGACGTCCACCACTTCGTAGTGGCGCAGGCCACCCGGCGCGTGCACGTCGGCCACGTCGCCGGCGTACTTGCCGATCAGGGCGCGGGCGATGGGCGAGCTGACGGAGATCTTGCCTTGCTTGATGTCCGCCTCGTCGTCGCCGACGATCTGGTAGCGCACCTCGTCGCCGGTCTCCGCGTCCACCAGTTCGACGGTGGCCCCGAATACCACCCGGCCGTCGGTATCCAGGTGGCGGGGATCGATGATCTGGGCATTGGCCAGCTTGCCTTCCAGCTCCTTGATGCGCCCCTCGATGAAGCCCTGGCGCTCCTTGGCGGCGTCGTACTCGGCGTTCTCCGACAGGTCGCCGTGGGAACGGGCCTCGGCGATGGCGGCGATCACCGCCGGCCGCTCCACGGTCTTGAGGCGATGCAGCTCGTCGCGCAGTTGCTGGGCGCCGACAACGGTCAACGGAACCTTGCTCATGATCCTCCAGAATGGCTCTTGAGACTCGCCTCAGACGAGGCGCTTGTGCAGGGATTGCAGGGAATAGACGGTGATGTCGCGGCGCCCCTTCATGCCCATGCAGGCGGCCATCGCGCCGGCCAGGGTGGTGAAGTAGGGGATGTTGGCGCCCAGCGCCGCGGTGCGGATGGAGTGGGAATCCTTCACGGCCCGCTTGTCTTCCACCACGTTGACGATCAGGTCGATCTCGCCGTTCTTGACCATGTCGACGATGTGCGGCCGCCCCTCCGCCACCTTGTTCACGCTGGTCACCGGCAATCCGGCGGCGCCGATGGCATTGGCGGTACCCTTGGTGCCGAGCAGGCTGAAGCCGAGTTCGTGCAGCTCGCGCGCGATCGCCACCACCTGGGGATGCTCCGGGTTGCGCACCGACAGGCAGGCATTGCCGCTGCGCGGCAGCTTGACGCTGGCCGCGTACTGGGACTTGAGGAAGGCCTCGCCGAAGGTTTCGGCCACCCCCATCACCTCGCCGGTGGACTTCATCTCCGGCCCCAGCAGGGGGTCGACACCGGGGAACTTGCGGAACGGGAACACCGCCTCCTTGACCGAGTAATAGGGCGGGATCACCTCGCCGACGATACCCTGCGAGCTCAACGACCTGCCGGTCATGCAGCGCGCGGCGATCTTCGCCAAGGGGCGGCCGGTGGCCTTGGAGACGTAGGGCACGGTGCGCGAGGCGCGCGGGTTGACCTCCAGCACGTACACCGTCTCGCCCTTGATGGCGAACTGCACGTTCATGAGGCCCACCACCCCCAGCCCCTTGGCCATGGCGGCGGTCTGCCGGCGCAGTTCGTCCTGCAGCGCGGTGGACAGGCTGTAGGGCGGCAGCGAGCAGGCCGAGTCGCCCGAGTGCACGCCGGCCTGCTCGATGTGCTGCATGATGCCGCCGATGATGACCGCCTCGCCGTCGGACAGGGCATCTACGTCCACCTCGATGGCGTCATTGAGGAATCGGTCCAGCAGCACGGGGGAATCGTTGGAGACCTTCACCGCCTCGCGCATGTAGCGCTGCAGGTCGGCCTGCTCGCGCACGATCTCCATGGCCCGTCCGCCCAGCACGTAGGAGGGGCGCACCACCAGCGGGTAGCCGATCTCCTCGGCCAGGCGCAGGGCCTGCTCCTCGGTGCGGGCGGTGCGGTTGGGCGGCTGCAGCAGGCCGAGG
>JALOTG010000297.1 GCA_025458005.1 Thiobacillaceae bacterium
CTCGGTGTGGATGCGCTCGCCGGCGGCGAAGCGGCGTTCGCCGCCGGGCCAGCGCACCGCCACGTCCCGGGTCGCCTCCAGGTGCATCTCGATGCGCGATTCCCGGGCGTTGAAGAAGGCCACGTGGCGCCAGTCCGCCAGGGCGAAGTCGGCGTCGATGAGATGGTTCAGGTGCAGCAGCAGGTTGCGGTTGAAGGCCGCCGTCACCCCCAGGGCGTCGTCGTAGGCGGGTTCCAGCACCTCGCTGGGCTTCACCAGGTCGACGCCGATGAGCAGCCGGCCGCCGGCGCAGGCGGCATGCATCCGCCGCAGGAAGGCCAGGGCCTGGTCCGGGGCGAAGTTGCCGATGCTGGAGCCGGGGTAGAACAGCAGGCGTGGACCGGGGCCCACCTCGGCGGGCAAATCGAGGGAATCCGAGAAATCCAGGCCGACGCCCAGCATCTGCATGGCCGGGTGCTCGTACTGCAGGCGGTCCAGGGCGGCCAGCAGATAGTCGGCGGAGATGTCCACCGCCACGTAGCGTCGCACCGCCAGGGCAGCGAACAGGCGGGCGGCCTTCTCGCAGTTGCCGGCGCCCAGTTCCACCAGGGTGGGTGTCGGGCCCAGGGCGGCGGCGATGGCGTCCAGGTGCTCGCCGAAGATGGCCGCCTCGGTGCGGGTAGGGTAGTACTCGGGCAGCTCTGTGATGGCCGCGAACAGGCGGGAGCCCAGGGCGTCGTATAAAAACTTGGGGGACAGGGCGGGGCGGGGCGCCGTCAGGCCGGCGACGAGCTCGTCCCGGACTGCCGCCGGGTCGGCGGCGCTGACCTGGATCAGGCGGGGCGTGTTCACGAGCCGCCCGCCTGCCGGGCCTTGGCCGCGGCTACGGCTTGGGCCAGCTCTTCGCCGCTCTTGTAGTGGGGCACCCGCAGCACCAGGCGCTTCGACCGCTGCAGGAAACTGTTGCCGCCGGCCACCTCCTCCCGCCAGTAGCGCTCGGCCAGGGCCAGGTTGCCGGCCTGGTCCAGTTCGAAGGCGTCCTTGGAGGCCTGGCCGCCGAAGATGTAGAGCCGGCCGTCGATGATCTTCCAGGTGTCGGCGTCGCCGCCCCAGGGGATGCCGTAGGCGATGCCATTGGCGCAGTAGCCGCCGAATCGGGGCAGGAATTTTTCCGGGGCCTGGTCGAACAGGGCCTTGTGCTCGGCGCTGGCGAAACGCAGGGTGACGCCTTCATGCCGGCTGCTGAATTCCGGGCGGCCCGGGCGATAGGCGCCCTCGGCGAAGTAGGCGACCACGTCCGCCCCGCGCAGCAGCAGGTGGGCCTCGCCCGCCTCGGCCACGGCATTCACCGGGCTGTAGGCGCCGCCGGGGTTCTGGGCCGACAGGGGGCCGCAGCCAGCCAGCAGGAAGGCCAGGGTGGCGAGGAACAGGTTTCGCATTGCGCCGGCCCAGGCAGGATTGGGTCGGGTCAGTGCTTTCGTCAGGGGTCGTGTCATGCAGGGTCTCCAGGGGTTACGCGGGGACAGGCTTGGGCGGCGCCATCGCGTCCGGCGCCCCGCAGGTGGGAGTCCAGCCGAGCAGGTCGCTGGCGGCGACGCAGCGCGCCGCCAGATCGCCGGCGTCGCGCCCGCCCAGGTGCAGGATGCCGTAGCGGTAGCTGCCCAGCCATTTGAAATCCCGGGCGATCTGGCCGGGGGTCTTGGGGAAGGGAAACAGCAGGGCGTCGGGGAAGACCCGCGCCAGGGCGCGTTGACGCGCCGATCCGGGCATGGAGGGCCGTGCCGCCGGGTCGAAGCTGCGGTAGACGAAGCTGGCCGCCACCCCGGCGCTGGGCGCCGCCCTGGGCAGGGCCCCGGGGTCGCGGCCGTGCGCCAGTTCCAGGGCCACCCGGTGCAGGTCCAGGCCGTCCACGCGCAGGTAGAGGTCGGAAAACTGGGCCGCCAGGCGCGGGTTGAACTCGATCACCGTCAGCCGGTCGCTGGCCGGGTCGTGGAAGTACTCCATGTTGAACAGGCCGTGGTCGAAGCCCACGGCGGCCAGGAAGCGGCGCGCCACGTCGATGGCCCGGGCCCGGACGCCGTCCGGCAGGGCGCAGGGATAGACGAAGCGCATGAAGGCCTGGGTGCCCGGATACATCACCGATTCCACCACGCCCAGGGGCCGCAGCTCGCCCTTGAACACGTAGCCGTCCAGGTTGTACTGGCGGCCGCCGGCAGGCTGTTCCAGCAGCATGCGGTGGGCGCTGCCCGCCTGGGGCAGGCGCTGGCGCGACACCCGCTCGAAGGGTTCCACCAGGTGGCGGATGACCCACAGCTCCCAGAAGGAAAAACGGGTCAGGGCCGCCAGTTCCTCCCGGCTGTGCACCGTCCGCGCCAGCACCGAGAAGGCCGCCTTCACCGGCTTGGCGAAGCAGGGATAGGCCAGGCCGTCGGGAATGGGTTCGCCGTAGCGGGCGGGCAGGGGCTGGCCGGGCACATTCGCTTCCGGTGCCACCGCCTCCAGCACGCGCCGGGCATGCAGCTTGTGCTGGCAGGCCAGCACCGCCGCCACCGGCGTGCCCGGCCAGCCCATGCGCTCGGCCAGCAGGGCCGCCGCCAGGGCGCCGAACTGCTCGTGGTTGGACGTCACCGCCCGCCAGCCGCGGCGCCGTGCCCGGCGCGCCAGGCGATCGACGAAGCGCTCCAGGTCGAAGCCCGCCAGGCGCAGGTTGCTGGGAAAGCTGAACAGGTCGAAACCGGCGCTGTCCACGGGA
>JALOTG010000298.1 GCA_025458005.1 Thiobacillaceae bacterium
GCCGGAATTCCTCGGCGCCGAGCATCGCGACCGCAAGCTGAAGACGCCGCTGGAGTTCGTGACGGGAGCGGCGCGCAACCTGGGGGTGGAGACGTCCGGGGACGACCTGGTGCTGGAACTGCACAAGCTGGGCATGAAGCCGTTAGCCAACCCCGTGCCCACGGGCTACGCGGAGAAGGGCGACGCCTGGATCAGTTCCGGGATGGTGCTGGCGCGGGTGCAGTTCCTGGACCGCCTGCTGGCCGCCAACCCGGCGGCCGGGGCGTCGCGGGTGGACTTGCACGGACGAATGCGGGACGCGGGTCTGGAGACGGCGGAAGGCGTGGTCGGACACATGCTGGAGCTGACCCTGGGGCCGACCGCCACGCGGGGCATGCGACAGCTGGGCGTGGACGTGCTGACGGAGGGCGGCGCGCATCCCTACCTGCCCTGGTCCCCGGACGCGGAGGCACGGCTGAGAAGGCTGGGCAAGGCGCTGATGGCGCTGCCGGAGTATCAGTATCAGTGAATGCCGAATTTCGTCTGTAATGTACAATTTGTATAATCTGTACAAGATGTACATTCAAGGAGTGCTACATGCGCACCGTATCCGCCAGTGAGGCGAAGCAGGGCCTGGCCCAGGTCATCGAGGCGGCCGCCCGTGAGCCGGTCGTGATTCAGCGGCAGAAGCGGGATGTGGCCGTTGTCCTCTCGATGCAGGAGTACGAACGACTCACCCGCCTCAATGTCGCGGAGTTCCAGCGTTTCTGTGATCGGGTGGGCGCCAAGGCCAAGGATGCCGGGATGACCGAGGACAAGCTCGCCGAACTGCTTGCCAATGATTGAGCAGTCCCTGTGGGTGCTGGATACCAATGTCCTCGTCAGTCGTCTTCTGGTGCTCCATGGCGTGGCTGCCAAGGCCGTGGACCATGCCTTGGCGCGAGGCATCCTGTTGTTCTCCGAGGAGACACTGGATGAGTTGGTGGAAGTCCTGGGTCGGCCTAAGTTCGATCCCTATGTCACCCAAGACGAGCGACGGAAATTCGTGGAATTGCTCGGCGGAGTGGCCCGCGTCGTCAATATTCCGCGCAGGTTCTCCGCATGCCGTGACCCGAGGGATGACAAATTCCTCGATGTGGCGGTGAACGGCGGCGCAACTGCCATCATCACGGGGGATAGGGCCCTGCTGGAGCTCGACCCCTTTCATGGCGTGAGGATTGTCAGCCCGGGCGATTTTCTGGCCTGGCCGTGAATTCGCTGACCTGGGGTCCCGGTCTGTAGGAGCCAGGCAAGCAAGATGAGGAGGTTGAACATGGATCGCAGGAAATTCCTACGCGCGATGGGCGGGCTGGGCGCCGCCCCCTTGCTCTGGTCGGTGGGGCTGGGCGGGCTGCGCGAGGCCCACGCCGCGCCGGGCGGGCGGGTGCTGGTGGTGGTGTTCCTGCGCGGCGGCTGGGACGGGCTGAACGTGCTGGTGCCCCACGGCGAGGATGCCTACTACCGGCTGCGCCCCGGCATCGCCGTGCCGCCACCGTCCTCGGGCAGCGCGGACGCCGCCCTGGACCTGGATGGCTTCTTCGGCCTGCATCCGTCGCTGGCGCCTCTGCTGCCCCTCCATGACCAGGGCATGCTGGCGCTGCTGCCGGCGGTGCACTACGCGGGGGCGACCCGCTCCCACTTCCAGGGCCAGGACATCATCGAGAACGCCGATACCCAGCCGGTCGTGAATGGCTGGCTGGCGCGCTACCTGCAGGCCACGGGAGAGGCGGCCGCGCAGAAGGCGATCTGCCTGACCGACGGCGTGCCGCGCAGCCTGGCGGGATCGTTGCAGGTGCCGGCCTTCCCGGACCTGGCCCAGCTCACCCTGGCCACCGGCCAGGCCGACCGGGACATGCTGCGCGCCCTGATCGAAGGCCAGTACGGCCGCGCCCCCCTGGCCGGCCACCCCCATTCGGCCAGGCTGCATGACACGGGCCAGCAGATGCTGGCGGACCTGGACGCCCTGCGGGCGATCGGCCAGGCGGCGCCGGCGAACGGGGCCGCCTATCCGAACACCACCTTCGGCAGGCAGATGCGCCAGGCCGCCGGCCTGGTGAAGTACCGCCCCGGTGTGGAGCTGATCGGCCTGAACCTGGGTGGCTGGGACACCCACAACGGCCAGGGCGGCGGCCAGGCGAACGGACGCATGTCGCTGCTGCTCAGGCAGTTCGCCGATTCCATGGCGGCCTTCTTCACCGACCTGGGCGGCGACGCCTCGCGGGTGCTGCTGCTGGCGGTGACCGAGTTCGGCCGCACCGCCGCCGAGAACGGCAGCGGCGGCACCGACCACGGCCACGCCTCGACCTGGATGGCGATGGGCGGCGGCGTGCGCGGCGGCATCCACACCGGCGCCGGCTGGCCGGGCCTGGAGGCGCATCAGCTGCAGGAGGGCCGCTACCTGGCCCATGCCACGGATTTCCGCTCGGTCTACGCCGAGGTATTGAGCCGCTTCCTGGGCGTGACCAACACCTCCGCCATCCTGCCCGGCTTCACGCCGCGGCCGGTGGGCATGCTGGCGTGATCGACAGCGCCCGATCAGCCTCTTCCACGCCATGGAAGACACCGCAACATGCCGGCATCGCCCGCCGCCTGTCACGGCCTGGCCGGAACCGCACGCGGGCCATGAACCGAATGACTGATGAGGACGGTTCATCCCGAAATTCCCTGGATCGCCACGGCGCTGCGCGGGCTGGCCGGAAATGCACACGGACCATGAACCGGATGAGGGGGCGAGACACCCAGGCCTGTCCTGGATCGCCACGGCACTGCGTGCCTCGCGATGACGTCATTGCGAGGAGGCACAGCCGACGCGGTGATACAGTCGAATGCCAGGTTCATCCGTTTCGGATCTGACTGCTTTCAGGAGGACACGCCATGACTCTCTCGATGTACCAGGCCTCGGTGCCGGTCTTCATCCGCATGCTGAACAACCTCGCCGCCATCCTGGAAAAGGCCGCCGCCCATTGCGAGGCGCGCAAGATCGACCCGGCGGCGCTGCTCAGCTATAGGCTCTATCCGGACATGTTCGCCTTCGCCCGCCAGGTGCAGGTGGCCACCGACCACGCCCGCAACGGCGCGGCGCGGCTGGCCGGCACGGAGGCGCCGGAAATGGAGAAGACCGAGCAGAGCTTCGCCGAGCTGATCGAGCGGGTGAGGCGGACCGTCGCCTACCTGGAAGGCCTGAAGCCGGAGCAGATCGACGGCTCGGAGGATCGCGAGATCACCATCCGGCGCGGCCAGACCACCAACACCTATCGCGGCCTGGACTACCTGCTCAACCGCACCTTGCCCAACTTCTACTTCCACGTCACCACCGCCTACGACATCCTGCGCCACAACGGCGTGGAGCTGGGCAAGCGCGATTATCTGGGCTGACGGGACGGCGCGGGGAAGGGGCGGATCGGGCTGGATTGCCGCGTCGGCCTGCGGCCTCCTCGCAATGACGTCATCGCGAGGCGCGCAGCGCCGTGGCGATCCAGGGCTTTCGCGTGGTGACGAGCGTTGAGGGCGGCTGGCATGCGGGGTCTTGTGGACAAGATCGGCAAGGCGTGGATTGCCGCGTCGGCCTGCGGCCTCCTCGCAATGACGTCATCGCGAGGCGCGCAGCGCCGTGGCGATCCGGCCTTTCATCCCAGCAGGCTGTCGTACAAATCCACCCACTCCGGGTTCATTGTCTCGATCAGCTTGATCTTCTTCATCCGCGAACCCGCCTTGATCTGCTTCTCGCGTGTGATGGCCTCGTACATGTTGTCGTGAAGTTCATAGTAGACCAGCGAATGCACCCGGTAGCTGCTGGTGAAACCCGGTACCACGTCATGCCTGTGCTCCCACACGCGGCGGACGAGGTCGGATGTCACCCCGGTATAGAGCGTGCCGTTTCTCGAACTGGCCAGAATGTAGACAGCGGGTTGTTTGGGCATGGACGTCGCCTCAGCATGAGCTGGATTGCCGCGTTGGCCTGCGGCCTCCTCGCGATGACGTCATTGCGAGCCTCCTGTTCCGGTCTGACCGGAACTGCACACGGACCATGAACCGGAGGTGGGATGGAAGTACGGGCTGGCCAGCATTCCCTGGATC
>JALOTG010000299.1 GCA_025458005.1 Thiobacillaceae bacterium
CATGTTCCGGCCCGCCTTCGCCCTGCTCGCCATCGCCCTGGTGACCGGCGCCATCACCTTGTGGGAGGGCCAGTACAACGCCTTCCCGGCCAACCTGCTGATCATGGGCGGCGTGCCGGTGGCGGTGAGCTGGGCCATCTATCGCCTGGTGGACGGCAGGCTGCCCAACCACATGTTCATCTACATCTTCCTCAACGCCTTCTTCGGCGCGGCGCTGGCCATCTTGGCGGTGGGCCTGGCGTCGACCGGCTTCGCCTGGGCCGTCGGCGCCTACGACCTGGACTACCTGCTCGCCGAGTACCTGCCCTTCTACCTGCTCATGGCCTGGAGCGAGGCCTTCGCCACCGGCATGGTGGTGACCCTGCTGGTGGTCTACAAGCCGCAGTGGGTGGCCACCTTCGACGACCGGCGCTACCTGCAGCGCTGACCGCGACGCGCGGCCGGGCTACGGCCCCGCGCCGGGCGCGTAGACGTAATGCACCGCCACCGCCCCGAGCAGGCTGTCGCCCCAGCCCTGTCCGGACTCCGTTCCGAACGCGCGCGCGCTCAGCACCAGGCGGCGCGCCAGGCCATCGCCGGCGTGGGCGGGCGGCGCCGCGGCGGCCGGCAGGTCCAGGGCCCGCTCGCCAGGCGGCGCGGCGTCGCCGGCCAGGGCCGCCGCGGCGACCGCCGGCGCGGCGGACTCGGGACAATCCAGGGCCGGCGTGGCCTCGCCGGCCGCCATGCGCCGCCAGGCTTCCCGCAGCGCCGTCTCCGACCCGCACAACAGCGCCAGGGTGAGGCGCAGGCCCAGGCGTCCGTCCGGCGCGACCCGGGTGTCGGGACCGACCCGCGCCGTCAGGGAGAGCGGCGCCCGCGCCGGCCAGACCTCGGGCGGGGCGTCCCAGGCGACGTCCCAGCGGCGCGCCAGGGGCCGCCTGGCGGGCTGCCCGTCCTCGCCGGCGACCCAGACATAGCCTTCCAGGAAGCCGCCGAAGCCCAGCTCGCGCGGCGACAGGGCGTAGCCCGTCACCAGGCCGCCGGGCAGCAGGGCGGCCTCGCGCCCGGCCAGCATCCCCAACCGTCCCGCATCCGGGCGGGCGACGATCACCCGTTCCAGTCGCCAGGCCGGGCTGGCGAGGGGACCGGCCTGCGGCGATACGGTCGCGGGCTCGGCCACCGCGGTGCGGGCGGCGGACAGCAACGCCCGCAACGGCTCGGGCAGGTCCCGCTCGGCCGCCGGGGCCTGGGCCAGGAGGTGATGGACGCGGCCGTCCAGCACCGTGACCAGGTGGAACACCACCCGCCCCTCGCCCTCCTGGCTGGGATAGCGGGCCATCAGCCAGCCCAGGCCGGCCAGCTCGACCGGCCGGATCGCCACCGTCGCGCCGTGCCGTTCGCGCCATTGCCGCTCCAGTCGCTCGCGAAAGCGCGCCTCGGGGAGCCGCAGCCGCACCTGGTGATCGGGCAGGCGCACGGTGAGGGCCGCCCCGCCGGCGCCGTGCAGCAGGATCAGGCTGGCGCTCTCCGCCTCCTCGCGCGCGTCGCCGCGTTGCCAGGGCGCCGCGTAGTCCAGGGACAGGTCGCCGACCGTCAGCGTCTCGCCGCGCGCCGCGCCGGCCGCCAGCGCCAAGGCGCAGGCCAGCGCCGCCAGCCGGGCCCGGATTCCGTGATAACTTCTCCCCGCCATGTCCGCTTCACCTCCGTCCGCCACCTTACCCGAGATCGCGCCGCCCGCGCTGGACTTCCCCGCCCAGCTGCCGGTGTCGGCGCGCCGCGAGGCGATCGCCGAGGCGCTGGCCGCGCATCCGGTGATCATCGTCTGCGGCGAGACCGGCTCGGGCAAGACCACCCAGTTGCCCAAGATCGCCTGGGCCGCCGGCCGGGGTCGGACGGGACTCATCGGCATGACCCAGCCGCGCCGCATCGCCGCCAAGAGCGTCGCCGCCCGCCTGGCGGAGGAGACGCGCACCCGCCTGGGCGGCTTCGTCGGCTGGCAGGTGCGCTTCACCGACCAGGCCGGGCCGGAGACGCGGATAAAAGTCATGACCGACGGCATCCTGCTCGCGGAGACGCAGTCCGACCCGGCGTTTCGCGCCTACGACACCCTGATCCTGGACGAGGCGCACGAGCGCAGCCTGAACATCGACTTCCTGCTCGGCTACCTGAAGCAGCTCCTGCCGCGCCGGCCGGACCTGAAGCTGATCCTGTCCTCCGCCACCCTGGAGGCGGACCGCTTCTCGGCCTGGTTCGGCGGCGCCCCGGTGGTCGAGGTGTCGGGGCGCACCTGGCCGGTGGAGGTGCGCTGGCGGCCGATCGCGGAAGAGCGATCGCCATCGCGCCCACCCTCACCCAAAGGGGAGACAGGGGGCGGCGGCAAGGCCGCCGAGGAGCCGGCCGAGGCCGACCTGAACGCCGCCCTCCTGGAGGCGGTGGACGAGCTCGCCCGCGAGGGGCCCGGCGACATCCTGGTCTTCCTGCCCGGCGAGCGGGAGATCCGCGAGGCGCAGGAGGCGCTCAGGAAGCACCATCCGCCGGCCACCGAGATCCTGCCGCTCTATGCCCGCCTGTCGGTCGCCGAGCAGGAGCGGGTGTTCCAGGCCCACGGCGGCCGGCGCATCGTGCTGGCCACCAACGTGGCGGAGACCTCGCTGACCGTGCCGGGCATCCGCTACGTGGTGGACACCGGGCTGGCGCGGATCAAGCGCTACTCCCACCGCA
>JALOTG010000127.1 GCA_025458005.1 Thiobacillaceae bacterium
GGCCGGAGGTGCATCCGGCGGCGTAACGGGTACCGAACCCGACCAGCACGCCGCCCGCGAACAGCAGGGCGAAATTGCGCACGTCTGGATGGAACAGCTCCTCGGGCAGGAGGTTGCCGGCGGGCGCCGCGAAGCCCCAGGACTGCAGCATGTCGAGAGCGGCCTGACTGAGGGCGATCGGCTCGGGGTTGGCGAATACCACGCCGGCGAAGTAGCCGCCCAGGGCCGTGCCCACCACGAACACCATGCTCCAGTAGTGCTCCTTCCAGTCGTACTTGAAGAAGTCGACGTTGACCTCGGGGGGTTGGGTCATGCTGCAGAGGTGACGCAGATTGCTGGAGATGCCGAAGGCGCGATTGCCGATGAACAGCATCAGCGGCACCATCAGGCCGATGATCGGTCCGGCGACATACCAGGGCCAGGGGGCATACAGCCAGGCCATCAGACTATCCATGAGCTTCTCCAATCGTGAAGGCAAACGTTATATTAGATAAACCTAATATATTACTGGTAACAACCACAACGCGATCTGGTACGTATGGATCATCCATGGAGGGCCGATGTTACATGCACCTGCCCGCCACTGTCAGCTTGATCCGGTGGTTCAGGGCATGGACGACTCGATCAGCGCCCTGCGCCGGCGGATGGTCTCCAGGCCCTGCTGGTCCCCGCTGGCCTCGGCGCGCCGGGCCTGCACCTCGAGCCAGGCCAGCAGGGGCCTGCGCCAGCCCTGCTCGGACGCGGTCCCGATGGCGAGGGCGATGACTGCGGGCGAGGTCTGGCCGGTCCTGAACAGGACGCCGGCGGCAATGCAGCGGGAGAGGGGATCCTGGAGGGCCTGGATGGCACTCAACTGGCCGGCGGGATCCCGCGCGTTCAGCAGGTCGGCATACCAGGCCGGGAGCTGCCGGGGGTCCAGAGCGTCCCACTCGCCGATCAGGAAACGGGCGTAGGCCCGGTCTTCCGCGCCAGCGTGGGCGGCCAGATCGGCGTATCCCTCACAGGTGGAGAAATCCAGCGCGGCCACGCGCACGGCACAGCGATGGAGTTCGGCCCGGGCCGCCAGGTCCAAGCGGCCGGTGCGGGCGATCTCGGCGCGCGCCCGGGCGTAGCCGAGGTCCGCCAGGCGGGTGTCGCCGTTCAGATAATGCCGGGCATGGGTCTCCAGCGCGGCGTGGGCGTCCAATTTCCAGTCGGGGGGCGGCGGCGCCCCGGCGCAGCCCGCGAGCAGGATCGCGAGCAGGGTGCCATGCAGGGCGCGCCGCGGGGTGGGCGCCGCGGGCATCCTCATGGCAGCTTCAGTTCCACGTCCCGGGCGAAGGGCCATTTGCGGTTGATCTCGTTGATCAGGTGGTTGACCTTGCGCAGGCTCTCGTCCACCTCCGCGCGCAGGCTGGCCAGGTCGGTGGTGGCGCCCTTGACGTCGGCGGTGATGGCGTTGACGTTGGCCGCCGCCGCCTGGGCTTCGCGCAGGATGGCATCCGCCTTGCCCAGGCTCTCCCGGACGTCGGCGAGGATGGCATTGACCTGGGCCAGGGATTGGTCGGTCCGGTCCATTGTGCCGCCCGCGCCGAATACCCGCTGGTCGGCCTTGACGAGCATCTGGTCGACCTTGAGGGAGACGCCATTCAGGTTGGCGAGCAGGCTGTTGGCCCGGTCCAGGGCGTCGACGATCTTGCGCGCCTTGTCCGGCCCGCCCAGGACGCCCTCCAGCACGCCGTACTCGCCGGCCATGCGGCCACTGATGGTGTCCGCGTGGGCAAGCGCGCGGTTGATGCTGGAGTCGCCCGCGGTCATGGCCTCCACGTTGGCCAGGATGGCCTTCACCTTGGCCACCAGGACGGGGATCTCCTGGGTGGCGTCGCCGGTGAGCAGGGAACGCTCGGCGCCGTCCGGCAGCGGCGGGTCGGCCAGGTTGGTGCTGAAGGCACGGATCTTGGCGCCGCCCACCAGCCCCTTTTCCAGCGTGAAGCGGCTGCTCTCCCGCAGCCAGCGGGCAGACTTCAGGGGAACGGCGACGTGGACGCGCACCTGGCCCTGGTCGGTGAGGTCCAGGCGGCTGACCCGGCCGATGGGAAAACCGGAAAAGGACAGGGGCATGCCGACGCTGACGCCCTCCGCGTCGTCGGCCACCAGGATCAGTTCCTGGCTGGGCTCGAACACCCCCCGGACATGCAGGACATAGGCCAGGAAGGCGAGGGCCAGTACCAGGGTGCCGACCAGCAGCAGGCCGACCTTGAATTCCAGGTTCCTGATCAGCGTGGCGGGTACAGGGGCGCGTTCCATGCGTAATCCACGATCCAGCAGGTTTGATAGTGTCCTTCCAGGGCCCCCAGGGTCGCCTCCAGGAAGGGCGGGTAGTGGATGTCCGGCAGCAGCAGGGCCGGCCGGTCGACCAGGATTATAGGCGCGCGCAGGATGCAGGCTCGCAACAATTTGGCCACGAAGCGCTCCTCGCAGGTGAGGGCCGGGTCGCGCTTGAAGGCGCAGTCGGTGCGGCCCAGCCGGGCCAGCAGCCCCCAGGCCAGGTCGGCGGCCGCCGCGTAGGGCAGGTTCTCGCGATACTGGGGCACGATGGCGATGTTCTCCAGCACGGACAGGTTGGCGCGCAAAGGCATCGTCTCGGAGACCAGGGCGGCTGCCCCGTGCTGGTCAACGAGGGCACGACGCTCGGCGTCGTCCGCCATCCACTTCAGATGTACGCCAGGGCCAATGATGCCACCTCGATGATCATGAGCACGAAGAACAGCCGCACCATGCCGCGCAGCACGGCGATGGGGGCGAAGAACATCATGCGCGGGGCCTCCAGGCCGGCGCGGATGGGGATGACGGTCACCGCCAGGCCGAAGGCCAGGCTCTTGAGGCTCAGGATGACGAAGGCGGCGGGGGTGAACACCTGCCCCATCACCCGGTTGAAGTCGGGCAGGCTCCAGAGCTGGAAGCCGTAGACCGCCAGGTAGGCCAGGATCAGGGCGAGCACGCTGGTCAGGGCGGTCAGGGCGAAGACCGAGATGGCCCCGCCGATGACCCGCGGCGTGAACTCGAAGCGCATCGGATCGACGCCGGCCTCCTCCAGGGCACGGATCTCGTTGTTGATGTTCATCAACGCCACCTCGGTGTTGATGGCCGCGCCGGAGCGCAGGGCGACGAACAGGGCGGTGAGCAGGGGCAGCAGTTCCAGCACCAGGACGCGGATGCTCACCTCCAGGGCATAGTCGGACAGCCCGAAGTCGCGCGCGGTGGTGACCACGATCTGGATCAGCACATAGGACAATACAGCGGCGAACAGGGTGAATCCGGGCAGGATCTGCCAGGCGGTGAAATAGATCTGTTTCTGCACCACGGAGCGGGTGGCACTGTTGTAGAGGGCGGGCGTGAACGCCTCCACCGCGGCCTGGGCGGCGAACCGGAGGATGCCGCGCCAGCTTTTCAGCCAGCCGATGAAGCCGGCCCCGACCCGGGTCAGGAACTGATGGACGCTCTGCATCGCCCAATGATAATGCCAACGCCGCGGCGCGTCTGTCGGCCCCGGCGTGGTGCATGGGCGCGTTCCGGCGCGGACGGTGGCGGGACGAATGTTGTAGGATGGTCCGGTCATTGAGGGGAACAGGAATGAACACCATCCGATCGTTGCGATATGCCCTGCTGGGGGCGTTTATGGTACTGGCGCTGCCGGGACTGGCGGCCACGGGAACCATGATCCGGGAGGAGCCGTTGCGTGCCAGCGCGTCGTCCGGCGCCGCCGTGGTGGGCAGCGCGGGCCGCGGCGCCAGTGTCGAGATCCTGGCCCGTCAGGGCGGCTGGACCCAGGTCCGGGTTGCCGGCCGCGCCGGCTGGGTGAGGTTGCTTTCCGTGCGCGCCGGCGCGGCGGGCCAGACCGACGCGGTCGGCGAGATCAAGGGTGTGCTGGACGTCGGCCAGCGGCGCAGCGACCCGGGCCGGGTGGTGGCGGTGGCGGGCCTGCGCGGCCTGACCGAGGAGGAATTGCGTGGCGCCCGCTTCGACGCACGGGAACTGGACAAGATGAACGGCTATGCCGTCACCGCCGCGGAGGCGGAGCGCTTCGCCCGCCAGGCGGATCTGCTCAGGCGCCAGGTGGCCTACCTGCCCGCTCCGCAGAAGGAGCCCCGTCAGACCGGCGGGACGTCCTGGGGAGAATGACCATGAAGATGCGTAATCTCGTCACCCTCCTGTGCTGCCTGCTGATCCCGGCCGTCCAGGCCAACGACCTGGAGAAGGCGCTCCAGCAATGGCTCAAGGGAGGCAGCCAGCCCAGTGGGCAGACCGGTCAGCAGGCGATGGCCCCGCCCCCCCAGCCGCCCGCCCAGGAACAGGCGCCCAGCCCCGGGGACCAGATGCTCAGGGCCCTGCTGGCCGGGCAGACCAGTCAGGAGGACGAGCTGCGCATCGGCCAGCAGATCGCCGGCAACCTGCTCGGCGTCGCCCCACTGGTCAACGATCCCGCCCTGCAGCGCTACGTCAACCAGGTCGGCCGCTGGGTCGCCCTGCAGAGCGAGCGGCCGGATCTGGCCTGGCGCTTCGGGGTGGTGGAGTCCGAGGACATCAATGCCTTCGCGGCCCCCGGCGGCTACGTGCTGCTGACCAAGGGACTCTATCGTCGGCTCGACAACGAGGCGGAACTGGCCGGCGTGCTGGCCCACGAGATCGGACACGTGGTGCGCAAGCATCACCTCGAACTGTTGCGCCAGACGCAGATGATCTCGGCCCTGGGCGGGCTGCTCGGTCGCAAGCTGAAGGGCGAGAGCCAGCTGGTGCAGAACGTCATCGGCAACGGCGCCGAGATCGTCGCCCGCGGCCTGGACAAGGAGGCGGAGCACGAGGCGGACCGCATCGGCATGGTGCTTGCCGCCCGGGCGGGCTACGATGCCTACGGGCTGCCCACGGTGCTGCAGGAGATCGGCCACCTGTCGGCCACGGACGGACGGGTGGCGCTGCTCTACAAGACCCACCCCCATCCGGACGAACGCTTCAACCGGCTGGCCGAGGCGGTGGGCACCCGGCTGGACGACCTGCCGCCCGGACAGACGGTGGCGAACCGCTTCTACCGGCTGCGCTGACCGCCCTCCATGACCCTGCGTCTGCGGCGCTTCATCGGCCAGTTCGCCCTTAGCGCGCTGTTCCTGATGATCCTGCTGGGTCAGGTCGGGCGGCTCTACGACCTGTATTTCATCGACCGCTTCGAGGCCGCCCTCTACGACCTGAAAATCCAGCTTTTCCGGGCCCAGGGCATGGACGAGCGCATCGCCATCGTCGACATCGACGAGAAGTCCCTGCGCGAGGTCGGGCGCTGGCCCTGGCCGCGCGAACGCACCGCCGCTCTCGCCGCCGCCCTTTATGAGCAGTACGGCGTCGCCGCCATCGGCTTCGACGTGGTCTTCTCCGAACCCGACCAGAGTTCCGGACTGCCCGTGCTGGAGCGTCTGGCGCGCGGTGAACTGGCCGGCGAGACGGGCTTCCGGGACATGCTGCAGCGTATCCGCCCGCGGCTCGACTACGACGCAGTCCTGGCCGGCTCGTTGGCCGGCGGCCAGACCGTGCTCGGCTACTACTTCGGCTTCGCCGGGGATCAGGAGCGGGTCGGGCGCCTGCCCGCCCCGGTCATGTCCTGCGCGTCGCTCAAGGCGCAAGGCGTCGGGCCCATGCGGGCCGCGGGCTACCACGCCAACCTCCCGCCCCTCCAGGCGCGCGCCGCATCGGCCGGCTTCTTCAACGCCCATCCGGATTTCGATGGCGTCATGCGCGGCATGCCGATGCTCATCGAGTTGGGCGGGGAGTGCTACGGATCCCTGGCGCTGATGACCACCCAGGCGGCCATGGGCAGCGAGCGCATCGTCCTGCGCCCGGCCGACGGCTTGCGTCCGCCGGCCCTGGACATGGACGGCCTGCGGGTGCCGCTGGATGAACGCGGCCAGGCGCGCGTGCCCTACCGCGCGCCGGGCGCCTACCAGTACATCTCCGCCGCCGACGTGCTCAGGGGCGCAGCGCCGGCCGCCCAGCTGGAAGGACGAGTGGTGCTGATCGGCTCGACCGCGCCGGGCATCATGGACCTGCGCGTCACCCCCACCGACAAGGCCTTCCCCGGCGTCGAGATCCACGCCAGCCTGATCTCGGGCATCCTGGACGGAACCCTGCCCTGGGAGCCGGTGGGCGTGCAGCGCTACGAGGCGATGCTCGTGCTCGGGCTGGGCCTGCTGCTCGCCGCCGCCTTGCCCTACCTCGCCCCCCTGTGGGCCGCCCTGCTCACCCTGGTCCTGTCCGTGCTGCTGGTAGCGGGCGACTTGTACACCTGGTCAGCCCTGCACATGCAGGTTCCCCTGGCGACGAGCCTGCTGACGGTGATCGGCCTGTTCGTGCTCAACATGACCTACGGCTTCTTCGTCGAGGCCCGCTCCAAGGCCCAGATCACCAGCCTGTTCGGCCAGTACGTGCCGCCCGAGCTGGTCGACGAGATGGCCAAGGACCCGGGCCGCTACAGCCTGCGCGGCGAGTCTCGGGTGATGACCGTGCTGTTCTCCGACATCCGCGACTTCACCAGCATTTCCGAGGGCCTGGAGGCCTCCCAGCTGGCGGACATGCTCAACGCCTACCTTTCCCACATGACCCGCCTGGTGCAGGAACGCCGGGGGACCATCGACAAGTACATCGGCGACGCCATCATGGCCTTCTGGGGTGCGCCGATGAGCGACGACCGGCATGCCAGCGACGGCGTGCTCACCGCCCTGGCCATGCAGGCCAGCCTGGCGGAACTCAACCCCGTGCTCGAGCAGCGCGGCTGGCCGGCGGTGCGCATCGGCGTGGGCGTCAATACCGGCCGGATGAGCGTCGGCAACATGGGTTCGCGCTTCCGCATGTCCTACACGGTGATGGCCGACGCGGTGAACCTGGCCTCGCGGCTGGAGGGGCTGACCAAGCAGTACGGGGTGGGCGTGCTGGCGGGCGAGGCGACCCGCGAGGCCTGCCCCGAGTTCGCCTTCATGCTGGTCGACCGGGTGCGGGTGAAGGGCAAGGACCGCCCGGTGGCCATCTACGAGCCCCTGGGCGTGGCCGCCGAGCTGCCCGCTGATCGTCTGGCGGAGGCCCAGGCCTTCGAGGCGGCCGTGGCGGACTACCAGGCCGGCCGCTGGGACGCGGCGGAGGCTGCCCTGCGCGGCCTGCGCCAGCGCAACCCGCGCAAGCTTTACGACGTCTATCTGGAACGCATCGGCCACTTCCGGGCGGACCCGCCTCCCGAGGGCTGGGACGGCGTGTTCACCTTCACCACGAAATAGGCGACGGCATGCAGATGCGCATCCTGGGCTGTTCCGGCGGCATCGGCGACGGCCGCCACACCACCTCCTTCCTGGTCGACGACGACATCCTGATCGACGCCGGCAGCGGGATCACCCAGCTCGGCCGCGCCGAACTGGCGCGCATCGACCATCTGTTCATCACCCACGCCCACCTCGACCATGTGCTGGCCCTGCCGCCCATGCTCGACAGCGTCGCCCAGGAGCGGGCGCGGCCGCTCTTGGTGCATGCCCTGCCCGAGGTGATCGAGGTGCTCGGCGGGCATCTGTTCAACTGGCATCTGTGGCCGGACTTCACCCGCGTCCCCACGGCCGACGCTCCCTTCATGCGCTACGCCCCCCTCGCCCTGGGCGAGACGGTGGCGCTGGGCGATCGTGCCCTGACCGCCATCCCGGCTCATCACACGGTGCCGGCGGTGGGCTACCTGATCCGGGGGGCGAGGGGCAGCGTGATCTTCTCCGGGGATACGGCCAGTCACCCGGCCCTGTGGAGGCTGGTCGAGGCGACCGATGACCTCCGGCATCTGATCGTCGAGACCTCCTTTCCGAATGCCCTGCGGGGCGTCGCCGAGGCCTCCCGGCACTACTGCCCGGCCAGCCTGCTGCACGACCTGGCCGGGATGCGGCGCCGGGTGCCCGTCTGGATCACGCACCTCAAGCCGGGTGGCGAGGCGGAGATCATGGGCGAGATCCAGGCAGGGGCGCCGGCCGGCCTCTCGGTCCAGGCCCTGCGGCAGGGCCAGGTGTTCGGCGGCCTCTGAGCGTCGCCAGGCCCGGGCTGCGCCCGGCCCCGAGGTCAGTCCAGCCCCAGTTGCTCCACCCAGGCCAGGGCGTTGAGGTGTGCCTCGTTGACCTGGTCCGGCGAGAGGAACAGGTCTTCCGCCAAGCGCTCGATGCGGGCGGCGTCCCCCAGTTCGCAGGCCTCGGCCAGGGACAGGAGGGGGCCGTAGATGCCGCTGCGGTGTAGCAGGGCGTCGGCGACGTTCTCCGGCAGGTGCACCCGCTCCATGAGCTGATCCATGGGGGTCTCCAGCAGGGCATCCAGCAGGGAGGGGCTGGCGGTGACCAGCAGCAGGGTGAGCCACTTGCTGAGCGGCTTGTAGCCGAGGATGCTGACCGCGTGGCGGATCGACTGCACCTCGCAGGTCAGGCCGAAGCCGGCCGAGTTGATGTAGCGCAGCAGCTTGAAGGTGAGCGCCACGTCGCGCTTGAAGCCCTCCTCGATCTGCTTGAGGTCGGCCTCCTGGCGCACCTTCTCCATCAGCTGGATGACGGTGGCCTGGGTGGGGTTGACCACCTTGGCGGAGAGGTTCTCGGGGCGGGCGAAGTAATAGCCCTGGAAGAGCTCGAAGCCGAGCTTCTTGTACTGTTCGAACTGCTCCCGCTTCTCCACCTTCTCCGCCAGCAGTTTGGCGGGGTGACGGCGGGCCTGCTTGATGGTGTTGATGGTGTCGGCCGGGGCGTTGCCGAGCACGTCCACCTTGACGTAGTCGGCCAGCGGCAGCAAGTCGGCGCGCTCCGGCGTGTAGACGTAGTCGTCCAGGGCGATGCGGAAGCCGGCCTGCTTGAAGGCCCTAATCTTGTCCAGCACCTCGGGCGTGGCCTGCACGGTCTCCAGGATCTCCAGCACTACCTTGTCGGCCGGCAGGAGGCTGGAGAAGTCGCTCAACAGCGTGTGGGTGTCCATGTTGATGAAGGCGAGCTTGCCCTTCAGCAGCCATTGCGTGCCCATGTTGCACAGGGCGTTGGAGATCACGTCGATGCCCGCCGCCGCGTCGTTCTCGATGCGCGCGGCCTGCGTGTTGGGGGCGTCGCGGAACAGCAGCTCGTAGGCGACCAGGTTGTGCTTGCCGTCGACGATGGGCTGTCGGGCGATGTAGGCGTTCAGGGTCATGGATCGGCTCAGGCCGCCTGGGCGAACAGGCTGCTCGGGGTATCGGCCTGCACGTTGCTGAGCAGTTCCTCCATGTCCAGCACCAGGACGATGGAGCCGTCGCCGGACAGGGTGGCCCCGGCGATGCCCTTGGGCTTGATGTCGGCCAGGGGCTTGATCACCACGTCGTCGCGGCCGACGAAGCCGTCCACCGCCAGCACGAAGGTGGAGTCGGCGGCCTGCATCAGCACGCCGTAGGCCGGCGGGCGCTTGGCCTCCCAGCCGATCATGCGCGACAGGCTGCGCACCGGCAGGACCTCGTCGCGCACCACCATGGTGGCGCGGCCCGACACGCGCTGCAGTTCCGAGGCCTTGATGGGGATGATCTCGCGCACCAGGGACAGGGGCACGGCGAAGGACTGGTCGTTCAGGCGCACCACCAGCACCGGCAGGATGGCCAGGGTGAGCGGCAGCGAGATGGTGAAGGTGGAACCCTGGCCGGGCACGGAGACCACGTCGATCTTGCCGTTGAGCCGGGTGATGTTGGTCTTCACCACGTCCATGCCGACACCGCGGCCGGAGACGTTGGAGATCTGGTCCTTGGTGGAGAAGCCGGGCAGGAAGATCAGCTGCAGGGCCTGCCGATCGTCCAGGCTGTTGGCCGTCTCGGCGTCGACGATGCCTTTCTCCACGGCCTTCTGGCGGATGATGTCGGGGCGCATGCCGCGGCCGTCGTCGGCGATCTCGATGAAGATGTGGTCGCCCACCTGGCTGGCGGACAGGGTGACCAGGGCCTTCGAGGACTTGTTCGCGGCGGCGCGCTCCTCGGCCGTCTCGATGCCGTGGTCGACGGCGTTGCGCACCAGGTGCACGAGAGGATCGTTGAGGTCCTCGATCATGGTCTTGTCGAGTTCCGTCTCCTCGCCGGACAACACCAGTTCGACGTCCTTGCCGAGCTGGCGGGCCAGGTCGCGGGCCAGGCGCGGGTACTTCTGGAACAGCCGGCCGATGGGCTGCATGCGGGTCTTCATCACTGCGTTCTGCAGGTCGGACACCAGCAGGTCGAGCTGGCTGACGGCCAGGTCCAGCGACTTCAAGGTCTCCGGGTCGGTCTTGCCGTGCAGGATCTGGCTCTTCAGGTTGGCGATGCGGTTCTTGGTCAGGCCGATCTCGCCGGACAGGTTGAGCACCTGGTCCAGGCGCGCCGTGTCGATGCGGATGGTGGTCTCTTTCTGCAGGCTCTGCGGCGGCGGGTTGCCGCCGGCCGAGCGGCCGGGCGTAGGCAGGTCCTGAGCCGCGGCCGGCGCGGCGGCGGCTGTCGGGAAGGGGGTCGGCGCCACCTCCTGAACGGGGGCGGGCGTGGCGGCGGGGGTGGGCGACCCGCCGGTGAGGGCGGCATGCAGGGCGTCCCAGTTGATGTCCGCGACGGTCGGTTCGGCGGCCGCGGCGGGCACGACGGTGAGCGTCGGGGCCGACTCGGCCGCCGCCGCCTTGGCCTGGCCACCGGACAGCTTGCCGGCCAGGGCCGCGTCCAGGCTGGCCAGCAGGCCGGGATCGGCGGCCTGGGGCTGCACGCTCTGGGCCAGCACGTCGAACATGTCTCGCACTGTGGCGGTAGCGGCCATGATGATGTCCATCAGTTCCAGGGAGAGGGCGAGTTCCCCATTGCGCAGCTTGTCGAACAGGTTTTCCGTGCGGTGGCACAGGGTGACCATGTTGTCCACGTTGAGGAAGCCCGCGCCGCCCTTGATGGTGTGGAAGCCGCGGAAGATGTCGTTGAGCAGTTCCCGGTCGTCGGGCCGCTTCTCCAGTTCCACCAGCTTGTTGTCCACCTGGGCCAGCAGTTCCCCGGCCTCCATCAGGAAGTCCTTCAGCAGCTCATCCATTCCGGCGAAGTCGCTCATATTTATCTCCTTGGGCCTTCAGCGGCTGGGCGCTGTCAGCGGCATGATCTCGATGCGGGCCTCGGGGCGCGTCGCGTGGTCAGAAACCCAGGCTTTCCAGCAATTCGTCCACCTGCGCCTGGCTGGTGACCACGTCGCTGCGTTTGGCGGTGTTGACCACCGGTCCCTCCAGCAGGCCGGGCCGCACGGCCTGGCGTTTCTCCTCGGGGGTGGTCTCCAGGAGCAGGGCCACGAGCTGTTTCTCCAGGGTCTGGGCGGCCTCCAGGACCTTCTTGATGACCTGGCCGGTGAGGTCCTGGAAGTCCTGCGCCATGATCACTTCCATGAGCTGGGCGTTGGTGGCGTCGGCCTTGGCCGGCACGTCCTTCAGATAGCCGTGGGTGTCCTTGACCAGGGCCTTGAATTCGTCCACGCCCAGTTGCTTGGCGAACAGGCGGTCCCATTTGCCGGCCAGGTCACGGGCGGAGTCGGACAACTGCTGCTGGATGGGCTGCGCCGTCTCGGCGGCATTCAAGGCCCGTTCGGCGGCCTGGGCGGTCATCGCCGCGATGTAGTTGAGGCGATCGCGGTTGTCCGGCAGCTCCTTGGCCACCTTCTCCAGCGCGGTGTTCAGTCCCAGTTCCTGCAGCAGGTTGTGCAGGCCGCGGGTCATCTGGCCGACCTGGGCGAAGACGTGCTCGGGGCAGGCGCCCGCTTCGCCGTCCCTGGCCTCGCCTTCCTGGCTAACCGCCGCCGCGATGCTGTCGAATAGCGATTCGAGTTCGGGCGTGTCTCCACCGGGCGTCGAGGCCGGGGCGGCTGGCTGCTTGTCGTGGTAGGCGATGCTGTCGAACAGCGCTTCCAGTTCCGGTGAATCACCGCTCATCGGTCTCTCCTGTGAGTGTGTCTGTCGAGTCGGGTGGGCTTGGGATCACATCCCGAACTTCTCGAAGATCTTGTTCAGTTTCTCTTCCAGCACGGCGGCGGTGAAGGGCTTCACGATATAGCCCGAGGCCCCGTTCTGGGCGGCCTCGACGATGTTTTCCTTCTTCGCCTCGGCGGTGATCATGAGCACAGGCAGGTGCTTGAGGGTGGCGTCGGCGCGGATGTTCTTGAGCAGGTCGATGCCGGTCATGTTGGGCATGTTCCAGTCGGTGATGACGAACTGGAAGTTGGCGTTCCTGAGCTTCTGCAGCGCGGCCACGCCGTCCTCGGCCTCGTCCACGTTGGTGAAACCCAGTTCCTTGAGGAGGTTGCGGACGATCCGGCGCATGGTGGAGAAATCGTCCACCACGAGGAATTTGAGATTCTTGTCAGCCATGCGTTCCTCGTTCAGTCGATGGTTAAATTTTCATTTTACGGCGTTTGGGCTCGGGACCTCGGGGCCTCAGCGCTTGAGGAAGGCGAGCAGGGTATCGGCCAGCACCGCGGGATCGAACTTGGCCACGTAGGCGTCCACGCCGACGCGCTGCCCCATGGTGCGGTTGGCCTCCGAGGACAGGGAGGAATGCATGATCACCGGGATGCCGGCGAAGCGGGAATCGGACTTGATGCTCTTGGTCAGCACGTAGCCGTCCATTTCCGGCATCTCGGCGTCCACCAGGACG
>JALOTG010000128.1 GCA_025458005.1 Thiobacillaceae bacterium
TCCGCGACGAAGGCCGCGACGTGCTGCTGTTCATCGACAACATCTACCGCTACACCCTGGCCGGCACCGAGGTGTCCGCCCTGCTCGGCCGGATGCCCTCCGCCGTGGGCTATCAGCCCACCCTGGCCTCGGAGATGGGTGCCCTGCAGGAACGCATCACCTCCACCCGCACCGGCTCCATCACCTCCTTCCAGGCCGTGTACGTGCCCGCGGACGACCTGACCGACCCCTCGCCGGCCACCACCTTCGCGCACCTGGATGCCACCCTGGTGCTCTCCCGCCAGGTCGCCGAACTGGGCATCTACCCCGCCGTGGATCCGCTCGACTCCACCAGCCGCCAGCTCGACCCGCTGGTGGTGGGCGAGGAGCACTACTCGGTGGCCCGTTCGGTGCAGACCACCCTGCAGCGCTACAAGGAACTGCGCGACATCATCGCCATCCTGGGCATGGACGAACTGTCGCCCGACGACAAGCTGATCGTGGCCCGGGCACGCAAGATCCAGCGCTTCCTGTCGCAGCCCTTCTTCGTCGCCGAGGCCTTCACCGGATCCCCTGGCAAGTTCGTCAGTCTCAAGGACACTATCAGCGCCTTCAAGGCCATCGTCGCCGGCGAATACGACCACCTGCCCGAGCAGGCCTTCTACATGGTCGGCACCATCGACGAGGCGGCCGAGAAGGCGAAAACGATTCAGTGAGGCGCGCGGAGCGAGGGAGGAGCGGCAAAACCATGGCACTCCACCCCTCACGCCTCACCCCTCACTCCTCACGAGGATTTAAACAATGGCGATGACCATCCATGTCGACATCGTGAGCGCCGAGGCGTCCATCTACTCCGGGCTCGCCGAGTTCGTCGTGGTGCCGGCGGAGATGGGCGAGGTGGGCATCTACCCCCGCCACGCGCCCATGATCACCCGCATCAAGCCCGGCTCGGTGCGCATCAAGGCCCCGGAACGCCCGGAAGAGGACCTGATCTTCGTCTCCGGCGGCATCCTCGAGGTGCAGCCCGGCGTGGTGACCATCCTGTCCGACACCGCCATCCGCGGCGCCGACCTGGACGAGGCGCGGGTGCTGGAGGCCAAGCGCCAGGCGGAGGAGGCGGTCAGGGACCGCGGCTCGGCGATGGACTACGCCAAGGCCCAGGCCGAACTGGCCGAGGCGGTCGCCCAGCTGGCGGCCATTCAGAAGCTGCGCAAGAAGGGGCGCTGAACCCGCGTAGCGCCGAGCGAGGGCGGCCCTGCAGGCCGCCCTTTGCTTTGGGGGACCGAGGAGGATCAGGGCAGTCGGTAGCCGACCCGAACTTGGAAGGAGGATCACCTATGCGCATCAAGACATTACATTCCGGCTGCGGCGCGATCGCCCTCCTGCTCCTGCTCGGCGCCTGTGCCACGCCATCCGGGAAGGAGGCCGAACTGGCCACCCAGCAGCGAATCGCGGAGGCGGAACGCGTCGGCAACCTGGAGGCCCTGTTCGACCGTCTTGCCCTGGAGGCGGGGCGCAAGGGCATGTTCGTCGATAACAAGGAGGCCCAGGCCGCCATGGAGCAGGCGGGCGGGCGCCTGGCCCGGCTCCGGCTGGAGGAAGTCCGTCAGGGCCTGGATCGGGTCCGGCTCGTCGACGGCGAGGTGCCCCTGGACAGCCTGAATCAGGCCGCCGGCGTGGCCCAGCGCATGCAGCGGTGGGATGCCGCGCGGCAACAGGAACTGCTCGCCGTGCTGGCCAGCGAGCGGGCTCGTACCCAATCCTCCCTGGACCGGGTCAACGACCAGCTCCGCGCGCTGGGCGGGGATGACGTGTCGGCCCGCTACCGGCTGCTGGGCCAGGCCGCCGCTCTGGCCGGCCCGGAGTCGGCCCAGGGGCTGGCCTTCCTGAGCGCTCGGGAGCGCCTCCTGCGGGAGGCCTACGAGGATGGGGTTCGCGCCCTCGAATCGGACAATCCCGCACTGGCGGAGGCCCGATTCGCGGCCATCGGCGAATCCTCGCCCGGCTACCGTGACGTGGAGCGCCGGCTCGGTCAGGCCCAGGCCAGCCGCTTCGCGCAAATGGCCGCCAGCAGGCGCGACGCAGCCAGCATCGACCAGGCCATGGCCCTGTATGCGTCGCTGCGCGAGCGGCCGGACTATTCCGAGTTGAGACCGCGCCTGACACGCCCCGCGACGGAGCTGCAGCAGTTCATGATTGCCAAGGGCGGCACCGCCACGGCTGAGGACAAGCTGAACGAGGCCTACGCCTGGCTGTCGCGGGCGCGCGCCATGCGCGAGCTGCTGGGGGGCGGAACACAACCCAGCCCGGAGGAGAGACGCTTCGCGGAGCTGACCTACAACCTCGCCGAGGCGGCCGGCAAGCGCGGCCAGCCTGGCCTGGCCCTGGGCTACTTGCTGGTGGCCCAGGATGCGCACCCCGAGTTTCCCGGTCTCCGGCGCGCCTTGCGCGACATGCAGGAGCGCACCCTCGACCGGGCCACGAAGAAGATCACCGCCGCCAGCTTCACGGGCAACGGGGAATCCGCCCGTCTGGGCGGGACCGTGGCCTCCAAGGTGACCCAGAAACTGTTCCAGGCCCTGCCCAACGACATCCGCATCGTCGAGCGCGACCAGCTCCAGGCCGTGCTGCGGGAGCAGGAGATCGTCGCCATGCAGGGCGCCAGCGCGGTCAGCCTTGCCTCCGCCGACTATCTGATGCAGGGCGCCGTCCTGGAGGCCATGGTGGAGAGCAGCGAGCAGCGGGGGCGCAAGACGATGCGCGTCATGACGGGCAAGCAGCAGGTGCCCAATCCGGCCTACACCGAGTGGTCCAAGGGCGGTCGCGAGGACCGGCCGCCGCCCGAGTCCCTGGAAAGGCCGCAGTACGAGGACATACCCCTGGGCGTCTCCGTGCACCGCAAGGTGGGGGTGTTGGGCGTGTCCTATCGCATCGTCGATGCCAGCAACGCGCGCGTGGTCTTTACGGACACCCTCACGCGCAGGCGCACGGAGTCGGGCGAGAGCGCGGATGGCATCCAGCTGGGCGAATTCACCGCCCCCATGAAGATCGCCGAATTGCCCTCCGACAGCGAGATCCTGGAGGGGCTGGCGGATGAGGTGGCGAGCCATATCGCGGCCCAGATGGTGGCCTTCCTGCGCGATCCGGAACTGAACTACCTGGCCGCCGCCGAGCGGCACCGGGCCGAGGACCATCCCGCCGCCGCGGCCGAGATGCTGGCCTATGCCTGGTCCCTGACGCAGAAGAAGGGCAAGCCAGGGGTGGACCTGGGCACGCAACTGCGGGCGACGGCCCTGCGTGCCCGGCCGGCGTCCTGACGGCCCATGCGGGGCGGCCGAACATGACGCGCGTCCGTCTTGCCCTGGTGCTTTGCTGCTTGCCGTTGGCCCTCGCCGCCCCGCCGGTCCTGGCCGAGCAGGAGGGCGTGCTGATGCGGGCGGGACGGCTGCTTGATCGCGTCCTGTCCAATGCCCCTCCCGCGTCCACCGATACAGCGCGCGTGGAGGCGCCCCGTCGCATCGCCGTGCTTCCGGCCAGCGGCCGGGGCACGCCGGAGCAGTTGGAGGATGTCCGCATCGCCATCCACAACGGCCTCAGTGCCAAGAATTTCGACCTCAAGCGCCCCCATGAGACCGATCGGGACCTGATCGTTGCCGGTATCCCTCCGGAATCCCTGACCCTGGAGGACCCCGAGCGGCTGGCGCGATTGCTCCACCTCGAGGGCCTGGTCTATGTCGATGTGCTGGCCATCTCGAAGGTATACGCCGGGGCCTATGCGCATCAGGAGGTCAGTGTCCGCCTGCGCCTGTATTCGGCCGCGGAGCGGGCCATCATCTGGGAGAAGGTGGAATCGCAGGTCGAGCGCGAAGGCGGTATCTCGCTGAGCCTGCTGGGCATCCTGACCACCGTGGTCACTTCCACCCGGGTGCTCACCGACGGCGTGCGGCAGGCACTGGTGGACAGGCTGGCGCGCAGTTTCGCCAGCGCCATCCCGGAGCCCGACGCGGGCCAAGGCGGCGTCAAGCCGCCGGCCATCCAGGTCGCCTTCAGCAATTGGGGCGACGGCCCCTTCCGACCCGGGGACGAAGTCATCCTCTACATGAAGGGAGAACCGGGGCTGGCGGTGAATTTCGACCTCGGACGCGACCGGACCGGCATGCCGATGCAGGAGAAGGCGGCGGGGGAATATCTGGGCAGCTACGTGGTCCGCGAGGGGGACCACGCGGAAAACCTGCTGGTCACCCTGCGGGCGACCCGCCTGTCCCCCCGTGCCAGCCTGGATTGGCGGGTGCCGGGCAGGATCCGTCTGGATAATCAGCCGCCGGCCGGCGTGCTGGAATTGAGCGCCCAACCAGTGCGGGAGGGGGTGCACCTGACCTGGCGACATGAGGACGGCGCAGAGGAGACGACGAGCTTCACCATCGAGCGCGCCGACAGCGAGAGCGGGCAGTTCGCCAAACTGGCCAGCGTGGCCACCAGCGAATATCTCGACAAGAGCCCCGCCATGGGCCGCGCCTACCATTACCGCATCACGCCGCAGGACACCGCCGGCAACCGCGGGCCCCCGTCCAGACTGCGCGTGGTCACCGTCGCGCCCGGTCCCACCCTGCTCGGCGGCGAGCTGGGCGAGGAGACCGTGCTGCACGCCCTGGGCAGCCCCTACCGCGTCCAGGGCCGCCTGCGCGTGCCTCCCCACGCCAGCCTGGTTCTTGAGCCCGGCAGCGTCCTAGAATTCGGCGATGGCGCGAGCCTGGACGTGCAGGGCAGCATCCTGGCCCGGGGCACCCCAGAAGCCCCGGTGAGTTTCCAGGGATCCCACTGGCGCCTGCGGGTCAGCGATACCGGCAAACGTATGCAGCACTGGCGGCATACGCGTTTCGAGGGCGCCCAGGGCAGCGTGGAGATCCAGGCCGCCAACGCCCGCTTCGAGGGCTGCATCTGGCGCGGCATGCGCAACGCCCTGGTGGCGGGCGACTCCGCCGACCTGGCCATACAGCGTGGCCTGTTCGTCCAGAACCAGACAGGGCTGCGCTTGGGCAACAGCAAGGCCAGCCTGGAGGGGGTAGAGTTTCGCGGCAACGAGGTCGGTCTGGTGTCCGGCCAGGGGGTCGAGTTGGTCGCCGCGGGGCTGCTGTTCGACGATAACCGTATGCACGTGGAAGCCGCGCGCAACCTGAATCTCGGCGCGGCAGGCTTCCGCGACGCCAGTTACCCGGAACTCCTGTCGCGTCTGCGTGGCCCGGTGAGCATCGACTGGCGCGCACTGCCCGAGGACCAGAACCTGCTCTCGAAATGGAGCAGGCTGCAATGGCGCGACCTGCTGGCTGCCCTGCGCGCCGGGGAGTTGAACAAGGCCGACGCCATCATGCAGGGATTGGCGCCGACCCTGGACGCGGAGGGCCGCAGCCTCGGCGCGGCGATCGCCTTGCTGGCCGGCCGGGAGCCCGGGGACGATGCCCTGGCCGATGCATCGTTTGTCCGCGCCGCCAGGGCGGTGGCTAAAGATCGCTCTGGAGGCGGCTGGATCTGGATCCAGGACGCCCACTTGCCTTACGAACCGGCCCTGGAGGATGCCCCCGGGCAATTGCTGGAAGAAGCCGCGGCCCGCTTCGCTCGCGCCCTGGTCAGTCAGCGCTATCCCAGCGCGCCAGCCGAGGCCCTCAAGCGCCTGGCCAGCCTGGACCTGGCGCGCCATCAGCACGGCCGGCTATTGTTGCCCGGCGAGCGCGATGGGGCTTATTGGCGCTATCGCGTCGCCTATCTGATCGATCGCCCCGCCTTGGAGCGCGACCTGCGCCTGGCCGGCGTCATCGAGCGAGACAAGAGCGCGTTGTTGATCGGACTGCTCAACCACGGCGAGCGCACCGAGGCCCTGCACAAGCTGGCCGATGCCATGCACAGACAGAAGATACGCTTCATCGACCTCGGCCAGGGCGGCTTCACCGCGCGCGCCCAGGAAAAGGCCCGTGAGGCGGGCGTCCACCTGGTGCTGGAGACCCGCTATGTCGTGGAGGTCGGCCAGACCCGTCTGTCGTCCAACCTCAAGCGCTTCGACGCGCGGCTCACCCTGAATCTGTACGATGTCGGCGACGCTCTGGTCCTGCAACGCTACACGGCGACCGGCAGCGCCACGGATTTCCGTGAAAGCACGGGCATGGATCTCGCGTTGGGCCAGGCATTGAGCCGTATCGAGACGGACCTGTTGGCCGGCATCTGGCGCCTGGACGAGTCCAGACTGGCGAGGGCGAAAGCCCTGCCCTGACGGGATTCCGATACGGCGAGGGCACGGGTGATTGACACGATCCTGAACGAATGGTGGCCGGAGACCTTGCATCCGGATATCCGCGAGGAACTGGGACTCGAACGCCTCGTGATCACGCGCCGTCGGCGGAGAGATCAGCAATTCACCGTCGATGTCTTGGAGAACTTTCGCTACAGCTGTGCCATGTGTGGATTTCATGCCGTGCTAAACGGCCAGGCAACCGGCATCGACGCGGCGCACGTCCGCTGGCACTCGGCCGACGGCCCGGATGCGCTCGAGAACGGGATCGCTTTGTGCAAGCTTCACCATTGGGCGTTTGACAAGGGGATCCTGGCTATCGATGACGCCAACGTCATTCGCGTGGCGGGCGCGTTCGTAACGCAGGTCGAAGGCGGTCTTCCCCTCGAATCGCTCGCCGGCTGTCCGCTCGCGACCCCGCCACGTTCCCTGGCCATTGCCGAGGAGTTCCTGGAATGGCATCGGAGTAACGTCTATCTGGGAGCGTGATCGCCTTCCCAAGCGATCGACTAAACTGAACGCGGGGCGACCGGACAAGATTTTGTCAATTGGCGGACGTGGCAAATAGCCGTCCAGCACCCGTGATTTCGTGCCTCGGGCATTTGTTTCCGGCTCGAGTGACCAACCGTGTCACCGCGGTCGGGTCAAAAAGGGACGCTGCGGGCCGATCATCAGCCAAATTTGTCCCGAGGTGTAACATGGAAAAACGCATCAACACAAGCCCGTTCGGCACGGTTCCCGTCGTGGTATTTCAGCGCCTGCACGTGGACACCGGGGAGGCAATCAGTCTGCACGCGATCATCCTCGAATCTGCTGCGGACGCTCGCGACAAGGCCGATTGGATTGCCAGTCAGCCAGATCTCGCACTTGTGGGGATGACAGACGCGACCTTCGCCTCCGCGGCTCGACAACACGAGCAAGCAACGCCAGGGGCGCGCACGGAGTATGGCAAGCGGCTGGACGGGATCCTTGCGCGAGTCGCGTCGCGTCTGGGTGAAAAGCCCGTCGTATTCTACAGCGCCTACCGAACCCGAGACGATTTGCCGATCGATAATCTGGACGAAATCGCGATTCATGGCAAGGTTCAGTTTCACGCAGAACACGATCCTTTTTGGGGGCATGGAAACCATTACACCAGCGCAATTATCGATTCACCAACGTGGCTGGACGTCGCTGTCCTGGCAAACCAGATGATCAAGACAACGCGTGACTTCCACCATCAATTCCTGGAGGGAGTTCGGGTCGTGAACGAGTGCAACGGAGTCAAGCACGCGAAATTTTTGATGGGTTCCTGAACCGTCCAGTGGGGTGGAATCCGTACTTCATTTTCTTCCGAGATCGATTCCACTCTGTTCAGCGACGCCTCGCGTGGGAGTAGCCAGCATGCAACTGACCCTGCGGCCATGCACCGGGCTCAATCTTACTCTGGAGGGCTCGGTCGGTAAGTTCAAAATTGGCAGCCCGGCGGCCGCGAACAACGAGTCCTTGGAGGTCCTGTACCTGGAAACGCATATCGGGTTCGACCCCGCGGTCGCGTCGAACGAGACCATGCTCCGCCAGTTGAAGCCAGTTCGGGAGATCTTCGACTTCCACTCGCTCAGCTTCGACGAGATCATGCAGCGCGACATCGACGACGTTCGCGTGAGCACCGAACTTATCCCCTACGTGCTGGATGCTTGCGCATGCGAGACGATCAAGTTCTTTCCGCCGACTGTTGTTGTGGTGCTTCCCTTCCAGGACCGGTTGCGGCGTCACGACACGCTGTATCCCAAGGTCACACGCTTCCGAGTCAACAACGACCCGGAACGGGGCGTGGCGGAACTAATCCGCGCTGGTGCGGTTGGGGCCGAGGCATTCCAGTTCGAGTATCCGATCGTCGAGGGCGTGGCGCGCCAGCACGATCTGGTCCGGCTCAAGCTCAACACGAACAAGGTTCGGATGGTGATCATCGACGGGCACCACCGGGCCATGGCCCTGCTGGCGCTGTACCGCAACCTCCGGGACGATTGGAATGACGCGAAGCGGATGCCCTTCAAGGACTATTACCGGGAGTGGACGAAAAATCGGATCATGAGTTT
>JALOTG010000300.1 GCA_025458005.1 Thiobacillaceae bacterium
GCCGCTGGACGAATGGATGGCCGATCAATACTGAGTTCCTGCCGCCCCGCCCGCTCCGCCGGGGCGGGCGGGGCCGGTCAGTTTGACCTTTATGGCATGGGTCTACGAATACCGATATCCCAGCTTCGCAGGCCGCAAATGAGCACATCGCTGCACGACTTCACCCTGCCCGCCCTGGACGGCGGCACGCTGAACCTGGCGGACTACGCCGGGCGGGTGCTGCTGGTGGTGAACACCGCCAGCGAATGCGGCTTCACCCCGCAATACGCGGGCCTGGAAGCCCTCTGGCGCGATTACCGGGAGCGCGGCCTGGTGGTGCTGGGCTGCCCCTGCGACCAGTTCGGCCACCAGGAACCCGGCGACGCGGCCCGCATCCGCGACTTCTGCAGCAGCCGTTACGGCGTCAGCTTTCCCCTGTCCGCGAAGATCCTGGTGAACGGAGCCGACGCCCATCCCCTTTACCGTTTCCTCACCCATGCCGCGCCCGGCCTGCTGGGCAGCGAAGCCATCAAGTGGAACTTCACCAAGTTCCTGGCCGACCGCCAGGGTCGGGTGACGCGCCGCTACGCCCCGACCACCACACCGGCCGAACTGGCCCGCGACATCGAAGCCCTGCTGGGTTGAACCCTGTGCGGGCTGGCTCGCGGTTCAAGACCAGGGTATGGATTTGAGCAGATCGTGCACCCGTCCGCCCAAGGCGGGCAGTGGGTCGGATTCGTTCATGGAAATGTCTTAGGCTGCTTTCAAGCTGGCCGCCACCTCCAGGATGGCGCGCGGCAGGACCTCGGAGGCGCCCAGGTGGCCGGTGACACGCACCGCCACGTGCGGATGGCCGGCGCGGAAGGCCGCCACCACCTCGGGGATGTCCTCCACCACGTGGGTGCCGGCGGCCAGGAAATAGGGGAACAGCACGATCTCGCGCGCGCCCAGGGCCACACAGCGGGCCAGCCCGGCGGAAATGTCCGGCTCGGCGAGTTCGAGAAAGGCGGTTTCCACGTGATCGATGCCGGGCGAGCGCAGCTCGCGCACGCGTTCGGCCAGTTGCCGCACTTCCTCGTTGGAGGCTGCGCGGCGGCTGCCATGGGCGACGATGAGCAGATGCCGGGGCGACACGGCGGCGGGCCTCAATTGATGCTGCCGGTATTGGGGTTGTCGGCCATGGCGTCGAAGATCGCGCGCAGGCCGGGGGAGCGGACGCCGCCGTGCGTCTCCGTCTCCAGGTATTCCCGGCGGTTGGCCTCCGACTCGAAGTAGATCTTCATGCGACCGGACCCCTGCCCCTCGATGACGAAGGGGGCTTCGGCCAGGTTGGTGACGTCGTTCAGGGTGATGGGATCGCGGGTGCAGGTGATCATGGCGCTTCCTTTCAGGGATAGAGGGACAGACGGGCCAGGCAGAGATCCACCCGCATCTCCCGGCCGATGGCGACCAGGCCCAGGCGGCGCAGGGTGGTCAGGTCCAGGGGACGCTCGATGCGGTGCGGCTGGAAGGCGGCGAAGGGCAGGCGCAGCGTCTGCCAGGCGGGCGGCGCCGCGAAGGACGCCCGATAGGACTGCCAGACGATGCGGGTATCGGCGGTGCGCAGATGCAGGTTGTAGGTTTCGCCGTTGCCGTACACCTCCAGCTCCACGCCGGCATGGCCGCTGGCATCCAGGGGGCCGTGCCGGTCCAGGTCCAGGCTGGCCTGGACGAAGCCGCCATCGTTCTCCAGGCTGACTTCACCGGTCAGGCGCAGGCACGGCCGGCCTTCCACCTGGTCGGGGCGCAGGCGGCCGCCGGAGACGCCGCCCATCACCGTGTCGGTGACCGCGCGCCAGCAGGCGCCGTTGGCGGCGCACAGGCCGGGATCGCGGCGGTCGTCGAGGACCAGCGGGGCTGCGGCCATCACGCAGCCGCTCCAGGCCAGGGCAAGCAACACGGCGATGCGGCGGGCCATGGCATGGCTCAGCGCCAGCCCGCGGCGGCGCGGCCGTGTTCGACGCGGATCAGGCCGGACAGGTCGAAGCCGGCCTGGCGGGCCCGCACCAGCAGGTCTTGCACCTCTGCCTCGGGCAGGCTGGGCGCACGGGCCAGGATCCAGAAATAGTCGTGGTCGGGGCCCGCCACCACCGACCAGCGGTAGTCCGGGTCCAGGGCCATGACGTGATAGCCGCCGTAGAAGGGCCAGAAGAAGCTGACCTTGAGGCTGCCCAACTCGGGACCTTCCAGGAAATAGGCGCGCCCGCGCGCCTCCCGCCAGGCTCCCTTGGCCGGGTCGAAGCCGCGGTTGAGCACGTCGATGCCACCGTCCTCGCGGCGCACGTAGGTGGCCGATACATCGCTGAGGCCGCGCTCGAAGCTGTGATCGAGACGGGCGATCTCGTACCAGGTGCCCAGGTAGCGCTCGGCCTGGAAGCCGCGTACCGGCGTGACGCCATCGGGCACGCCGGTGCAGCCGGCCAGGGTCAGCACCGCCAGCAGGAGCAGGGCGAGGACAGGCAGCCGCTTCAGCATGGCGAGTTCCCGGCGGGTGCAGGCAGGCGCCCCAGCACCGGCTCCCCGCGCCAGCCCGGCTTGGCCAGCAGCATCTGCACCGTGCCCAGGTCGCGTTCGCGGAAGCCCGCCTCGCAGTAGGCGAAATAGAACAGCCACATGCGCAGGAAGGATTCCGGGTAGCCCAGGGCGCGCACCGCGTCCAGGGCGCCCAGGA
>JALOTG010000129.1 GCA_025458005.1 Thiobacillaceae bacterium
GCTGTACCCCCTCACCCGGGAGGGCTTCGACGGCCTGGCCTGGAACACGCCCTGGTTCCTGGCGCTCAACTACCTCGCCCTGGCCCTGGTGGCCTGGCGACTGCGGCGCGGGGGCGGTACGCGATCGTAGTCAGGATGGCGGCTGGCCACGCTGCATTCTTGCCAACCTGATCGCCAGCAGGCCCGCCGGCAGCAAGTGCCAGGCCACGTCGAAGATGTCGAGGGGACGGGTGAGGGTGCCTTCGGCCAGCATGCGGGCCTTTTCCACCAGGTGGGGCTCCGGCACGAAGGGGGCGCCGAGCATGAACAGGGTGAGCACGATCAGCAGGGGCAGGGGGATGGCGTCGATGAATCGCATGCTCGCTCCTTGATTCAGCCCCGCCGCCAGGCGTGGAAGCGTGCCAGCCAGGCCAGCAGGCCGCGGGGAGCATGGGCGCGTTTCCATTCCCCGGCGGCGTACTTGGCCGCCTCGCTCCAGGTGGGGTAGGGGTGGATGGTGCCGAGGATCTTGTTGAGTCCCAGGCCGTGCTTCATGGCCAGGGTGAATTCCGCCAGCAGTTCGCCGGCATGCTCGCCGAGGATGGTGACGCCCAGGATGCGGTCCCCGCCGGGCGGGGTGAGCACCTGGACGAAGCCGTGGGCGGCACCGTCGGCCAGGGCCCGGTCCAGGTCGGCCAGGTCGTAGCGGGTGATTTCATGGGCGATGCCCTGGGTCCTGGCCTCGATTTCGTTGAGGCCCACCCGCGCCACCTCGGGGCGGGTGAAGGTGACCCGGGGCATGACCCGGTAGTCGGCCTTGAAGCGTCCGATGGGGCCGGGCAGGCCGGAGAACAGGGCGTTGACCGCCGCGTACCAGGCCTGGTGGGCGGCGGCGTGGGTGAACTGGAACGGCCCGGTGGCGTCGCCGCAGGCGTAGATGCTGGGATGGCGGGTTTGCAGGTAGGCGTTGACCTGGATGGTTCCCGATTTGCCGAGGGGGATGCCCAGGTCGTCCAGGCCGAAGCCTTCCACCCGGGCCTTGCGGCCGGTGGCGCAGAGCAGGACGTCGAAGGGGATGGCCTCTTCCCCGGCCTTGCCACCCACCAGCAGGCGCTGTTCGCCATCCACCACCTCGCAGCGCAGGGGCTCGCTGCCCTTGAGCACGCGCACGCCGTCGGCGGCGATGCCCGCCTCCACCCGCGCGACGACCTCGGCGTCTTCCCGGCCCAGCAGGCCGGAGCGGGCCACCAGGGTGACCCGGCTGCCCAACCCGGCGAAGGCCTGGGCCAGCTCGCAGCCGATGGGGCCGCCGCCCAGCACCGCCAGGCGCTCCGGCAGGGCGTCCAGGTTCCAGACCGTGTCCGAGGTGACGTGGCGCACCCGGTCGATGCCGGGGATGCGCGGTATCACCGGCGCGGCGCCGGTGGCCAGGACGATGGCGCGGGCGGAAAGGCTGCGTTTTTCCCCGCCGGCGTCGATCGCCACCGTCCAGGGCGACGTCAGGCGGGCGTGGCCTTGGATCACCTCCACCCCCAGGGCGGTGTAGCGTTCCACCGAATCGTGCGGTTCCACCTGGCGGATCACCGAGCGCACCCGGTCCATGACGGCGGCGAAATCCACCCGGGGCGGCCCGGCGTGGATGCCGAACTCCCCGGCCCGGCGCAGGTCCGCCAGCAGCCGGGTGGCGCGGATCAGGGCCTTGGAGGGCACGCAGCCGGTGTTGAGGCAGTCACCGCCCATGCGGTGGGCTTCGATCAGCGTCACCTTCGCCTTCACGGCGGCGGCGATGTAGGCCGTCACCAGGCCGCCGGCGCCGGCGCCGATGACGATGAGGTTGCGGTCGAAGCGGCGGGGTCTGGCCCAGTCCGTCATGCGGCGCGCCCCGGCTCGTCCAGCGCGCCGCCGCAGCTGCTGCCCTGGCCGGCGGTGCAGCCGTAGCAGTGCCCGGCGACCCGGATGCCCAGGCCGTCCGGGTCGCCATGCAGCAGGTCGGCCAGGCTGGCGGGTCCGGTGGTGGCCAAGCCCTCCATGGCCAGGCCCAGCATCTGGTTGAAATCGCAGTCGTACAGCCGCCCTTGCCAGTCCACGCTGATCAGCTCCCGGCACATGACGCCCGCCAGGTTGGCCGGGTTGTGGCTGGCCTTGAGCAGGGCCAGGTAGTCGTGAAACTGGCCCCTGGAAAGCAGGCTGCTGCCGAAGCGCAGGATGGGCATGTTGGCGAGGGTCAGCAGCCGGTTGAAGACGATGCCGTGGCGTTCGGCGAGTTCCCGCTTGTAGGCCGCCTCCAGTCCCCCTTGGGGAGGCGGCAGGCCAGGGCCGCCGGGGTTGTACACCAGGTCGAGGGCGAGGCCGCTGCCGGGCTGTCCGTAGCCCAGGGCGTTGAGGCGCTTGAGGCCCGCGATGCTGCGGGCATAGACCCCCCTGCCCCGCTGCTTGTCCACGTTGTCCTCCAGGTAGCAGGGCAGGGAGGCCACCACCTGCACCCCCTCCTCGGCGAGGAAATCGGCCAGGTCCTCAAAGCCCGGTTCGGACAGGATGGTGAGATTGCAGCGGTCGATGACCTTCGCCCCCAGGGCCCGGGCCGCCCGCGCCAGCCAGCGGAAGCGGGGATGCAGTTCCGGGGCGCCGCCGGTCAGGTCCAGGGTGGCGAGCCCGCGCGCCGCCAGCACCCGCGGAATCAACTCCACCTGGGCGTCGTCCATCATTTCCGTGCGGTTCGGGCCGGCGTTGACGTGGCAGTGCAGGCAGCTCTGGTTGCAGCGGTAGCCCAGGTTGACCTGCAGGATGCTCAGGCGGCCCCGGGTGAGCGCCGGAAAGTCGGTGGGGGTCAGCAGGGGCAGGGTGTCGAGCATGGGCGGGAAGGGGTAACGTTGCTGGCCAGTGGGCTGGGATGATAACGGCCGCGAACCGGTCGAACCATCCTGGATGAATAGGACATGCTGCACAGACCCGGCGGCGGCACGACGGGTTCCGGAGCGTGCCCGGTGTCAGGTCAGGGGAAGGCCGTTGCTTGAGAGGGGCCCAGGCCACAGCCACGGCGCCGTCAACGTCGACTGGCGAAAGCGCCCCGGCAAACGCCAGGACATCCCCAGGGACCACACCGAGGTGAACTGCCGCAGCGCCGTCTCCCTGTCGGCCCGGGCCATGTTGGCCAGGCGCCTGTCGCGCAGGGACAAGGTGAAGGCACCGCAGGACGGCTTCGAGGCCAACTAGCTGGCCAGCGAAGTGGCCAGCGAGCCGGCAGAGGCTGACAGGACGCTGAACGATCTGGCCTGATCATGGTGTAAATTCGTCACACCGGCGATTGCCGGTTACTGGCAATCAGCTGGATTCCGGGATCCGCCGGCATGACCGCTTCCCACGTTTCCGGCCCGGGTCAAAAGGACAATTGCCCGCATTTTTCTGACGGAGAACGACGATGCAGAACCTGCAGGCCGCCATCGAGCTGCTCAAGCACGGCGGCGCCATCATCTACCCGCTGCTCGCCCTGGCCCTGGCCGCCCTGGTGGTGATGCTGGACAAGGCCATCGTCTACCGCCGCCATGCCCGGCTGCCCGAGCCCCTGCGCCAACTGGTGGAGACCTACGGCTTCGACTGGGCCGACCTGGAGCGCCACCTGGCCGATCTGGGCCCGCGCAACTATTTCAGCCGCTTTTTCCGGGTCATCATGGACAACCGCGCCAAGCCCGCCTGGTGGGTGGAGTCCCGGGCCGGGGACGAGGCGCAGCAGATCGAGAAGGCCCTGGGGCGGGGCATGTGGGTGCTGGACACGGTGGTCACCGCCGCGCCCCTGCTGGGCCTGCTCGGCACCATCCTGGGCATGATGCAGTCCTTCAAGTTGATCGGCCCCGCCGGCCTGGTGAATCCGGGCGGCGTCACCGCCGGGGTGGCGGAGGCCCTGATCGCCACGGCGGTGGGCCTGCTCATCGCCCTCGTGGCCCTGTTCGGCTTCAACTACCTGACCCGTTTGCAAGCCCAGATGCTGGATGAAATGGAGCGCCTGGGCACCCGGCTGGTGGACCACATCCGCCTGGACGCCCAGCTTGTCCAGGATACCCGGGCAGCCGGAGCCGGCCACGAGCGTGCGTCATGAAGCTGCGCAGAAGCCGCCAGGCCAAGCGCGGACGCATCGAGATCATCCCGATGATCGACGTGATGTTCTTCCTGCTCGCCACCTTCATGCTGGCCTCGCTGACCCTGCAGCACCTGAACGCCGTTCAGGTCAACCTGCCCCAAGGCGCGGCCGAGCCGATGCGGAAGAAGACACCGGTGACCCTGACGGTGACCCCGGACAGCCGGCTGTTCCTGGACAAGACCCCCGTCACCCTGGACAGCCTGGCGCCCACCCTGAAAACGCTGCTGAACCCCGCCGACCCCAGCGTGATCGTCGCCGCCGACAACGCGGCGCCCAACGGCGTCATCGTCCAGGCCATGATCAAGGCTCGGGAGGCGGGCGCAAAGCATTTCCTCATCGCCGTCCGAAGTGGCAACTGAGGTGGCAACTGAGGCGGGAACTGAGGTGGCCGCCGAAGCAGGCTTCGACTGGCGCCTGGACAGCCCCTGGCGGCGCCTGCCCATCACCCTGCCCGGGGCGGTCGTCGTCGGCCTGATCGGCCTCTGGGTGGGGGCAGGACTCATGCCGGGCGACGCACCCCCGCCCAGCCAGAAGGAAACACTCACCCTCGACGCCCAGCTGATCGAGCTGCCGCCCCCGCCGCCGGAGGTCATCGAGAAGACCCGGCGCGAACCCCCGCCGCCCCGGAACGAACCCCAGCCCGCCCCCGAGCCGCCGCCGGCCGAGGTGCCCCGGCCGCCCGCCTCCCTGGCGGCGCCACCCGCGCCCAGTGCCGAGGAATGGCAACTCGCCTCCACCTACACCCTCAAGAACAGCAAGCGCTATCGCAACGCCTGGGCCCAGCAGGTGCGCAGCATGATGGGCACCGCCGTGGAAGGCCCGGACCAGGGCCAGGTGCGCTTCCGGATCACCATCAACCCGGATGGCAGCCTCGCCCACGCGGAAGAACTGTGGTCCACCTCGGCGAAGGCCTCGGAGCTCGCCCGCAAGGCGATCCAGGGCATGCCCCCGCTGCCGCCCACCCCCAGCGGCAAGCCCCTTGTTTTCGAGAAGACCCTCTCCTTCCTGCCTTATGAAACGGGCTGGCCGCCGTCCTACAGGTACGATTGCCTGCCGGACCCGCCCCAGTTCAGGAACCCCTTCGCCTGGGACGGCGGATCGCCGCAAGGCGCGGCGCCCACCCCGCCGGCGCGCGAGGAACGCGACCCGGACTGCCATCCGAGCGACATGACGGGCACCTTCGAGGAAGAAGACGCCGAGTTGAAACGCCAGATCGAGCGCAACCGCTGGGGCCGTTGATCCGGACTGGGCGCCGTTGCCCGACCTGGCGCCGGGCCCCTCGTCATCGCCGGTAGCGCCCGCCGGACGTCGACGGCCGGCGGCCGATCCCTGCGTCGGCAAGGGGCGACCGGAAAGTAAACGCCCCGCCGAACGGGCGGGGCGTTTTGCATGAAACGGCGCAGCCGGCAGGAGGCCCTCTGGCGGGCCCGGCCGATCGAGCCGCGAGCGGCGCTTACTGCACCGGGGTCAGATTGAGCTTCTTGTACAGGCCCGGATCGCGCTGGTAGGCCAGCGGCCTCTGGATCTGGGTCGTCCAGGGCAGGCCGGCGAAGTTGCGCCAGCCGTCCTTGTCCGGGTTGGCATCTGTCGTCTGGGCATGAACGTCGGCGGTATCGGCATTGATCACGCCGTCATTGTTCAGGTCCAGGGGTTTCGTTCTGTCCGGTCCGAGTGGGTTACCGTTGAAGGCATACAGGTTCAGTCCCACGTAACCCTCCCAGACGTTGCGCACGTTGGTGAAGGGCTGCAGGCCCATGCCCGCGGTCTTGGCATTGCTTTCCGGGTTGGCCAGCAGATTGCCGGCCGCGATGCTGCGCGAACCGGTCCGGCACAGCAGCATGACGGGACGGTTCAGGTCGCCGCCGACCAGGTCGTAGACCATCCAGTAGAACTTGACGGGATCCTGGGTCTGCTCGGGAGCAAACCCCGTGATGTTGGGGAAGGGGATGTTGTAGGCGTCTTCCGGGTGGCCGCCGGCGTATTCGCGCAGCGTGCGCACGTCGACCAGCACCGGCTTGGCCAGCCCGGGGATGTTCTTGAAGTCCTTGCTGTGCTCCATGGCCAGGTAGGCCTGGGCGACGCTGATCTCGGAATGGTAGTAGCGGTCCCGGTCATAGCGGTTGCCCTCGGCCGAGACCTGGGCAGTGACGAGGAAGGCGGCGGCGCCGAGGACCGCGAGGGGGGCTTTCAGCTGCATGGGGGTGTCTCCTCTTACTGGGGATGGGGAGCCCGAAAGTACTACCGCCCCTTCCGGTCGGGCAAGAACTTCAATTAATCAGCAAGTTCGAATATTCATCCCCCGCCCTCATGGCCCATCCTCCATGAGGCTCGGTCTCTACTTGCCCACCACCCGGCCGCCCGCCGCTTTCCAGCCCTCGATGCCGCCCTCGATGAACCGCGCCCGGTAGCCCCTGGCCTGGAGGGCGTCCACCACGGTGTTGGAGAGCGCCCTGCCGCGCACGCAGTAGAGCACGATCTCCCGGTCCCGCGGCAGGCCGTCGGCCCACTTGTCGAGTTTCTCCGGATCCTTCCAGCGGGCCCCGGCGAGCTGCTCGGTGGAGGCGTGCCGGTCGGCGACGCGGCGCACGTCCAGGATGTACTGGCCGTCCGGTTCCATCATCAGGGTCTCGGGCTTGATGCGGCGTTCCATGCTCAGGCTCCCAGGGCGAAGGTGTAGACGAGGCCAACCGCCGCGCAGGCGGCGATCACGCGCAGGATATCCTGCTTGTACCGCCACAGGGCGACGAAGGCGGCCACCGACATCAGGGCGTAGAACCACTCGAAGCGCCCCGAGAAGGGGGCCGCCGCGCTGGCCTCGGGCCATAGCACGTGCCAGCCGAAGAACAGGGCCAGGTTGAGGATCACCCCCACCACGGCGGCGGTGATGCCGGTCAGCGGGGCGGTGAACTTGAGGTCGCCATGGGTGGACTCCACCAGCGGCCCGCCGGCGAGGATGAACAGGAAGGAGGGCAGGAAGGTGAAGAAGGTGGCCACCGAGGCGCCGGCGAAGCCGGCCAGGGCCAGCATGTCGGGGCCGAAGATCGCCTTCGTCCAGGCGCCGACGAAGCCGACGAAGGCCACCACCATGATCAGCGGGCCCGGCGTGGTCTCGCCCAGGGCCAGGCCGTCGATCATCTGCGCGCCGGTCAGCCAGCCATAGGTCTCCACCCCGCCCTGGTAGACATAGGGCAGCACCGCGTAGGCGCCGCCGAAAGTGACCAGGGCGGCCTTGGTGAAGAACTCGCCCATGTCGGCCAGGGGGCCGGCCGGCAGCAGGGCCATGGCCGCCGCCCACAGGGCCACGAACAGCGTCGCCAGCACGGCCAGGCGGCCGGGCCGGAAGCGGGTGTGCGCGGGCGGCGCGGTGTCGTCGTCGATCAGGGCCGGGCCGTAGGTCTTGTTGCTGGCGCCGTGGCCGCCGCCGACCTTGAACTTGTCCGGCATGAACCGCCCGCCCAGGTAGCCGAGCAGACCGGCGCCCAGCACGATGTAGGGGAAGGGCACACCGAGGGCGAAGATGGCGACGAAGGAGGCCGCCGCCATCGCCCACAGCACGCCGTTCTTCAGCGCCCGCGAGCCGATGCGCCAGGCGGCGAACACGACGATGGCCACCACCGCCGGCTTGATGCCGTTGAACACGCCCTGGACGAAGGTCAGGTCGCCGAAGGCCAGGTAGACCCAGGTGAGGGCCGCCAGGATGAACAGGGAGGGCAGCACGAACAGGGTGCCGGCGACGATGCCGCCCCAGGTGCGGTGCAGCAGCCAGCCGATGTAGATGGCGAGCTGCTGTGCCTCGGGGCCGGGCAGCACCATGCAGTAGTTGAGCGCGTGCAGGAAGCGGCGCTCGGAAATCCAGCGCCGTTTCTCCACCAGCTCCTGGTGCATGATGGCGATCTGCCCGGCCGGGCCGCCGAAGCTGATGAAGCCCAGCTTCAGCCAGTACAGGAAGGCCTCCCGGAAGGAGGGGTGCGCGGGGCGCGTCGAGGGCTCGCTCATGGGGGGTTCAACTCCTCTCGAAAGGCATGGTAGTAGTCGTCCAGCACCTGTCCGCCCTCGGCGAGCAGACGGTCGTCGTCGCCGCCGAGGCGCGCCTTCATGCCCCTGAGCAGCCATTCCAGGCCGGGCGCCTCGGGCGAGGCGCCGCCCACGTCCAGGGCGCGCAC
>JALOTG010000130.1 GCA_025458005.1 Thiobacillaceae bacterium
AACGACATCTGCGACCTGGCGCACGACCGCGAGCGCCGGCCGAACCGGCCGATCCCGTCGGGCCGGGTCACCTTGGGCGGCGCCTGGCGGCTCACCGTGGCCCTGTTCGCCGCCGGACTCGCGCTGCTCGCCGTGGCGCCGCACCCGCTCGGCGTGGCCGCCGGCCTCGTGCTGCTGGCCGCCATCGCCGCCTATGACCTGCGCCACAAGGGCAACCCCTGGAGCGTCCTGCTCATGGCCTCCTGCCGCCTGCTGGTGTTCGTGGTGGTTGCCCTCGCCCTGACCGGTGACCTGCCATTGCCTGTCCTGGCAGCCGGCGCCGTCCAGTTCGTCTACGTGCTGGCGATCAGCCTGGTCGCCCGGCGCGAGAACCGCCGTCCGACCCCCTATCACTTCCCGGTCGTCCCGGCCATGCTGGCCGGCATTTCCCTGCTCGACGGCGCGCTGCTGGCGCTCCTCGTCTCGCCCGCCTGGCTGGCCGCCGGCATGGCCGGCAGCCTGCTCACCTGGGCCGGACAGCGCTACGTGCGCGGGGACTGAGCGCAGCCATCCTCTGCGTCAGGCCGCGGTCTTGTCCCGCTCGATCAGGGCGCAGGCGCAGTGGTTATGGGTCGACGAGAAGTACCCCGTCGGCGGGCGGAGCAGGGGCCCCGCGCCGGCGGGGATGCGACCCCGCGGACGGGGTGACTTCGAATCCTCAATCCTGCGCGGTCTTGTCCCGCTCGATCAGGGCGTAGGCGGAATGATTGTGGATCGATTCGAAGTTCTCCGATTCCACCACGTAGCCGTCGATGCGCTCGTCCAGGTTGAGGGTGGCGGCCACGTCGCGCACGATGTCCTCGACGAACTTGGGATTGTCGTAGGCGCGCTCGGTGACCCACTTCTCGTCCGGGCGCTTGAGCAGCCCGTACAGCTCGCAGGAGGCGTTTTCCTCGGCCATGCGCACGATGTCCTCGATCAAGACGAAGGTGTTTGTTCGCGCGGTGATGGTGATGTGGGAGCGCTGATTGTGGGCGCCGTAGTCGGAGATCTTCTTCGAGCAAGGGCACAGGCTGGTCACCGGCACCACCACCTTGGTGGCCTGCAGATAGTCGCCGTCGCGGATCTCGCCGATGAAGGTGACGTCGTAGTCGATCAGGCTCTCCACCCCGGACACGGGCGCCTTCTTGTTGATGAAGTAGGGGAAGTTCATCTCCACGTGGCCGGACTGGGCCTCCAGGCGCGCCACCATCTGGCGCAGCATGTGCTCGAAGGACTCCACCGAGATCTCGCGCTCGTAGCTGTTGAGGATCTCCACGAAGCGGGACATGTGGGTGCCCTTGAAGTGGTGCGGCAGGTAGACGTACATGTTGAAGGTGGCGATGGTGTGCTGCACGCCGCCGTTCCTGTCGGCCACCCGCACCGGGTGGCGGATCGCCTTGATGCCGACCTTGTCGATGGCCAGCTTGCGCGAGTCCGGATAGTTCTGCACGTCCGGGATGGATTCCTTGGAGGGGCAGGGGGCCGTGGTGTCGCATACGGTGTCGCAGACATTGCCGGTCATGATGGGAATTCCTGTTTGGACATGCTCCAAAGTATACCCGCCGCCATTACCTGAGTAAACTACTCGGGTAATATTTTTTCCAGGATCGCCCGGATGGCCGCCTCGATGCCGGCCGCGTCCAGCCCGCAACGCGCCAACAGGACGGCGTGGTCGCCGTGCTCGACGAAGCGGTCCGGCAGTCCCAGGTGCAGCATGGGCCGGATCAGGCCCATGTCGGCCACCGCCTCGGCCACGGCACTGCCGGCGCCGCCCTTGAGGGTGTTCTCCTCCACGGTTACCAGCAGTTCGTGCTGCTCGGCCAGTTCCCGGACCAGGGCCGTGTCCAGTGGCTTGACGAAGCGCATGTCGGCCACCGTGGCGTCGAGGGCCTCGGCCGCCGCGAGTGCCTGGGTGACCAGGCTGCCGAAGGCGAGGATGGCGACCTTGCGGCCTGTTCGACGCACCACGCCGCGGCCCACCGGCAGGGGCTCCAGACCGGGTTCGATGAGGGCGCCGGGGCCGCTGCCGCGCGGGTAGCGCACCGCGCTGGGGCCGTCGTGCCGGTAGGCGGTGGTCAGCAGTCGCCGGCACTCGTTCTCGTCCGAGGGCGCGGCGATCAGCATGTTCGGCACGCAGCGCAGGAAGGACAGGTCGAAGGCCCCGGCGTGGGTGGGGCCGTCCGCGCCGACCAGGCCGGCCCGGTCGATGGCCAGCAGCACCGGCAGCTTCTGCAGGGCGACGTCGTGGATCAGCTGGTCGTAGGCGCGCTGCAGGAAGGTGGAGTAGATCGCCACCACCGGCTTGCGGCCTTCGCAGGCCAGGCCTGCGGCGAAGGTCAGGGCGTGCTGCTCGGCGATGCCGACGTCGAAGTAGCGCTTCGGGAAGCGCCTGGAGAACTCCACCAGGCCGGAGCCCTCGCACATGGCGGGGGTCACGCCCACCAGGCGCTCGTCCGCCTCGGCCATGTCGCATAGCCATTGCCCGAACACCTCGGTATAGCTGGGGCGCGCCGCCGGCCTGGCGGTCAGCCCGGCGTTCGGCTCGAACTTGCCGACGCCGTGATAGAGGCAGGGGTTGGCCTCCGCCGGCTCGTAGCCCTTGCCCTTGCGCGTCACCACGTGCAGGAACTGAGGCCCCTTGAGCTCGCGGATGTTGGCCAGGGTCTCGATGAGCACGTCCAGGTCGTGGCCGTCGATCGGCCCCAGGTAGTTGAAGCCGAACTCCTCGAACAGGGTGCCCGGCGTGACCATGCCCTTGACGTGCTCCTCGGCCCGCCGGGCCAGCTCGTGCAGGGGGGGCACGCTGGACAGCAGGCGCTCGCCGCCGCGCCGCACGGCGTTGTAGAAGCGTCCCGACAGCAGCCGGGTGAGGTAGGTGTTGAGCGCGCCGACATTGGGCGAGATGGACATCTCGTTGTCGTTGAGGATGACCAGCAGGTTGGCGTCCGTGGCGCCGGCGTTGTTCAGGGCCTCGAAGGCCATGCCGGCGGTCATGGCGCCGTCGCCGATCACCGCCACCACGCGGCGGTCCTCGCCCTTGAGCCGGGCGGCCACCGCCATGCCCAGGGCGGCGGAGATGGAGGTGCTGGAGTGCCCGGCGACGAAGGTGTCGTAGACGCTTTCCTCCCGCTTCGGGAAGCCGGACAGGCCGTCGGTCTGGCGCAGGGTGTGCATGCGCTCGCGCCGGCCGGTGAGGATCTTGTGGGCGTAGGTCTGATGGCCCACGTCCCAGACGATGCGGTCCTCCGGGGTGTCGTAGACGCGGTGCAGGGCCAGGGTCAGTTCCACCACGCCCAGGTTGGAGGCGAGGTGGCCGCCGGTGCGCGACACCGTGTCGATGATGTACTCGCGCAGTTCCCTGGCCAGGGCGAGCAACTCGTTGCGGCCGAGTCCCTTGAGGTCGGCCGGCGAGGCGATGCGCTCGAGCAGCGGCGCGTTCAAAACGACCGCTCCACGATGAAGCGGGCGAGGTCGGCCAGCCGGGCGGCGGGCGGACCGAACGGGGCGATGGCGGCGAGCGCCGCGTCCACCAGCTCGCGGGCGTAGTCGCGCGCCTCGCGGGCCGGCATCAGGGTCAGGTAGGTGGCCTTGCCCTGGGCGGCGTCCTTGCCGGCGGTCTTGCCCAGGGTGGCGGTGTCGGCCTCGGCGTCGAGCACGTCGTCCATGACCTGGAAGGCCAGGCCGACGCACTTGGCGTAGTGCTCCAGGGCGGCCCGCTCCCCGCTGGCCAGGGGCCGGCCGGCCAGGGCGCCGAGCAGCACGGCGGCCAGGATCAGGGCACCGGTCTTGTGGATGTGCATGAACTCCAGCTCGGCCAGGTCGAGGGTCTTGTGCGCGCTGGCCAGATCCACCGCCTGGCCGCCGGCCATGCCTCGCGACCCGGCGGCGCGGGCGAGCAGGCGCAGCATCTCGACCTGGGTCGCCGGGTCGGGGTGCAGGCCCGGGCGGGCCAGGAGCTCGTAGGCCAGGCTCTGCAGGGCGTCGCCCACCAGCAGGGCGGTCGCCTCGTCGTACTCCCGGTGGCAGGTCGGCTTGCCGCGACGCAGATCGTCGTCGTCCATGCAGGGCAGGTCGTCGTGGGTCAGGGAGTAGACATGGATCAGCTCGACGGCGCAGGCGGCGGCCTCGACCCGGGCGGCGTCGGCGCCCACCGCCTCGCCGGCGGCGAAGGCCAGCATGGGCCGCACGCGCTTGCCGCCGCCCAGGGCGACGTAGCGCATGGCGGCATGCAGCCTTTCCGGGGCGATCTCGGCGGCCGGCAGCAGGGCGGCCAGGGCCGTCTCCATGCGCGCCTGGATGTCGCGCGACCAGCCGGCGAAGTCAGCGCTCGGTTTCATGGCCGGTGGGGACTTCCTCGGACGGCTCGGCGGGGTGGTAGTCCTTCAGCAGGCCGTCATCGAGGATTCTGACCTGCTGCTCCGCGGTACCGAGGGTGTTCTGGCAGTAGGCCACCAGCTCCATGCCGCGCTTGTAGGCGGCGAGGGACTGCTCCAGGGAGAGCTGGCCCGCCTCCATGCCGGCCACCAGGGCTTCCAGTTCCGAGAGGGCGCTTTCGAAATCCTTGGGAGGGGACGAGCGGCCCGCTTTGCTCACCATAGGCCTGTGACCAGTAAATGCGGGAATTCGGTTGGCGCGCCCGGCAGGATTCGAACCCACGACCCCCTGGTTCGTAGCCAGGTACTCTATCCAACTGAGCTACGGGCGCATCGAGGGGGCGAATACTAACACAATTGCCGCGCGGGGGAGGAGAGAAAATCGCGCCCCATGACGCCGGAAGGCCCGCTCAACCTGCCCCCGTTGCCTGCCGAGAATACCCCGTGGTTGCCGGGTTCGTCGGCGACCGCCGTCGATTCATCCTCATAAAGTGGGTCAGCCGCGCAACGGGTTCCTGTCGCTGGGCGTGCCCTGGAACCTGCAGCTTGGGGTCTTCGCCCTCGCCGCGGGCATGGACACGAAGGTCATCCGGGCGCTGCGGGCAGTCGAGGCGGGCGGTCTGACCTGGGCGGTGGCGCGGAGTTCGCTGCACGAGGCGGGCGAGCAGGTGCACGAGAGCCGGGACAAGGCCGACGAGACCGCGCGCATGATCGGCGAGAGTGCCACCAAAGTGCAGACCACCGCCAGCATCAGCGAGACCCTGTACGAGGTCACCGAGGACCTGCGCAAGCTGATGTCGGAGTTCGTCTTCGCGCGGCGGACCCCGGCCGAGTCCCGCGCCCACGAGCAGCGGCGCCAGCCGCGCACCCACCACGACGTCCTGCGGAATGGCGCGCGGTTCGAGGCACTGAGCAAGGACATCAGCCTGTCCGGGCTGCGCAGGGTGCTCTGCCCACCCGGGAGGAAGTGTCCCCGCCGTCTACCTGCCCCATGACGACGTGGCCCAGTACCAGGCCCGGCGGCCGTTGCGGATCAAGGGGCGGATCGCCCGGGCCCGGAGGGAGGGACGCCGGCATGGCTACGGCGTGGAATTCGTCGAACTGGGGCGGCAGCACGCGGCGGGCATTCGGCGCTGCATCGAATACTTCAACCTGGACGCGGGACATGCCGGGTCGCGGGCGCCTCAGGCGTGTCATGTCATCATTTTGAAATAATTCTGAAATTCGTCATTTGGCGGTCTCGGGCTAACATGTGGGCCTACCCTCGCCAGTCGAGGTCCGGTCTTCGAAGCACGAGGTAACGCCGTGGCCAATATCATCAAGTCGGTAGCCAACTACATCGCCAAGAACCCTGAAACCGAGGAAGCCGCTCTCTTGCGCGAACTCTGCCAGGTCCTGGAGGCGGGCGGGCAATTCGAGCTCGGGCGCCTCTATGACATGAAGCGCAAGGCCTTTGAACTGGCCGTGGAGCTGATCGAGGAGTGGCGCTTCGAGCGCCATGTCCAGACACGCCGTCTGGATAACTATCTGGAGAAAGAGAAGGAACAGGAGAAAGAGAAGGACAAGGAGAAGCTGAAGCAGAAGGACAAGACATAGGTTCGCGGTCGAACCATGTCGGACATGTCTGCCAGCTCGCGCTTTCCGATGCCGGCGGCCTAGTTCTGGTTCCCGTCCCCCCCGTCATGGCCGGTGGGCCGGGACAAGGTGCCCGCCGCTTGGCGCACGCATAGCCACCCTCGAATTACTGTAACCGCGGCATCGTATAAATCAGGGCAGTCTCACCCCACCGACCTGCCCATGGAACCCACGCGGAGTTCGCACGACCACGAGGATCGTGATCGTCTCATCTACATCCTGGAGACCTCCCTGGATGTAATGAAGGCCAGCCAGTTCTTCGCCTGGACCCAAGGGCCCCTGCAGGGGCTGCTGCCCCACGAGATCCTCATCTGCGGCCTGGCGGAGGCGCCCGGGCGGGAGTTGCGGCTGCGCTACTTCACCGCCACCCGCTACTTTCGCGCCGAGCATTTCGACGCCGCCTGCAACCCCCGCCAGGGCCTCATCACCCGCGTCATCCGCCACTGGGCCGGCGTGCGCAGTCCCTGTCTGGTGCCCACCCCGGCCGAAGCCTGCCCCTGCGATGCCGACTGGCTTGAGCAACTGCAGCGGCTGGAACTCCGCAGCATGGCCGCCCATGGCATCCCCGCCCCCGGCGGCGGGGTGCAGGCCTGGTTCGGCCTGTTCCGGGTCGGCGAGCCGGATCTGCGCATGGCCCACCATCTGGAACTCCTGCTGCCCTGCATGGCGGCGACCTATGCCCGCGTGGTGAGCAGCGAGCTGGGCAACTCCGCCCAGGCGGCGCGCATGAGCCACGTGCTCTCTGCTCGCGAACTGCAGGTCCTGGAACTGGTGCGCGAAGGCTTGTCCAACGCCCGGATCGGCGAGCGGTTGGGCCTGTCGTCCATGACCGCCAAGAACCACGTGCAGAACATCCGCCGCAAGCTGGGCGTCAAGACCCGCGGCCAGGCCGTGGCCGAGGCCCTCCGCCTGGGGCTGATCCAGCCGGGACGGGCCGAGCTCTGATCGGCTTGCCCGGGACTATCCGTGGCAAGGGCAGGGTCATGATTGTCGGATTTTCTTACGGTCATGAGCCGTTCTGCTCATTTTTCGACGTCGATTGTGTCGATTTCTTGTCACTTGCGCCGCTTATGGTGATAAGGCGGTAGTGCGTCCCGTGCCGCCGATTGAGCCGAAAGGCTCAGCGGCGGGCGGAACGGGGCAGCTCCGGCTGTAACAGTGCGCACCCACACTCTCGTTCGCGCCGCTGCGCCGCGGTCCCGGCCAAACAGACCGCGGCGGTGATGGGCGGTGATGTTTTCTCAGCCAAGGAAAGGAAAGACGCATGAAACTGAAATTGATCACCGCCGCCCTGGTCCTGGCGACCTCCGGCAGCGCCCATGCCTTGATCACCGACGGGACCGCTGGCAACGGCGAGCTGTTCATGACCCTGTTGGACGAAGCGGGTCAGCAGTCCTACATCCTGGACTTGAACCTGACGCTGAATGACTTCTTGGGCAGTGTGGCTATGGGTATGACCTACACCTACGCCGCCGATGCCAACATGGTCAAGTTCCTGGGCGATGTGGCCATGGACAACAAGTCCGGCCTGCGTTTCGCCATCGGCGCCATGGACAGCTCTGGCGCCACCAGCACCGACTATCACCGTTATATCTCCACTGCCAGCGTCATCGACACCGCCAGCACGGTGACGAACAACAACCTGAAGATCCTCGGAACCAACGGCAACCAGATGCTGGCCGATGTCAATGCCGACATCGGCGCCAACGCCTCCCTGATCATCACCGATCCCAGCCGTCCCGGCTACGCCGGCAGCGCCCTGTGGGGCGACAACTGGGGTGGCGCGGCCAACATCATCGCCACCGGCAAGATCGGCAGCGGCATGGACCTGTACCTGTTGCGCCAGAGCAGCGGTACCTTCGCCCAGCGCCTCCAGCCGTCCGTCTACGAGGCCTTGACCTACAACGGCATGCCGGTGATGGCCAGCCTGGACGCAGCGGGCAATCTGCATGTCGCCGCCATTCCGGAGCCCGAGACCTATGCCCTGATGCTGGCCGGTCTCGGCCTGGTGGGCTGGATGGCCCGTCGCCGCAAGGCCTGAGCGACTGCTGCAAGCCCGCACCCCCGCCCCCTCTCCCGCTTGCGGGCGAGGGGAAATAAACCGGCCCGCGTTGCAGCGCGGGCCGGCGGTACGTCCGAACCGATGGGTAACCCCCGGTCCCAACCCTGTCGCAACAGAGTCATTAGGAGCATAGCATGCAATTGAAGACCCTCGCCCTGGCCGTGGCCGCC
>JALOTG010000301.1 GCA_025458005.1 Thiobacillaceae bacterium
TCGAACCACGGGGACACCCCACTCAGGTTGGCCCACAGGGAAACGCGCGACCGCGCCTACAACGCCGTCGCCGCCCGCGTCGAGGAGCACCTGCGCGGTGGCCCGGCGCCATCCCAGGCGGTGCGGCTCATGGCCCAGGCCCCCGGGCGCCAGTACCGAGCCGGTAAGGGGACTGGTGGGCGCCAGCGAGACCGTATCCGCACCCTTGACAGACCTGGCCGGGCCCCTGTCCCGTCGCGTCGCCGCCGACCTGGATCGGCTCAAGGCGCGCTATCTGCGCGGTGAGCGTGCGGCGGCCCAGGTCGAGTTGGATGCGCTGATCGCCGACGAGGCATGGTCGGCCCTGGACGCCCGGCTACGCGGTCGGTTGCTGCGCACCGCGGCGCTGTACCGGCTGGCCCTGGATCAGGTCGGCGAGGCAGAGGCGCTGGCGGACCGCGCCCGCGAAGCGGACCGGGACAGCGATCATCAGGTCCTTGAAGCGCAACTAGCGCTGCATCGCGAGGGCCCGGCGGCCGCCCTGGGGTTACTGGAGCCGCCGCGCTCAGCCCAGGCGCGACACCTACGGGCCGCGTTGCTGATCCAGACCGACGACCCTGGTGGCGCGCTCGCGGTGTTGGGGGTCAACCCCGATCACGATGGCAGTCGCGATGCCACTCAAGATTCACCCGCCGAGCCCCATGCCGGCGACCGAGGGGAGGCGCCCGAGCCGGACGCGCCGGCTGGGCAGCAGGACGCAGCGGAGACCTGGCGCCTGCGCGGCCTGGCCCTGCTGGCACTGAAACGCCTGCCCGAGGCGGCCGAGGCCGTCTCCCGGGCCCGGGCGCTAGCCTCGGACTGGCTGGGCGTGCGGGCTGCCGCCGCGCTGATCGCGTTCTGGCGCGCGTGCACGCCTGCCGCGCTGGACCTGACCGCGCAGCCCCTTTGGCCTATGCCCTTCGCCCGGGCCCTGGTGCGCGCCGACACCCAGGCCCGCACGGGGCTCGTCGAGGCTGGGCAGACCTTCGCCGACATCGCGGCAAGCCTGCCGGACGGCTCGGACGAGCGAGGCCATTGGCTCACCTGGCGCCTCATCGCACTCATCACGACCGGCGCCTCACGCGACGAGGCAACCGCGCTGGCCCGTCGACTGCTCGGCGACGAACGCAGCATCCACATCTGGCCCCTGCTATGGGCACAGTTCCACGGTCTGGACCTGGACCGCGAGGGGCTCAAGCGCCGCCTGGCCGAGGTGCCCCCGAACGACCCCAACGCGGTGCCGTTGCGGGGCCTTTATCTGGAGCTTCGGCTCGATGACGGCGAGGCCGAGCAGGTGCTGGCTGAACTGCCGGACCTCGCGAGCCTGGCCGTCGAGAAGGGCATGATTGAGGTCCCGCGGCAGTGGACGGTAGCCGCCCTGACCGCAGCCGGACGACTTGACGAGGCCGAGCGCGCCGCCGCGGAGGTCGGCGACGAGCGCCTGCGCCTGCGTCTGCGGCTCCTCATCGCCCGGGAGCGGGAGCGTGCCCAGCCGGGCAGCCACAAGGCCGCCGCCGCTGCCCTGTTTGCCGCCGATCCAGGCCCGGACACCCTGGCCGAGGCCTGCGAGGCCCACGCCCGTGCCACCGACTGGGCCTTTGTTGCGGAGCACGCCGACGCCCTCCTGGCGGCCGTGCCGACGCCCGCCTCGCTACGGCTGTTGGTCGACGCGAGATTCCATCTGGGGCAGTACCAGCGCTGCCTGAGCGCGCTGGACGACCAGCGTTCGGTCTACCCAGAAGGCCGCCTGCCGCCCGACCTGGCGCTGCTGCGTGTGCGTTGCCAGCGGATGCTGGGCGAGACCACCGAGGCCGCGCGGGAAGCGCGTCGGCTGTTCGATCAGACGCAGTCGGCTGAGCACCTAGTCGAACTGCTGAACGCCCAACTGGAGGCGGCGGACGCTGCCGGTATCCGCGAAAGCCTGCAACGACTGCTGCTAATCGAGCCAGCGGACGGGCATCTGTTGCTCCAGGGTGCGCGCATTGCCAAGCAGTACGACCGGGACCTTTCTGCCCGGCTGTGGCGATGCGCCGTCGCCCATCCGACCGATCAGCCAGAGTTCGCGGTTCAGGCGGCGATACTCGGCGAGGGGCTCGGGCTTTCTGGCGAGGAGGTCAAGCCCTGGTTTCAGCGCATGCAGGCTCAGGCCGCGTCTGGCAACGGCGCCGTCCGCATGCTGCACCTGTCCGAGATGCCGGGCTTCCTGCGGGAGCAGAGGGAGGGCCAGAGCGTGCTGCTCGACAAGCTCTGGCACGGCGAGGCCGGGCTGACGATGCTCCCGCGGGGCATCTTGGGGCCGCTGCCGGCAGTCCTGCATGCCGACCCTGACCACAATCGGGTCAGGTCGGACCCGCTGCGGCAACGCCCGGTGCTCATCCGGCATGGGGCACGCCCGCTTGGGGAGTGGTTACGCCGACGCGAGCCGCGGCCGCGGCCGCGTCTGATCCTAGACCTGACGGCGCTCCTGACGGCCCACAGCCTTGGCCTGCTCGATCAGGTCGAGCGTGCGTTCGGCCCGCTGTGGCTGCATCGCCAATGGCATCTGCTGTTGCGCAGCGAGATCGAGCGTATCAATCCGTTGCAGCCGGAGCCTTCGCCGATCCATGCCGAGATCCGGCAACTCGTCAGGGCCGG
>JALOTG010000131.1 GCA_025458005.1 Thiobacillaceae bacterium
AATGATGGTTTGCCGGCAAACCATAGGTAGGCACCAATTCCGGCAAGTCGGCGTAGAACACATGATCGGCGTCCGTATACACTTGACGCAGGTCATGCCCCAAACTGGGCAACCCGTACTTTCTGCGCACAACGTTGAGAGGACGGCAATGCATGGCGAAGGCGAGAGGGCGGATCAGGTCGAAGGCCGTCTGGCCAAGCCGATATCCCATCCACTTCACGATGGGCAGTTCAGGCACCCGGTAACGGGGTCTGGCGTAAGGGCTCCAGTAGGCGTTGGCGAGACTCACATAGGGCTTGCCGGCCAAGCGGCAGCTGATCGAGAGAGAGAGCCGAAAATCCCCGATGACCAGATCGGGATCGAATTTCCCGATTACCTGCAGATCCTCCTCAACATAGCCTCGAAGGCTATCAGGCTGATATACCGGTTGCCCGTCCTCCAGTGCCCTCAGGAACTGCTCCGTGGGGATTGAATGGATGCGGGTCGTGCCATATGCCAGGCGCGATCCGAAGAGGCGTTCATAGCGCTCGTCCCTGGCAACACAGACTTCATAGGCCGCACTGGGCAGCAGTCCCGCCAGGACATGCGGTCTGGCAACATGGGCCAGGGTCACGGCCTCGGCGAAGATCAGGACGCGTTTTCGGCTTGTCCTCCGAATGCTCATCGCTGCAGCAATTTACGCAAAGGCAAACGCAGGGAACGCGCATTGGGCTCGCGGCCGGCACCCATTCGTCCCAGGAAGGCGACACACTCAGGGTCTTTCCCCGCCAAGATGGCATCAAGTCTTCGCGAGTTGACATTTGCTTGCGCCACCGCCGCGTTCAACTTGCTGAAGCGAACACCCATGCGTGCATAACGGCTGAAGATCAACGGCGTCATCTCCGGCTGGATATGCAAGCCCTGCAGGGTGGCCGTCAGCCATAACCTCTGCATGGCCCGACCCGCTGCCAGATAGTCATCGATCTGCCTCAGCGGCCGCTTGGCACTCAGGGCGAAATGCGCGGCACATGCGAGACCGGGGACGAGGTCTAGCTGAATGCGCGGTGGCAGGTCACCCGACAACCACTTGTTAAAGAATTCGACACGTCGCCAGCTCCCCATCAGCCAGCGCATAAGTTGCTCGGTAGCGAGGTCCACGCCGACCGCCCGTGAGGGGATCTTGTCCTCGCTGAAACGAGTCCCCCATTCAATGACCGAGCGGTGCACGGCGTAGGCCTCGGGGATGGTGAGGCGGATCCTGGCGTTGTCGAAGCAGAGTTTCGCCATGCGCCAGCGCTGCCCCAGGCCCTCGAACCAGACCACCTTGTAAGAATTTCCGACAGCCGCCTCCAAGGCGGTCTTCTGCTCGGCGGTCAGGGGGCGGGTGGACATGGCGCGGCGCTGCACGACGCGCTTTTCGATGTAGGCGACCAAGGGATCTGGCCGAACGTCCGGTGCGGGATTGAATCGCACATCGAACAGCAAATGGGTGTCCGGGGTGTCCGGCCGGCGGCTGATGGCCGCAGTGCGGCCTTCGGTGCTGGCCGCCAGGCTGATGGTTTCCAGCAGGGCGCCGACGGCGAGCTGGCTGGGATGGCCGTCCAGGTCGTAGACGCAGTGCGCGCGGGTGTCGAAGCCGTGCACCAGCACGTGCTCCGGACCAAGTATCTCGAACCGCCAGGGCTGGGTGTTGTCGCCGCTGGGCGCCCAGCGCGCCAGGTCGAGGATGCGTTCCAGGTGGGGGGGGATGTTCTGGAGGGGCATGGAGGAAGTTTCCTTACCGAACGGCCAGCAGGCCTGGCACTGGGATCGGATGACCTCGGGACAGGACGCTCAGAGGCCGAATTGCCGCATCACTTGCGCGATGGCGCGGCGGTTCCTGGGATGGCTGTTGCCACCGGGCCGATGGGTGCGCGTGACCCGGTTGCTGTAGGCGTCGAACTGCATGCCATGCGGCGCGGGCCGGGCCTCGCCGCGACCTAGCAGGATCTTCATGGCCTCCGCGGCGGCCACCCCGGCGCAGAGCTGACAGGCGATGATGGTGGAGGGGCCGCGCCTTTCCTTCAGGTTCACCCGCGTGGGGTCGACCAGGGTGTGGCGATGCAGGGCGTTGGGCGCCAGGCCGACAAAGAATCGGACGGCCTTTTCCGCATCGGACCGACCCGCCACCTGGAAATATTCCTCGAAGCTCATCCCGCCGGGCAGGAAGTTGAGCAGCGCGGCACTCAGGCCCAGCGGCGCGACCGTCACGGCGGGAATGCGCCGCCGATGACAATGGTCGAACACCGCCTCCCGGGCCTCGAAGGCGAAGAAGTCGAGGCCGTCGACATAGAGATCCACTCCGTGGAAGAAGCTGTCAAGATTTCCGACATCCACGCCCGCCGGGAAAATCTGCAAATCGCATTGCGGATTGATGTCCCGCGCCATCTCCGCCAGCACCGCCACCTTGGGCCGACCCAGGGTGGACATGAGCGCGCCGGCCTGGCGGTTGAAGTTGGCAAGCTCGAAGGTGTCGAGGTCGGCGACGTTGAATTTCTCGACACCCAGCCGGGCCAGGGTGAGGAGATGGAAGCCGCCCACGCCGCCCATGCCGGCGATGGCCACCCGCTTGCCACGCAACAGGCGCTGCTCGGCCTCGGTGACCCAGCCGATGTTCCGGGAAAAGGCGCCGGCGTAATCGAACGCGGCAGACATCCGGCTCAACCTTCCCGCTCGCTCTTGATCAGTCGCTTGGTAATTTCCTGATCCTTGTTTGGGGAAAACAGGTAGGGATAGATGGAGCGCGCCTGTTTGGCCAGCTGCGGCTTGCCGCCGTATTCGGCGATCATCCGGTCGACGTGGTCCGACTCCAGCCAGAGCAGCAGCGCTGGCGCGTTCACACGGGGGCAGAGACGCTGGGGCCCCAGCTCCTGGAAGCCGAACATGCGCTTGTAGAAGGCGACATGGCTGGGGTTCACCTCGATGACCATGTCCGTGTAGCGCCAGATCCGACGCAGGTGGATGTAAGCGATATGGAACATGGAGGCGAGCACCTGCTTGGAGGCGAGATTGGTATCGATCGCCAGCTTGGTGAATTCGGCCACCTTGTGGCCGCTTGCGCGCAGGCGGTCGATCTCCTCCCGGTACAACTCGTCGGCGTGCAGCCCCTGCCCGACGTCCATTCCGACGGTCAACGTCCCCACCACCCTTTCCTTGTGGTAGGAGAGCAGGGTGATCTGCTCCGGACAGCCATGCTGTGTACGCCCTTCCTTGGACACATAGCCTGCATCGGCGTACCGCTTCTTCACCAGAAAACTGGCCTCGCGGTTGCGCTCGTCGTTGTAGGCGAGACGGATCTTGAACTCGTCCTCCGGCGTGCGCTCGATCTGCGTGACCATCTGCCCGCTCGGCTCGCCCGCGTGCCCGCCCCTCGGCAGGCCCGGCGGCTGGAAGGCGACGATGGTCCTGGCCCATGCCGTGCCCGATCGTCTCAACCTTTCCATCAAGCCCATGCGTGTGTCTCCAATCGGCCTGTGTAATGACTGATTATCGTCATTGCTTACAATCCAGTATACGAATCAAATTTGACAACCCACAATTCCGGGCCATCCAACCGGCAATTCCCCATGAAGATCGAGATCACCTCCAGCGACGAGATGAACCGCTACCTGGTCCGCCGGGCCGGCGAAGTGGAGCGCATCCTGCGCGACGTCATGAACGACAAGACCATCGTCACCGCCTACGCGGACAACGGTCGCGACTTCATGCTCACCTCCATCATCGGCGTCGACCCGGCGACGCGCTCGGTCTACCTGGATTACGGCGCGGACGAGGGCATGAACGCCCTGCTGCGGGTCAGCAGCGAGGTGGTGCTGACCACCTCCCACGACCAGGTGCGCGTGCAGTTCACCGCGCCGGGGCTGGAAAAGACCCAGTACCGGCAGGCCCCCGCCTTCCGGGTGCCGCTGCCGGAGCAGCTGCTGCGCCTGCAGCGGCGCGAGTACTACCGGCTGGTCACCTCGGTGGTCAATCCCATCAAGTGCCTGATCCCCACCGACGCCGGCGACCTGGAGGCCACCGTGGTGGACATCAGCATCGGCGGCATCGGCATCCTGGCCTACCAGAACGACTTTCCCCTGCACGCCGGCCGGGTCTATGCCGGCTGCCGCCTCACCCTGCCCGGCGTGGGCCAGTTCGCCGTCAGCCTGGGGGTGCGCAGCACCTTCGAGGTGGTGCTGCGCAACGGGCGGCACTCGCACCGGGCGGGCTGCCAGTTCATCGACCTGCCGGCCAGCCTGGAGACGGAGATCCAGCGCTACATCATCCGCGTCGACCGGGAGCGGCGCACCCGCTTCTACTGACCCTCGCGCAGCCAGCGCGCCGCGTCCAGCGCGTAGTAGCTGAGCACCGCGTCGGCGCCGGCGCGCTTGAAGGCGAGCAGGGCCTCCAGCACGCAGGCGCGCTCGTTGAGCCAGCCGTTCCCGGCCGCCGCCTTGAGCATGGCGTATTCGCCGGACACCTGGTAGACGAAGGTGGGCGCGCCGAACGTGGTCTTGATGCGGTGCACCACGTCCAGGTAGGGCATGCCCGGCTTGACCATCACCATGTCCGCCGCCTCCTGCAGGTCCAGCCCCACCTCCCAGAGGGCCTCGTCGCTGTTGGCCGGGTCCATCTGGTAGGTGTACTTGTCGCCCGCCCCGAGGTTGGCGGCGGAGCCCACCGCGTCGCGGAACGGGCCGTAGAAACTCGACGCATATTTCGCCGAATAGGCCAGGATGCGGGTGTGGATGTGGCCGGCCGCGTCCAGGGCGTCGCGCACGGCGCGGATGCGCCCGTCCATCATGTCGGACGGCGCCACCACGTCGGCGCCGGCGGCGGCGTGGCATTCCGCCTGGCGGGTCAGCACGGCGATGGTCTCGTCGTTGAGGACGTAACCCGTCTCGTCGATCAGGCCGTCCTGGCCGTGGCTGGTGTAGGGGTCCAGGGCAATGTCGGTGATCACGCCCAGCTCCGGGAAGCGCGCCTTGAGACCCGCCACCGCGCGCGGCACCAGGCCGGCCGGGTTGTAGGCCTCCTCGGCGCCGAGGGACTTCAGCCCGGCGTCGACGACCGGGAACAGGGCCAGGGCCGGGATGCCCAGGGCGAGGCATTCCTCCGCCACGGTGTAGAGGCGGTCCAGGCTCAGGCGGGTGACGCCGGGCATGGAGGCGACCGCCTCCTGGCGGTCGTCTCCATCCAGCAAGAACACCGGCAGGATGAGGTCCGCGCTGGTCAGCTGGGTCTCCCGCATCAGGCGGCGGGAGAAGTCGTCCCGGCGCATGCGGCGCATGCGCTTCCTGGGAAAGGCGGAGAGATCGAACATGGCGTGATTCGTATGTGGTCGAGGAAAACAATACTAGCCAAAAACCGGCGCCGAATGCGATGCAATGGCGCCGCCGGGAACTTTCGTAATGAGACTCGCTCTATCAGCCTGACGAGTCGCTTCGTCTCCCGCTTCTCCTCCCTGAGCGGGTGCCTTAACGCAAAGTTAAGGCGCGTTGAACCCGGCTTTCTCCCCTTGAGCCGGGTTTTTTTTGTCCGTCGTCGGCGCATCCGCCGGGCCGTTCGACGTTGCCCGCCCGGGCAGATCCAGCCAGTCCCGCAGCACGCCCTCCGCCTCCTCGATGCCTTGGCGCTTGGGCGAGGAGAACAGCTGGACGCCGCCGGCCAGACCCAGGCCGGCAAGATGGTCGCGCACGGCACGCAGCGCCGTTAGGGCGGGGCCGCGCGAGAGCTTGTCGGCCTTGGACAGGAGCACGTGCACCGGCTTGCCGGTCCGCCGCCACCAGTCCAGCAGCTGCAGGTCCAGGTCGGTGAGGGGATGGCGCGCGTCCATGATCAGCACCAGCCCGCGCAGGGGGGGACGGGTCTGCAGGTAATCGCCGGCCAGGGACTGCCAGGCCCGCTGCTGTTCCAGGGGCGCGCGGGCGAAGCCGTAGCCGGGCAGATCGACCAGGAAGCGCCCCTCGCCGACCCGGAAGTAGTTCAGGTGCTGGGTGCGTCCCGGCGTCTTGCTGACGAAGGCGAGCCGCTTCTGGTTGGCCAGCAGGTTGATGGCGCTGGACTTGCCGGCGTTGGACCGGCCGACGAAGGCCACCTCCGCCAGGCTTTCCGATGGCAGGTCCGCCAATCGGGCGACGGTGGTGTGGAAGACCGCGTTGAGCACGGTGAATGTCGCTCAAAGCTTGGCATGGTAGCAAAAGGGTCGTTAGAATGCCTGGATTTATCGATCCACGTATCAGGCTCAGGAGTGCCGCCATGAACTACCGCTTCGCCTTGCTGACCGCCCTCATGTCCGCCTCGGTGGCATGGGCCTCAACCCCGGCCTCCGCCCCCCAGGGAGACCCCGCCAAGGCGCAGAAGATCGTCAACGACGTCTGCGGCGCCTGCCATGGCGCGGACGGCAACAGCACCTCGCCGACCTACCCGAACCTGGCCGGCCAGAGCCCCCAGTACATCACCAAACAGCTGCGCGAGTTCAAGAGCGGCGCGCGCAAGAACGCCATCATGGCCCCCAACGTGACCCAGCTCAGCGACGAGGACATGATTCACCTGGGCGCCTATTTCGCCGCCCAGCAGCCCAAGCCGCGCCTGGCCAAGGATGCCGCCCTGGTGGCCGCGGGTCAGAAGATCTACAAGGGCGGCAACCCGGGCAGCGGCGTGCCAGCCTGCGCGTCCTGCCATGGCCCGAGCGGCGCCGGCATCCCGGTGCAGTTTCCGCGTCTGGCCGGCCAGCACGCCAAGTACGTGCTGTCCCAGCTGAGGAATTTCCGCAGCGGCGACCGGGCCAACGATGGCGGCAAGATGATGCAGGTGATCGCCAGGAAGATGACCGATCAGGAGATGAAGGCCGTCGCCGAGTACATTTCCGGCTTGCGCTGAGCAGGGCTTCACGGATTCAAGACGGGATGGCATACCATCCCGTTTTCTTTTTGTTTACGGTATATTCCGCATCTCCGGCCTGTCCAAGGCTTGGCTGGAGTGGCATGAATATACTGTCCACTGATTCGCCGCGAGGCGCGTTAATCGGACTGGGCCGGTGCCCGACATGAACCCGGCAAGGGTAATGTGTGTAACCATGGAGTCAGAAGGAGACTGTTGATGAACAATCAGCGTAGGCAAGTGCTGAAAGGTGCCGGAGCAGCCGGTGCGTTGGGGGTGGCGATGGCTGCCGGGCTGCTCAAGCCCTCGGCGGTGTTCGCGGCCGAATGGAACAAGGCGGCCTTCGAGTCTAAGGCCCTGGCAGACGTGCTCAAGGCGGTGGGCGGCGCGGGCGCGGCCGACAGCGCGCAGATCACGGTGAAGGCGCCGGACATCGCCGAGAACGGCGCGGTGGTGCCCGTGGAAGTGACCTCCGCGCTGCCCGGGACCGAGTCCATCACCATCATCGGCGAGAAGAACGGCTTCCCGCTGGTGGCCCAGTTCGACCTGATGAACGGCGCGCAGGGTTTCGTGTCCACCCGCATCAAGCTGGGCACCACGTCCAACGTGCGGGCGATGGTCAAGGCCGGCGGCAAGATGTACACCGCGGCCAAGGAAGTGAAGGTGACCATCGGCGGTTGCGGCGGTTGATCGGAATCCACGGATAGAGAGAGGAAACAGAAATGTCTACGATGAAGATTCGCGCCGCGATGAAGGGCGACGTAGCCGAGGTGAAGTGCCTGATGAACCACCCGATGGAGACCGGTCTGCGCAAGGACGCGAAGACGGGTCAGGTGGTGCCGGCGCACCACATCACCAAGGTGGTGGCGACGCTGGCTGGCAAGACCGTGATGGATGCCCAGTGGGGCGGTGGTATCTCCAAGAACCCCTATCTGGCGTTCAACGTCAAGGGCGCCAAGGCGGGCGACAAGGTCACCGTGACCTGGGAAGACAACAAGGGCGAGAAGGAAACCGCCGACGCGACCATCGGCTGATGCCTGTCTGTCGCATCTGAAGGCCAGGCCCGAGGGCCTGGCCTTTTTGCTTCCAGGGACGGCATGCTGTTGCCCAGGTCCGCTTGACCCGACCCTTCATGTCCGCGCGTCATGCATTCGGCGATTGCATGATGTCAGGTCAGGGACCTGGATTTATGATGTCGTCTTGGGATCCCCCAGACTGACCGCACGAGGAGATGAAGATGAGATACCGCATGACCGCGCTGGCCGCCGCCACCCTGCTCCTGGCCGCCCCCGCCTATGCCCAGCAAGCCGCGAACCCCTACCTGCAGCACGTCCCGGTCTCCGC
>JALOTG010000132.1 GCA_025458005.1 Thiobacillaceae bacterium
GCCGGCCTGGCGGGCCCGGGCCAGGAGGGGCTGCAGGACGGTGTCCGGCAACTGGGGTGTCCGGGCCAGGATCCAGAAATAGTCCCTGGACGGGCCCGACAGCATGGCCCAGCGGTAGTCCGGGTCGAGGGCGAAGACGTGGTAGCCGCCGTAGAAGGGGCCGAAGAAACTGACCTTGAGGCTGGCGACATCGGCCGCCCCGAGGAGGTAGGCCTTGCCCTCGGCCTCCTTCCACTTGCCCTTGCCGGGATCCCAGCCGCGGTTCAGCACCCGCACGCCGCCGTCGCCGCGCCGGCTGTAGGTGGCGCTGACATCGGTCAGGCCCCGCTCGAAGCTGTGGTCCAGGCGGGCGATCTCGTACCAGGTGCCCAGGTAGCGGTCCAGGTCGAAGCCGCGCACCGGTTGCACCCCTTCCGGCACGCCGGTGCAGCCGCCAAGGAGCAGGGCGGCGGCGATGAAGGCGAGGACGCGGTTCAGCATCGTCCGCTCTCCAGGGGCAGGGTCGCGTCGCCGCGCCAGCCCGGCTTGGCCAGCAGCATCTGCACGGTGCCGATGTCCCGCTCGCGGAAGCCGCCCTCGCAATAGCAGAGGTAGAACAGCCACATGCGGATGAAGCGCTCGTCGAAGCCCTGGGCGCGGACCGCGTCGAGCTCGGCCAGGAAGTTCGCCCGCCAGCGGGCCAGGGTCTCGGCGTAGTGGGGGCCGATGTCCTCCAGCTGCGCCGGGCGCAGGTCGGAGGCCCGTGTCATGGCCGCGGTCAGGGCGGTGACGCTGGGCAGGAAGCCGCCCGGGAAGATGTGCTTCTGGATGAAGTCCACCTCCTTCAGGGCCGCCTCGTAGCGCTGGTCGGCGATGGTGATGGCCTGCAGCAGCATGGCGCCGTCGGGCTTGAGCAGCCGGCCGCACTGGCGGAAGTAGGTGTCCAGGTGCTCGGCGCCCACCGCCTCCACCATCTCGATGGACACCAGCTTGTCGTACTGCCCGTCCAGGTCGCGGTAGTCAGTGAGGCTGACCTCGACGAGGTGATCCAGCCCCGCCGCGGCCACCCGCGCCCGGGCCAGGTCGCATTGCTGGCGCGACAGGGTGACGGTGGTCACCCGGCAGCCGTGCCGGCCGGCGGCGTGCAGGGCGAAGCCGCCCCAGCCGCTGCCGATCTCCAGGACATGGTCGCCCGGCTGCAGGTCCAGCTTGCGGCAGATGCGCGCCAGCTTGGCGGTGGAGGCATCCCGCAGGCTCATGCCCGGCCGCTCGAAGACGGCGCTGGAATACATCAGGGTCTCGTCCAGCCAGAGCCGGTAGAAGTCGTTGCCCAGGTCGTAGTGGGCGGCGATGTTGCGCCGGCTGCCGGCGCGGGTGCTGCCGGCGCGGGTGTTGCGGTTCATCCGGTGCAGCAGGCCGCGCAGGGGGGCGGACAGGCGGGCCAGGCCCTGCTCCATGCCGTCCAGCACGGCGCGGTTCCGCAGCAGCAGACGCGTGAGGCCGGTGAGGTCGTCGCAGTCCCAGAGACCGTCCATGTAGGCCTCGCCGGCGCCGACGCTGCCGCCGAAGGCGACGGCGGCCCAGAAGGCCGGGTCGCGCACCTCGATCCGGACGCCATCGCCCTGGCCGAACCGCCAGGACTGGCCCGCTTCCACCAGTTCCAGGCGACCGTGCCGGAGCCCGGCCAGTTTCGCCAGCACCAGACGGCGGCCCAGGGCCGGGAGCAGGCCGGGCCGAGCGCGGGACGAGAGGGGAAGGGGGGATGCGAGGATCTCTTCCTGCATGGCTGCTTACGCCCGGCCGGGCGCCTCCGGTTCGAGGTTCTTGGGCGGATGGTCGATGATCGGCACGCCCTTGAGCCACAGCCGCAGGGCCTGCCAGTGGATCAGGAAGATAACCTGGGCGGTCATCAGGGGATAGCGCAGCAGGACCCGGGCCAGGCTGGCGCCCGTGATCTCCCGTCGCTCCAGGGCCAGGGTGGCGTCCAGCACGGTCTCCTCGCCGTGCAGGTCGTCCATGTGCACCAGCAGGCGCTCGCCGGGCAGGTTGAGGCGCCAGCGGTACGCCATGTCCATGGCCAGGAAGGGGGACACGTGCATGGCCTTGGCGAAGCGGAATTCCGGCCGCCCGGCCCGGCCGCGATTCTCGGCCATGGGCAGGCAATACAGGGTGCGCTCGCCCCAGGGGGTGTTGGTGACCTCGCCCACCACCGCCTCCAGGGTCGTGCCGTCCTCGGCGTAGCAGTAGAAGAAGCTGATGGGGTTGAAGCCGTAGCCGAAGTAGCGCGGGTGGGTGAGCAGGCGGATCGGCCCCCGGGGGCGCCGGCCGGTGCGCGTCTCCACCTCCCGGCGGATGGTCTCGTCCAGGGGCAGGGCGGGGTCGCCGCTGTGGTCGGCACGGCGGAACCAGGCCAGGTTGGGGCCGCGCGTGGACCACAGCCAGCGCCCGGCGAAGACCCGGTCCAGTTCCGAGAGGTCGAGCCAGAGCATGAACAGGGGGTAGCGGAAGGCGTGGGGACGGGGCGAGACATTGGGCACCGCATGGCGGCGGTGGCGGACCCAGCCCTCGTAGAGGCAGCTCTGCATCATGCCCTCCTGGCCTCGTAGGGGGGGCGGTGGTGCAGGAAGTCCTGGCGGAAGTGGCGCAGGGCATCCAGGGCGCTGACCAGGCCGTCCTCGTGGAAGCCGTTGCGCCACCAGGCGCCGCAGTAGTAGGTGCGGCGGGTGCCGTTGATCTCCCGGTGGCGGGCCTGGGCGGCGCTGCCCTCGGGGGTGAACAGGGGGTGGTGGTAGGTCATCCGGGCGATGACCTTGTCCGGGTCGATGCGCGCGCCGGCGTTGAGGGTCACGCAGAAGGTCTCCGGGGCGTCCAGGCCCTGGAGCAGGTTCATGTCGTAGGTGAGGGACAGGCGGCCCTCGGGGCCTTCCGGCATCAGGTAGTTCCAGGCCGCCCAGGCCAGGCGGCGGCGGGGCAAAAGCCGGGTGTCGGTGTGCAGCACCGCCTCGTTGGGCTGGTAGGGGATGGCGGAGAGCACCTCGCGCTCGGCCGCGGTGGGCTCGGCCAGCAGCGCCAGGGCCTGGTCGCTGTGGCAGGCGAGGAAGACGGCGTCGAACGGTTCGGCGCCGCCGGCCTGGGTGTGGAGGACGACGCCGTCCTCCCGGCGGACGATGCGCTGCACCGGGCTCATGAGGCGGATGCGGTCGGCGAAGGGCCGGACCAGGCGGTCCACGTAGGCGCGGGAGCCCCCCTTCACCACCCGCCAGGTCGGCCGGTCGTTGACCGACAGGAGGCCGTGGTTCTGGAAGAAGCGCACGAAGAAGCGGGCGGGGAAGCCGAGCATGCGTTCCGGGTCGGTGGACCAGATGGCGGCGCCCATGGGCAGGATGTAGTAGTCGCGGAACATGCGGCCGTAGCCGCCCCGGGCCAGGTACTCGCCCAGGCTCATCTCGTCGCCCTCGTCCTGGAGCAGCCCGGGAGCCTCCCGGTTGAAGCGCAGGATGTCCCGCAGCATGCCCCAGAAGCCGGGGCGCAGCAGGTTCTCGCGCTGGGCGAACAGGGCGTTGAGGCTGGTGCCGTTGTATTCCAGGCCGGGGTGGGGGCCGGCGTCGCCGCAGGAAACGGAGAAGCTCATGTCGCTGTCCTGGCCCTCCACCCCCAGTTCCCCCAGCAGCTCGATGAAGTGCGGGTAGGTGCGCCGGTTGAAGACGATGAAGCCGGTGTCGACGCGGTAGTCGCGGCCACCCAGGCGGACGTCGTGGGTGTGGACGTGGCCGCCGACATGCCCGCCCGCCTCGAACAGGGTGATCTCGTGCTCCGGGTGGAGGTGATGGGCGGCGGTGAGGCCGGCAATGCCGCTGCCGACGATGGCGATCTTCACGATGGGGTCTCCGTGCGTTGCATCTCCCAGCGCTGCGGCACCTTCCGGACTTTGCCGACGTCGTAGCCCTGCTCGGCCAGGAAGGCGAGGATACGCCGGTAGTCGGCCCCGGGGATGCTGGGGGTGCGGGCCATGATCCAGACGTAGTCCCGCTTCTCCCGGCCGATCACCGTCTGGCCGTAGTCCGAGGTGAGGTAGACAACGCGGAAGTCGCCCTTGAACGGCCAGACGAACTGCATGCCCCAGACCGCGTTGCCGGTGTTCTCCACCACGAAGCCGCGTGGGGTGTAGCGCTTCTGTTCACCGTCGAAGCCGCCGGCGCGGAAGGTGAAGGTGGTCTCGATGGTCCCGTCCGGGGCCAGGCGGTAGGACTCCACGGCGTTATGGGCGCCCTTCTCCAGGAAGGTGGGGATGTTGGCGATGACGTACCAGTCGCCCATGAAGCGGGGCAGGTCGACCCGATCCACCAGGGCGATGGGCGGCTGGCTGGGCGACTGGCAGCCGGTCAGCAGCCCGGCGCAGGCCAGGGCGAGGAGACGCTTCATGGCATGGCCTCCCGGCTTGATGGGGCGGACGCGCGGCGGGGCGGCCAGGGGACGAAGGCGCTGGTGCGGGCGATGTAGTCGCGGTAGTCGGGGCGGCGCTCGGCGATGTCCTTTTCCAGCAGGGCGACGCCGGACACCCGCAGCAGCAGGAAGGTCATCAGGGCGGGCGCGAGCAGGGCCCACCAGGCACCGGCGGCCAGGGCGATCAGGCCGAAGCCCCACCACACGCAGGACTCGCCAAAGTAGTTGGGATGGCGGCTGTAGCGCCACAGGCCGGTGTCCAGCACCCGGCCGCGCTGGGCGGGATCGGACTTGAAGCGGTCGAGCTGGCGGTCGGCCAGGCTCTCCGTGGCCAGGCCGGCCAGCATCAGGGCCGCGCCCAGGATGTCCAGGACGCCCAGGGGCGCCGGGGAGAGGAGGGCGGCGTGCAGCGGCAGGGAGATCAGCCAGGCCAGCACCGCCTGCAGGCCGAAGACGATGTAGAGGCTCTTCCAGCCGAAGCCGGGCGAGTGGTTGGCGCGGATGGCCCGGTAGCGGCGATCCTCCGGCTTGCCCCGGTTGCGCAGCGCCAGGTGGGTGGCCAGGCGCAGGGCCCACAGGGCGACCAGGAACAGCACCAGGGCGGCGCGCGGGCCGTCCGCCTCGCCCGCTCCGGCATAGGCCAGGGCGGCGGCGAGGAAGAACAGGGACCACAGGCTGTCCACCAGGTTGACGTTGTTCCGGGGCAGGGTGACCAGCCAGCCGACCACCCCCAGGCTCAGGGTGGCGGCCAGGCCCCAGGTGTAGACGCCCCAGTCCATCATGACCCGCTCCGCGGATCGGACACGCCGTCCCAGCGCCGCGCCAGGGCCAGCAGGACGGGCAGGGCCAGGGCCCAGCCGGCGGCCAGGGCCGCCACGCCCAGGACCGGCTCCGGCAGCGTGATGGCGCCCAGGGCAGCGCCGCCCAGGTAGGCCAGGGGACCGGCCACCGCCCCGAGCAGGGCGGCCAGCCGGATGCGGCCGCGCAACCAGGCCAGGGACAGGTTCAGGGTGGTGGCGAACAGGGGCCACAGGGCCAGCATCCACAGCGGCGCCCAGGAAGGGTCGCCGGCATGGCGCACCAGGTCCGCGGCAAGCAGCAGGTTCTCCAGCAGCAGCCCGACCGCGAGGGCCGCCAGCAGCAGCCGCGCCTCGACGCCGGGCCGGGCAGCCGTGGCCAGGTGGACGGCGATGGCCAGCGCCACCGCTACGGGCCCCGGCCAGGCCAGGCCCTGGGCCGCGCCCAGCACGGTGGCGAACCAGGCGGCCTGGAAGAGCAGGACGTTCACGGCCAGGCGCGGCGCCGACGGCACGCCGGCGCGGCGGCCGGGCGTCAGGTCCGGCGTTCGAAGAGATAGTGGCTCACCCACCAGGTCTCTCCCCCATCGTAGGCAAAGGTCTCGGCGCAGGCCATGAAGAACAGGCGCCAGCGCTGCCACCAGAGCGCGGCCTGGTCGGCGCCGTAGGTGTCGGCCAGGATGGGCAGGATGGCGGCGCGGCGGGCGTCCATGTTGGCCAGCCAGGCGTTGGCGGTCTTCTCGTAGTCCAGCCCGCTCCAGCGCCATTGCCGCAGGAGGCTGAGGTCGCGCTGGAAGCGCAGGGGCAGGTCGTCGCTGGGCATCATGCCGCCGCTGAAGAAGTGCCGGCTCATCCAGTCGTCCGGGCCGCGGTCCTCGAACAGGTAGGGCCGGTCCCGGTGGCAGAAGATGTGCATGAAGAAGCGCCCGCCGGGCCGCAGCCAGCCCGCCACCCGGCGCAGCAGCTCGCCCCAGTTGCGCATGTGCTCGAACATCTCCACCGACACCACGCGGTCGTACTGACCCTCGGCGGCATAGTCGTTCATGTCCGCGGTGATCACCCGCAGGTTGGCCAGCCCCCGCCGCGCCGCCTCGGCCTCGATGTGCCGGCGCTGGGCCTGGGCGTTGGACACGGCGGTGACGCGGGCGTTGGGATAGTGCTCCGCCATCCACAGCGACAGGCTGCCCCAGCCGCAGCCCAGTTCCAGGATGTCCTGGCCGTCGCGCAGTTCGGCCCGGGCGCAGGTCACGGTCAGGGCCGCCTCCTCGGCGCCGGCCAGGTCCCCGACGGCGCCCGGCCAGTGGCAGCAGCTGTACTTGCGGCGCGGCCCCAGTACCTGCTCGAAGAAGGCCGCCGGCACCTCGTAGTGCTGCTCGTTGGCTAGTTCCGGCAGGGCGGCCACCGGGCCGGCGTCCATGGCGTGTATGAAGGATTGCATGTCCAGCGCCGCCCGGCGGGCGTCGGCGCGGCCGATCTCCTCCAGGCGGGTGCGGCACAGGCGGCGAATGCCCTGGCGGATCACCGGGTCGGGCACCAGGCCCTGTTCGACCCAGCCGATGGCCAGGCGGGCGGCGGCGGTCATGGTCTGCTCCTTCCTCTCACCATTGTCCTTCGCCTGTCGCCCGGGTGTGGCGCGGCGGGTGGTCCGCGGGTGGTACGGCGCTCGCTCGCGACTGCCGCCGCTCCGGCTGGCGCGCCTCGGCGACGATGATGTTCCACAGGGCGTCCAACTCGGTGTAGGCCCGCATCACGCGGTTGGCCTGTTGCCGCAGGTCGGCGATTCCGGTCTCTTGCATGGTGTCTGTCCTCGCTGCCAGGGGTGGACTCAGGTGGTGCGCTTCGCCGCCTTGCGGACATCCAGCAGGCGGCGGATCTCGTCCACCAGGCGCTGGTCGTCGGGCGCCACGCCGGACTCGAAGCTCCACACCCGCTGGCCACTGGGGTCGATCAGGTACTTGTGGAAGTTCCAGCGCGGCTGCTGACCGGTGCGCCGGTGCAAGTCGGCGTACAGGCCGTTGCGCCGGTCGCCCACCACGTGGGACTTCTCGAACATGGGGAACTCCACCCCGTAGGTCAGGCGGCAGAACTTGGCGATCTGCTGGTTGCCGCCCGGCTCCTGGCCGCCGAAGTCGTTGGAGGGAAAGCCCAGCACCACCAGGCCGCGGTCCCGATAGCGGGCGTAGAGCTCCTCCAGGCCGCCGTACTGGTCGGTGTAGGCGCAGTAGCTGGCGGTGTTGACCACCAGCACCACCTGGCCCCGGTACTGGCAGAGGTCCTGCGGCGCGCCGGTCTGCAGGCTGTTGAACTTGTGGCGCAGGAGCTCCGGGCAGTCCGAGGCCTGGGCCTGGAAGGTCAGCATCAGGGCCGTCACGGCCAGCAGGGCGAGCAGGACACGGGCCGGAAAGGGACGCGGGGCGGGCAGGGCACGCGGACGGTGGGACTGCTTGGACAAGATGGTCGGGTTCATTTATTTGTCCTGGACAAATATGCGTATGGGTGTAAGATAGGACTATCTTTTCCGTTTGTCAACCACATTGTCCAGGACAAATTATGACGATTGTCCAACCTGCCCTGTCCATTGCCGCCGTCGAGCGCGAGACCGGTCTGTCCAAGGATGTCCTGCGCAAGTGGGAGAGCCGCTACGGCTTCCCGGCCCCGCTGCGCGACGACAAGGGGGAGCGCGTCTACCCCGCCGAGCAGGTCGGCCGCCTGCGCCTCATCAAGCGCCTGATGGACGCCGGCCTGCGACCGGCGCGCATCGTCGGCGAGGACGAGGAGCGCCTGGCCGCCCTGGCCCGGGAGCGGCACGTGCGGGCTGGCCAGCCGGAGGCCGGCCGGGTCGAGGCGTCCGCCCTGGAGATGCTGCGCGTGCACGACCCGGATGGCCTGCGCCAGCACCTGCGCCGCCTTATGCTGCGCCAGGGCCTGGCGAGATTTGTCCTGGACACCATCGCCCCCCTTAACCACGCCGTCGGCGAGGCCTGGGCGCGCGGCGAGCTGGACATCCACGAGGAGCACCTCTACACGGACTCGGTGCAGTGGGTGCTGCGCGACGCCATCGCCAGCGTCTCGGACCGCCAGGGCCGGCCCCGGGTGCTGCTCACCACCCTGCCGGAGGAGCCGCACGGGCTGGGCATCCTGATGGTGGCCGCCCTGTTCGCCCTGGAGGGGGCCTATTGCATCTCCCTGGGCACCCAGACCCCGGCCGAGGACATCGCCCGCGCGGTGCGCAGCCACGGCGCCGAGGTGGTGGTGCTGTCCTTCAGCATCGCCTATCCGCAGCGCCGCGTGCTGCCCGCCCTGGAGGAGCTGCGTCAGCGCCTGGGCGGCGACGTGCGCGTCTGGGCGGGCGGCGCCGGCACCGCCCGCCTGTCCCGCGCGCCCAGCCAGGCGCGCCTGCTGCCCACCCTGGAGGAGGCCCTGCGCGCCCTGGCCGAGTGGCGCGCCGAGCGCGACTCGGTGCTATCTTCGTAGCAGGAGCCCACCGACACCTCGCCATGCGCATTCCCGAACGCCTGATCGCCGACCACGCCCGCCTCGTCAGCCTGCGGCGCGACATCCACGCCCATCCCGAGCTCGCCTTCCAGGAAGGCCGCACCAGCGATATGGTGGCGCGCACGCTGGAGGCGGCTGGCGTCGAGGCGCACCGGGGTCTGGCCACTACCGGCGTGGTGGGGGTGCTGAAGGCGGGCGGCAGCGGCCGGGCGATCGGCCTCAGGGCCGACATGGACGCCCTGCCCATCCAGGAGCAGAACCTGTTCCCGCACCGCTCGCGCCACGCCGGCCGCATGCACGCCTGCGGCCACGACGGCCACACCGCCATGCTGCTGGGGGCGGCGGAATACCTGGCCGCCAGCCGCGACTTCGACGGCACGGTGTACTTCATCTTCCAGCCCGCCGAGGAGACCGTGGGCGGCGCCCGGGTGATGATCGAGGAAGGCCTGTTCGAGCGCTTTCCCATGGACTCGGTGTACGGCATGCACAACTGGCCGGGACTGGCCGCCGGCCAGTTCGCCGTGCACGCCGGGCCGGTGATGGCCTGCTCCGACCAGTTCGACATCTCCATCCGCGGCCACGGCGCCCACGCCGCCTTTCCGCACCAGGGCCGCGACCCCACCGTGGCCGGCGCGGTCCTGGTGCAGGCGCTGCAGAATATCGTCAGCCGCATTCTCGACCCGCTCGACGCGGCGGTGCTGTCCATCACCCGCTTCCACGCCGACGGCGGCGCCTACAACGTGATCCCGGAGCGGGCGGAACTCGCCGGCACGGTGCGCGCCTTC
>JALOTG010000133.1 GCA_025458005.1 Thiobacillaceae bacterium
AGATCGCCCCGGATCTCCGCATGGGCCAGCCGGGCCACCTCGGGCTGCCAGTCCCGCTCGTTGGAGGGCTCGATGCCGCTCCACCAGGCCAGCAGCACGGCAAACAGGGCCAGGAAACCAGCCAGAAACTTCCTGCGCCATTGGCGCGGGGCAAGGGCGACGACCATGGCCACCAGGCCGGCCAGGGCGAAGGCCACCGCCAGCCCGGACCGCAAGCTGTGACCCGGCAAGTCGGAATAGTAGAGGGCCAGGGCGCCCCAGCCGCTCATGGCGGCCAGGACCACGCCCAGCAGCAGTCCACCGGCGATGCGCATGATGCTTGTACTGGCAGCCATGCCGGCTAGCGCAGGTGGATCAAGATGGCCCGCAAAAGCGGCCGACTACCCGCCGGGGTGAGCGGGTAATGCCCCCCGGGACCCAAGCCAGAGCGGGACGACAAGGCCATCAACCGCACAGGTGATCAGTTCCCAGGCGCGAACTTGGTGAACTTCTCGCCCTTGAAGGAGTAGCCGCCCATCAGGCCCTTCTTGCCGAAGACAAAGGCCACCACGGAGGCCTTCTCCTTCAGGGTGTTCAGGTCGCCACCGAAGCCTTCGTCCACCACCGTGATGCCCGCCTCGACGCCAGCCGTCCACCCCTTGCTGTGGCGGAAGTTGTCCAGGGCCTCCTGGGTCAGGAAGATGAACAGGAAGCTGGCTTCCTGGTAGCCGGCCTGGAAGCCCAGGGAGCCCGCTTCCATCTTGTAGTAGTCCACCGTGGCACCACCCACCCGCAACGCGCCTTCGCCCCAGCGAGCGCCCACGACGAAGCCGACTTTCTTGATCTGGGGCATCACCAGCACACCCTTGGCGGAAGCGAGGTATTCATCGGCGCCCTGGGTGCCCTTGCGGAAGTCGGCCAGGGCCGCATCCACCTGTGCATCGATCTCCTGGGCCGACTTGGCCTGCGCGGCGCCCACCGGCAGCAGGAGAGCCAGAAGGGCCATCATGCTGAAGAAAGTGGGGAACCCTGAAACATCGGACTTGAACATGGACTGATCTCCTGTGGCGCCGATCCAATGGATGTTGTCGGCGGGCCCCGTACCGGCTCGATCCGCCCACCAATGCTTCATCATTCTAGTCATGTCTCATGCCGCCGCCTATTCAGTTTGCGCCAAACCCACGGACGCGAAAGCCTCATGGCCTCTTTCTGCCGACACATTGACGATAATGACCGGTGTCATCCACGCAGCCGCGCAAGAAACGACGCCGGCCGGAAGGACCATCCGTCGCCCAACCACGAGGAAGATGATCATGAGCGACGCCAACAAGGCGCAGGCGCGGCGCCCTGGCCGGTGTCGGCCTGCTGCGCGCGAGATTCCCTCAGGGTGGGACTATTGCCGAAGACTTTGCGCATGTGCTCGGGCGAGGCGAACAGGGCCACGAGGCGCGGGTCGCTGCCAGAGTCGCTACTGGCGGCCGCAAGGGGGGGCAGGGAGTCCACCAGGGCGACCATGAGGTTCAGGCGGGCCCGCTTCTTGTCGTCGGAGTGCACGATGTGCCAGGGGGCGCAGTCCGCAGTTCGTATCGGTGGCCTCCGGCATCTGGTCCCGGGCGCGGAACCGCCGTTCCTGCTCCGCGTCGCCCACTTCCAGCCAGTACTTCAGCAGGATGATGCCGTTGTCGATGACCATGTTTTTTTCGAACAACGGACACAGCTCCAGGAAGCGTCGGTGCCGCTCCTTGGTGCAGAAGCCCATCACGTGCTCCACCCCGGCGCGGTTTTACCAGCTGCGGTCGAAGATCACCACCTCGCCCGCGGCGGGAAAATGGTTAATGTAGCGCTGGGCGCAGATGTCGGTCTTCTGCCGGTCCGCAGCCGCCGGCAGGGCCACCAAACGGGAGACGCGGGGACTCGACCGCTCGGTGATGGCCTTGATGATGCCGCCCTTGCCGGCCGCGTCCCGGCCCTGGAACACGATGACGATGCGCTGCCCGGTGGCCACCACCCAGTCCTGCACGGCGCACAGCTTCGCCCGCAGCTTGAGCAGGGTCTTTTCTTATTCCTTGCGGCTGATCTTGGCCATGGCGCTCTCGGGCGCGACGGCCGTGTTGGACAGGCGTTTCTTCGCGGCTTTCTTTTTCATGATCCGGTCTCCTCCGAAAATCAGCGATTTGGACTCTCTGGCGCGGCCAGGCTCTCCCGTTGCTGGATCGTCTCCACCGCGGCATGCACGGACAGGAAGATGTTGTCCACGCCGATCTTCTCCCCAAGGCCCAGCGGCTTGCCATATTTGCGCATGTAAAGCTTCGGACGGGCAACGACCAGCTGAACGCCGCGTGCCCGCAATTCGCCGATCAGGTCATCGATGGCATGGGCGCCGGTGCTGTCCAGCTGGTTGATGGATTCCGCGTTGAGGATGAACCAGCGTGGCCGGGGCGTGCTTCCGTCCACCAGGGACAGCACCCGCGCCTTGAAGGTGTCCGCGTTGAAGAACAACAGCGGGCCATCGAAGCGATAGATGATCATGCCCGGAACGGGCCGCGCGTCCTCGGACAGGCTGAGGTCGTTGTAGCCCGCCAGGCCCGGCACGATGCCCAGCAGCGTTTCCGCCGGTTTGTAGATCTTGATGAGGACCTGCAGGAGGGCCAGGGCGATGGCCAGCACCACGCCGGGCAGCACGCCGATGATGAGCACGCCGGCCATGGTCAGCAGCGACAGGGCGAACTCGAACCGGTCGATGGTGCGCAGGCCGCGGATGCCGTCGATATCCAGCAGGCCCCAGGCGGAGAAGATCAGCACGGCGGCCAGGGCGGCGATGGGCAGGTAGCCCAGGGGCACCGCCAGGAACAGGGCGACCCCGGCGGTGGCCAGGACGGCCACCACGGACACCAGTTGGGTCTTGCCGCCGCTGGCGTCGTTCACCGCCGTGCGGGAATCCGCCCCGGTGACGGCAAAGCCGCCGAACAGGCCGGACGCAATGTTGGCGAGGCCGAAGGCGCGCATCTCCTGGTCCGCGTTGATGGCGTAGCCATTGCGGGTGGCGAAGCTGCGGGCCGTCAGCATGCCGCTGGTGAAGCTGACGATGACCAGACCCACCGCGTTCATGAAGATGCCCTGCACGCCCTCGTAACCCAGGCCGGGGACGGCAAAGCCCGGCAGGCCGGCGGGCACCTCGCCGACCAGCTTGACCTGTTGCTGATCCAGTGCGAACAGGAATGCCGCCAGACCGGCCACCAGCAAGGCCACCAGCGCAGAAGGCGCGCGTGGCGCAAGGCGTTTGAACAGGATCAACAACGCCAGCGTCGCCATGCCCAGGACCAGGCTTATGGCATGGGTCTCGCCAAGCCGGCGGGCCAGTTCCAGCAGCGACGGTCCGAAGTCCCGGCTGACGACGGCGATGCCCAGCAGCTTGCCCAGCTGCCCGGCGATGATGCTGATGGCGATGCCGTTGAGGAACCCGATCAGGATGGGGCGCGCGAAGAAGTTCACGATGAAGCCCATGCGGGTCATGCCGCCGATGACCATGAGCAGTCCCGCGGTGATGGCCAGGGCGGCGGACAGCTGCAGGTAGTAGGTCAGATCGCCATTGGCCATGGGCAGCAGCAGGGCGGCAATCATGGCGCAGGTGGCGGCGTCCGGCCCGATCACCAGTTGGCGGGAGGAACCGAACAGGGCATAGACCAGCACCGGCAGCATGCTGGCGTAGAGCCCGACTTCGGGCGGAAAGCCCGCCAGGGTGGCATAGGCGATCGCCGTCGGGATCTGCACCGCGGCAACCGACAGCCCTGCAATCACATCGCGCGGCAGCCACTCACGGTGGTAGTGGCGCAAATCGCGTAGCAGGGGAATCCAGTCAGTCAGCACGTCGGCCTTCCTTGCCGACTGCAGTCGCATAGGTGTGACGCGCGATCATTAGCTCCTCGTTGGTCGGAACGACCCAGGCTGAATCACCCCGTATTTCGTGGAGGCCATTTGGTTCAAGTCAGGCCACCCATTCCAGGGTGGCCAGTTCCACCGCTTGCTTGGTCTTCCCGGGGGCGCGACGGTGGATCAGCTCGGCCTTGTACAGCCCATTGATGGTCTCGACCAGGGCGTTGTCGTAGCTGTCGCCCCGGCTGCCCGACGAGGGCTCGATGCCCGCCTCGGCCAGCCGCTCGGTGTAGCGGATGGAGACGTACTGCGAGCCCCTGTCACTGTGGTGCACCAGGCTATCCGAGCGCTCAGGCTGTCGGGCGTAGAGGGCCTGCTCCAGGGCATCCGGCACGAAGTCCGTGGGCATGGAACTGCTCACCCGACAACCCACGATGCGCCGGGCGAACACGACGATGACGAAGGCCTCGTACAGCCAGCCCTGCCAGGTGGAGACATGGGTGTAGTCCGATATCCACGGCCGGTTGGGACGGTCCGCCCGGAATTGGCGGTTGACCCGGTCCAGGGGACAGGGGGCCTTGGCATCCGGGATCGTCGTGCGCACGACCTTGCTCCCCCTGACGCCCTCCAGTCCGATGCGCTTCATCAGCCGTTCCAGCGTGCAGCGGGCCACCACGATGTCCTCCCGGTTCAACTGGCGCCAGAGCTTGTCGGCGCCATAGACCGGCAAGTTGGCCTGCCAGACCCGCCGTATTCCGGGCATCAAGGCCTCATCGCGCTGGGCGCGGGCACCGCGCAGGGTGGGATTCTCCTGCTGGGCGGCGTGGCGCAAATAACCGGACGGGACGACCCGCGAGACCTCGCGGATCGGTTCGACCCCGCAGATGACCCGGTGCTGGTCGACAAACGCCCCCGGGACTTGAATCGGCGGTCGAGCTCCGCCTGGGCAAAAAACGCGCTGGCCAGCTTCAGGATCTCCTTGGCCCGGCGCAACTCCTGGGCCTCCCGCTTCAGGGCCTTGATGCGGTCGCGTTCCCCGCTGCTGACGCCGCCCCGCAGACCGGCGTCGACCTCGTGCCGCTTGACGCATTCATGCAGGGTCTGAGCCGAGCATCCGATCTTCGGCGCGATCGATTCCATGACCGCCCACAGGGCCGGGTACTCGACTCGGTGTTCCTGTACCCGGCGCACAGCGCGTTCGCGCACTTCGGGGGAAAAACGGTTTGATTTGCCCATGGCTCCATCTTCTCAAGGAAAGGAGCCTCCTCAAAACCCGGGGCGCTTCCTGCTTCGGTATGGCCGTGAATCCACTCTGCCCCTGACTCGTCATTGGCATCACCCGATGACTGTGCCGATGGTCAGCCGCCAGGCTGCACCACTCGCCAGCTCGCGTCCGGATCGAAGCGGATCATGGCGTTTGCCCGCGTGGCGGTCTGCAAGCCCAGATCCTTCTCGTACAGTTTGCCATCGTGGCTGATCATGAACGTCATCACGCCCGTGTCGCCGTACTTGACCGGCCAGGCGACGACGGCAAAGCCGCCGATCTTGCTGCCACGCACCGCATAGTCGTAGGCAGCGCCCGGCGCGTTCTTGCCTTGGGAACCCAGCAGCTTGTAATGGTAGCCGTAATAGCCCGAACGGCTGTCGCCACCCGCGGCACGGGCCTTGGCGAGGATCGGGCCCAACGGGCTCTGTTCCTCGCCCTCCTTGGCAAGCCAATAGAGCCCGTCCTTCTTGCCCGGGGTGCTCTCGAACTTGGCGGCATACTCGCGCACCCCGTCGCCGTCCCGGTCTTGCTCCGCATACTCGTTCTGGGCGTCATGGATGGCCAGCATGACCTGCATGACCGCGAGTTCGTTGCGTCCAATCCTTCGTATGCGCATCTCTTCGGCGCCGGCACGCGTGTCAAACCGCCAGCCCTGGGGAGATTTCACGATCGGAATGGGGAACGTCCAGCCACCCTCGCCGACCGTGGCCAGCGTCTTCGCGTCGCCCTCGGCGATGAAACCGCGCGACTTGGACGATTCCGCGAGGAATCGCGAGCGGGCCTCGGCGCCGACGGGGGGAATGAAGGCATGGTAGTCCGCGCCGAGGATTCCCTTCATGGCTGTGTCATCGTTGGCGGCCAGGGCCTCGACAAAGGCATCCATGGCTGCCTCGGGTGACGAAAACATCTGCTGTTGCGCAAAGGCCGCCGGGATCCAGGTGAGGAGAAGTCCCAGCAACCCGACCAGGAGTGCATGGGGAAAGCGTGCCATGGCGATTCGTTGATTCGGATTACGCATTGTCCGGCCTCCCTAGCGTCTGCCACCGCGACCACCACCGCCACCAGACCGGGCACCCGCGCCACCGCGGCTGGACGCGAATGATTGGTTGCTGGCCCGACCGCGGTCGAAGTCGCGCTGCGCGGCCGTGCCACCGCCCACCCCCTGGAAGGCGCTGTCACGACTGCCGCCAAAGTCGGAGGGCCCGGCGCGGTCCGAGGGCCCGGCGCGGTCCGAGGGCGCGGCGCGGTCCGAGGGCGCGGCGCGGTCCGAGGGTCCGGTGCGGTCGGAGGGCCCGGCGCGGTCCGAGGGTCCGGTGCGGTCGGAGGGCCCGGCGCGGTCGGAGGGCGTGGCGCGGTCCGAGGGTCCGGTGCGGTCGGAGGGCCCGGCACGGTCCGATGGCCCGGCGCGGTCGGCAACCCCCGTTCCGCCGCGATCACCCACGCCGCCACGATCAACCGGGCCGCTTTCTCGTCCGCGGAAATCGCGACGCCCGTCGGCGCCCGGCACGTCCTTGCCATACTTGGCGCGACTCGCGGAGTCGCGGTAGGACACACCCTTGCGGTGGCTGGGGTTGTGCTGCCAGCGGCCGTTGTTGATCTGGGTAGGATTGAAACTGCGGTCGATGTTGACGGCCCGGTTGATGTCGATGTCGATATCGCCGCGACCCCAGTTGCAGTCGCTGAAGATGGCCCCCGCGGCGGCGACGCCCAACCCCCACATGAAACCACTGGCGAGGGCACCACCCGGGTAATAGTAGGGCGGCGGCGGCCAGTAATAGGGCGGATAGGCCGGGTAGGCCCAGGAACCATAGACGACGGTCGGGTTGTAGGCCGGCACGTAGATGACCTCCGCCTGGGCCGGTTCGATGACGATCACGGTCTGTTGCGGCGCCGCCTGCTCGACGATCACCTTTTGCTGCTCATTGGACTTGAGATTGCCGGCCTGCTGGGCGCGGCCGCGCAACCGCTGCACCGCGTCGAATACCCCCTTCTGGTTGGCCAGGAAGGCGTCGCCGAGCTTCTGGGTCCAGTCGAGCTTTTCGTTCATCGGCTCCAGGACCTGCGGAAAGGCGACCAGGGATTTCACGCTGATGTCCCAGGCTTCCTTCTCCACCGCCTTGACCGCCGCTTCGCCCTTGACGTTCGGGTTCGCCTTCACCCAACGCGCCGCCTGCACCACCTCCAGGGGATAGGTGGACGCCATCAGCACCTGCGACAGCAACGAATCCGGATAGAGGGCGATCGGCGCTACCAGTGCCTCGATCTCCTCGGCCTTGAGCGGCGCCGGCTCGCCTTGCGCGCGCGCACCCGGTGCAATGAGCAGTGTCGCGATCAAGAGCCATCGCAACACCACGCCAATCATCTGCAGACTGGATTGCTTCATGCCATGCCCCCATGCGGTGGGTGATGGTGGGACCGCCCCAACCATCTCAATCTAGTATGGAATGCCTGCCTTGTCGCGTTCGGCAAGCCGGCCGGGTAGTTTGCAGCCGGATTTCGCGCCCCCGGCCGCATGCCTATGCTCGCGCTTCGCAACACGACACTGCGTGGCTGCAGCACATAGCCCTGACCCGGCGCGTTCGAGTCGGTCCGCGGCTCGATCTCCTGTGCCTGTATGGCACCGGCTCCCAGCGCCAGCGCACAGAGCTGCAACTTGCCGAGGGCGACGACGCGACAGACACGCCCGGTCCCGGGGAAACACGCAGGGGCTGGCACGCCATCGCCTCGATGCCATGCCTGTCATGCATCCATCAACGCTCCTTGGCGTCCGCGGCTTGCCGCGCCTCGAACGCGGCGACCGCCTGCTCGACGGTAAAGAACATCCGCTCGTGGCCCAGGCGTTCCGCCAGGGGCGTGCGCCGCACCAGTTCCAGCGCCTCGGGATTGAGCGCGGCGAGCCACAGCTCCCTGCCCTGCTCACGCTGCCGCGCCTCGCCCTCGACCAGCATCTTCAGCGCGGTGTATTCGAAGCCGGGAATCGCGGAGCAGTCGAGCAGGACCACCTTCGGGTCGGCGGCCTTCACCAGGGCCTGCAGTTTCGCGCCGA
>JALOTG010000302.1 GCA_025458005.1 Thiobacillaceae bacterium
CCGCCGACGGCTGCCACGACGGCTGCGGGAAACAGAAAGCGTCTTGTCATTCGTCCTTTCACCGCTATCTCTGAGCTGTCTACAGTAAAGCTGACCGCGACGCCCCCGCCTACGGAGGACATTGACTTTCGAGTCAATCCGGCCCGAACTTCGCCAGCCCGAGGTGTCGGTAGCCTCCGCAGTCCTCGGCCCGGGAGCGCTCCCGCAGCGCGTACCGGAGCGGCGGGTGGAAGTGGGACGCGTACAGGAACGTCCAGGGCTCGTGACTGAAGCAGACGTGGTCGCCGTCGGCGATCGTGGCCAGGATGGTCTTGTCGACCTTCTGGTCCACCAGACGTTCGACCGGGTAGGGGCGGGGGTCGAGATAGGCCCCGCGGCTGACCGCCACCGTCAGGGCGAGCACGGCCAGGCTGGCAAGCCCCACGCTGCGCGGGTTGACCCGCGACGCTGGCGCCGAAGCCTGGAGGCGGCCGACCAGATACAGGTTCAGGGACACCAGCACCACCATCCAGAACATCGTGTAGCGGAGCTCGTGGGACTGGGGCACCACGGCGACGACGGCCGACGCCAGCAGCATGACGGTCAACGCGCCCCACGCCTCGCGGGAACGTAGCCGCAGTACCAGGTAGGCGAGCAGCAGGAGACTGAAGACCACGTAGGGCGCCGAGTAGCCGCCCATCATGGTGCCCGTGGCGCCGTGGGGCATGAACTGGTCTACGGTCCAGCGGCGCGGGTCGGTCAGCGGCCGTACCCCGACCTCGAGCAGCGACAGCAGCCAGCGCTGGGCGGGCGGGGCGTCCTCCAGATGCACCGGCACGAAGCGGATCGACGCCATGGCCTTCTCCGCCGGCAGGACCTCCGGTCCCGCCAGGGTCAGCCCCAGCACGCGCATCTGGATCGGGTAGACCGGGTTCCCGTGTGCCACCAGGTTCTTCAGGGGCACGGCGAAGACGAGGGCCAGCCCGAGGGCGGTCGCCGCGGCCACGCGCACCGGGCCGCCGGCCCGGGCCAGGGCGCCGCCGAGGTCGCCCCGGGCGAGCCAGATCAGGCGCGCCCCGGCGAGGGCGAGCGGAATGGGCAACAAGGGCACCAGCTGGAACTTGATGTTGCCCGCCAGCGCCGCCAGGAGCGCCATCAGCAGCAGGTGACGGCGCGTGCCGAACCCCGGGCGGACGTAGAGCAGGTAAGTCATCAGCACCAGTCCGGCGAAGGCCAGGTTCGACGGCAGATCGACGTAGCCCGCGGTGGCGTGGACGTGGACGAGTGGGATGGCGGCGAGGGCCACCAGACCGAGGGCCCAGGGCACCTGCAAGAAGGCCCGCAGGAAGACCACGAACAGGACCAGGCTCGCCAGCGCGGGCAGGGCCGCGGTCTCCGGCCGGCCGCTGGCCCAGAGCAGCAGCCCCTGGATCCACTCCCCGAGCAGGGGCACGCCGTCGTAGCGGTCCTCCAGATACGCCGGCATCCCGAATTCCGCCTCCGGCACCACGCCCCACAGGCGGGCGGCGAACGGGAGGTGGTACATCCAGGTGTCCCAGCTCTGATCGACGCGGAGCAGGGCGCGGGCGGTCCAGAGGGACAGGGTGGCGAGCGCCGCGACCGGCAGCAGGGCGTCGACGAGCCGGCGAGGGGGGCGTGTCATGGTGCCATTGTAGGCCCGCAAGGGGTCGGACACCCCCCGATGTTCCCGCGCCCGGCGGCGGCCGCGCGGCGCGGCTAGTTCAGCGTCCCCGCGACCGACAGCACGACGCCTTCCTCTTCCGTGCGGACCAGGATCTCGCCGTGCCCGCGGAGCCGGCAGCGGACCTTGGACAGGGCCACGAACAGGTCGCCGGAGCGGGCGGTGCGGGCGTCCACCACCTGCCAGGCCTCCGGCACGTAGGCCCGCACGCTGTCGTAGGGGCCGCAGACCACCACCCGCAGGGGGTGTTCCAGGACCGCCTCACCGCGGCTGGCGACGACCTCCTCCACCAGCCGCTCGCTGGTCTCCTTGAGCGAATTGCCCCAGAAGTCCAGCTCGAAGCGCCCGGAGGCCCCGCTCACGCCGCCGGCCACCGCGTTGTAGAGGATGTACTGATGGGGGTGGAGCCGGACGAACTCGCCCACCTGCAGGACCAGCCAGGTCAGCCCCAGGCCGACCAACCCCTCGCGCACGCGGCGCCAGGGGACCCGCGGCCAGACGTGATCGATGGCCGCGGCGGCGACCACGGCCATCAGGGGCACCAGGAACAGGAAGTGCCGCAGGCCGTCGTAGAGCACCGTCCCGGTGCCGATAACCAGGGCCAGCGGCAGGACGGTGGCTGTACCGACCAGCGCCCAGGCGGGGCGCTCCGCGCAGGCCCGGCGGGCGCAGCGCAGGGCGAGGAGCGGCGCCAGCGCCAGCCCTGCCAGGACCGGGAGCGGCAGGCGCACGAGCAACATCCCCGGCAGGTAGTGCCAGGGCAGGTCGGTGCTGTGCACCAGCTCGCCCGCGTAGACGAAGGTCGTGTTGTGCGGGAAGTGGGAGAAGGTGTGGGCGGCGAGCAGCGGATTGCCGATCGGCGCCTGCTGGACCCAGGGCCAGAAGATCAGGACCACGCCCCAGGCGAGGAGCGGCGCCGGCGCGACCGCGGCTGTCCC
>JALOTG010000303.1 GCA_025458005.1 Thiobacillaceae bacterium
CAGCGGGGGCGGGGCGGCCTTGCGCACCGAAGCGGCGTGGATGAAGCGCGTCATCCACGGGCTGAAGCCGGGGACGCCCAGGAAATCGCACAGGGCGGCGAGCCGAGGGGTGGGGTCATGCACCAGGTCCTCGTAGGCGATCAGCGCCACGCGGGGATCCCGATCCAGCCCCTGCTCGAAGAACAGCACGTTGCGGTAGTACCAGGTCAGCGCGGCCGCGCTCGCCTCCCCCATGTCGGGATGGGCGAGGCGCCGGATCAGGTCCTGGCTCGCGTCGCTCATGCCGCGCCCGCGCCAGCCGTCCGAGTCCTTGTTCTTCGACAGCCGCTTGAGCTGGGGCACGAAGTTGCCGAACGAGCGGATCGCGGAATTCGTGCTGTCGTGGTAGTGGCGCACGATCCAGACCACCTTCGCCGGCGCGCATTCCTCCAGCAGCTGGCGCAGGAGGTCCAGCTCGCACAGCGACTTGATGACGAAGAAGGGCGCCGACGAGCGCCGGGCGAGTTCCTGGATGACGGACAGCGGGCGCATCTCGTAGTTGTCGAAGGCGCGCGGGTCGGTCTCGTGATAGACATCGGTATAGGGGCTCCACTCGAGGGTCTCAATGAGCATGTTGGTGCCCGAGCGCTGCATGCCGGCGACGAACACGTGGGTGCGCGGCAGGGCCATGCCCATGCGCTGGCGGACCTGCTTGTAGGCCCTGAACACTGCGCGTTCCGTGCGTTCGCGGATCGATCGCGCGTCATAGCCGGTCTCGCGAGCGGGTTTGCTCATGCCCGGCCGTTTTCCCCGCCATACGGACCGCCCGGGGGCATGATGGGCTGCCACCGGCCCTGACCAGGCATGGCCGATACCAGCAGGTCGCTTGGTCTCGCACAGGAGCGGATGTTCAAGTCGTGGATCCCTATTATTGATGTGGACGGCTGAGTGGTCGCGATTCTAGCAAACGCCATGCCAGCCTGTTCTGCATCGGGCACGGGCCGCCTACGTATAATCCTGAAAGACGCGCATCCATGCATGATGCATGCGAGTCATGACGGCCCAATTATCGACACCTTCGCTGAAATATTTACATGCAGACCCTGACCGTAGACCTCGCTGACCGCAGCTATCCCATCCACATCGGCCCCGGCCTGCTGGAGCGGGCCGATCTGCTCGCCCCGCATCTGGCCCAGCCGCGCGCGGCCATCGTCACCAACACCACCGTCGGCCCGCTCTACCTCGACCGGCTGCGCGGCGTGCTGGAGGCGGCGGGGGTGGAGGTCATCCCGGTCGTCCTGCCGGACGGCGAGGCCTACAAGAACTGGGAGACCCTAAACCTCATCTTCGACGCCCTGCTCACCCACCGTGCCGAGCGCAAGACCACCCTGATCGCCCTGGGCGGCGGGGTGATCGGCGACCTGACCGGCTTCGCCGCAGCCTGCTACCAGCGCGGCGTGCCCTTCGTCCAGGTGCCCACCACCCTGCTCGCCCAGGTCGACTCCTCGGTGGGCGGCAAGACCGGCATCAACCACCCCCTGGGCAAGAACATGATCGGCGCCTTCTACCAGCCGCGCGTGGTGCTGGCCGACACCGATACCCTGAACACCCTGCCCGACCGGGAGCTGTCGGCGGGGCTGGCCGAGGTGATCAAGTACGGCCTGATCCGCGACCTGCCCTTCCTGGAGTGGCTGGAGGCCAACATGGAGCGTCTGGTGGCGCGCGATACGCAAGCGCTCACTTACGCCATATACGAGTCCTGCCGGAACAAGGCGGAGGTGGTGGCGGCCGACGAGCGGGAGAGTGGCCAGCGCGCCCTGCTCAACCTGGGCCACACCTTCGGCCACGCCATCGAGGCGGGCATGGGCTACGGCAACTGGCTGCACGGCGAGGCGGTGGCGGCGGGCACGCTGCTGGCGGCCGACCTGTCGCGTCGCATGGGCCTGATCTCGGCCGACGACGTGGCGCGCATGGCCGACCTGTTCCGCCGCGCACGCCTGCCGGTGGAAGCCCCCGCCCTCGGCGCGGACGCCTATATGAACTACATGGGCGTGGACAAGAAGGTGGAAGGCGGCCGGATGCGCTTCGTGCTGTTCAGACGGCCGGGCGAGGCCTTCCTGACCGGCGACGTGCCGGCCGATGCGCTGCGCGCGACCCTGACGGAGGCGGTGGCCTCGGTTTGACCGGCCATCCTGCCCGGCCTAGCCGGAACAACACACGGACCATGCACCGGATGCTTGATGGGAAACGGGCCGTCCAGGCACTTCCTGGATCGCCACGGCCCTGCGGGCCTCGCGATGACGTCATGGCGAGGAGGCGTAGCCGACGCGGCAATCCAGCAACTCGGCGATAATTCCCGCATGAGCCACCTCGCCCCCTACGCCGCCGACCCGGCCCGGACCCTTGGCCGCCGCCACCCCGAGCCGCCCGCCGCGCCGCGCAGCGAGTTCCAGCGCGACCGCGACCGCATCGTCCACTCCACCGCCTTCCGCCGCCTGGAATACAAGACCCAGGTATTCGTGAACCACGAGGGCGACCTGTTCCGCACCCGCCTCACCCACAGCCTGGAGGTGGCCCAGATCGGCCGCACCCTGGCCCGCATGCTGGGGCTGAACGAGGACCTCATCGAGACCGTCGCC